>CAJUCB010000005.1:0-44554 GCA_910584805.1 uncultured Oscillospiraceae bacterium
ACTACCTGCGCAGCCAGGGGGGGGACGTGATCTATTACATCCCCAACCGCCTGGAAGAGGGCTATGGGGTGAACCAGGGGGCGGTGGAGAAATTGGCCCAGGAGGGGGTCCGGCTGGTGATTACCGTGGACTGCGGCATCACCGCCGTGGAGGAAACCGCCTACGCCGCCCAGCTGGGCATGGACCTGATCGTCACCGACCACCATGAGTGCAAGGAAGTCCTGCCCCCCGCCGTGGCGGTGGTGGACCCCCACCGGAAGGACTGCCCCTACCCCTTCAAGAACCTGGCGGGGGTGGGGGTGGCCCTGAAGCTGGTGATGGCCCTGGGGGGCGCCAGCCGGGCCCACAATCTGTTTATGGAATACGCCGACCTGGCCGCCGTGGGCACCGTGGCTGACGTGATGGAGCTGGTGGGGGAAAACCGCACCATTGTGCGGGTGGGCCTGCGGCACCTGAAAAAGACCCGCCGCCGGGGCCTGCGGGCCCTGATGCAGGAGGCGGGGACCCTGAACCGCCCCCTAAACGCCACGGCCATCGGCTTCTGCCTCTCCCCCCGGATCAACGCCGCCGGGCGCATGGGCCGTGCCACCACGGCGGCGGAGCTGGTGCTCACCGAGGACAGCGCCCAGGCCATGGCCCTGGCGGTGGAGCTGTGTGAGCTCAACCGCCACCGCCAGGCGGTGGAGCAGGAGATTTTTACCCAGTGTCTGGAACAGTTGGACGAGGGCAAGACCTACGACTGCCTGGTGTTGGCGGACCACCGCTGGCACCAGGGGGTGGTGGGCATTGTGGCCTCCCGGCTCAGTGAGCGCTTCGCCTGCCCGGTGCTGATGATCTGCCTCCAGGAGGACGGCAAGGGGAAGGGCTCCTGCCGCTCCTATGGGGGGGTGAACCTCTTCTGTGCCTTGGAGCAGTGCGCGGACCTGTTGGAGGGCTACGGCGGCCACGCCCTGGCCGCGGGCTTTACCATCAAGGAGGAGAACGTGGCGGCCTTCCGGGCGCGGATGACAGAGCTGGTCCGGGCGGATACCGGGGGGGAGAAGATGGTCCCCACCCTCCAAATCGACGGGGAGCTGGAAAGCGCCGGGGTGCTCACCCTGGAAGCCGTGGAACAGCTGGACCTGTTGGAGCCCTGCGGGGCCGGGAACCCCCGGCCGGTGTTTGCCCTGATGGGGGTGACCGTCACCTGCCTGTCTGACGTGGGGGGCGGCCGGCACTTGAAGATGCGGGCCACCCGGGACGGCAAGACCATGGACATGATCTTTTTCTCCGTCACCCGGGAGCAGTCGGGGCTGATGGTGGGGGACCGGGCCGATGTGGCCTTTTACCCCCAGATCAACGAGTATCGCGGCTCCCGGTCGGTGCAGCTCCACCTGGTGGACCTGCGCCCCACGGTGACGGTGGCCCAGGAACAGGAGGGGCAGCTCTACGAGCGCTTTTGCCGGGGGGAGGGCCTCGCCCCCGCCCAGGCCCGGCGGATGATCCCCCAGCGGGAGGAGTTCGCCGGGGTGTGGCGCTTCCTCTACCACCGCAACGGGGAGGTCACCGCCACCCCCACCCGGCTGGCCCAGCAGGTGGCCCAGGAGGCCGACCTGCCAGAGTCCGCCCTGCGCACCCGGATTTGCCTGGACGTGATGGAGGAATTGGGCCTTTTGAAGCAGGAGGGGCGGACAGACGGCAGCCTTCACATCCGCCTGCGCCAACGCCGGGGGAAGGGGAAGGTGGACCTGTTCCAGGCCCCCATCATCCGCAAGCTCCAAGGCATCGCCTGGGGGGAGACCCCGGAGCGGGAGCGGGGGGCCCTGCCCCAGGAGAGCCGGGTCTTTTCCTAAAGCCGGTTTCCCGGCGCAATGAGAACCAACCTATCCCGGCAGGCCGCCGGGGCACAATACAAACAGAGAGGGGCCTTGACTGTGCGTGAGCCTTTGGAACTGCGGTTTGAAGAACTGGAAGAGAAGATGAAATCCACCACCCCGGAGGACCGGGCCCGTGTCCGGGCCGCCTACGAATACGCCCGGAGCCACCACGAGGGGCAGCTGCGCAAGGATGGCTCCCCCTATATCACCCACCCCATGGAGGTGGCCCATCTGGTGGCGGAGCTGGGGCTGGACGCGGACTCCATCATGGCAGCCCTGCTCCACGACACCATTGAGGATACCGACGCCACCCACGAGGACGTGGCCCGGCTGTTCTCCCCCACGGTGGCAGACCTGGTGGAGGGGGTCACCAAGCTGACCCGGGTGAAGTATACCTCCACGGAAGAGAAGCAGATGGAAAACCTGCGGAAAATGCTCATGGCCATGGCCAAGGACGTGCGGGTGGTGCTCATCAAAATCTGCGACCGGGTCCATAACACCCGCACCTTGGAGTTCCAGTCCGAGCGCAAGCAGCGGGAGAAATCCTTGGAGACCTTGGAAATCTATGCCCCCATCGCCCACCGGCTGGGGATGCAGCGGATGAAGTGGGAGATGGAGGACCTCTCCCTAAAATACCTGGACCCCATCGCTTACCAGGAGATCGACCAGGAGCTGCAAAGCCAGGCGGAGACCAACGCCGCCTTTATGGAGCGCATCCAGGCCTCCATCCAGACCCGGCTGGCAAAGGAGGGCATCCACTGCACCGTCTATGGCCGGGTAAAGCACGTCTATTCCATCTACCGGAAAACCTATGCCCAGAACAAGAAGCTCAGCGAGATTTTCGACCTCTACGCCTTCCGGGTGATTGTGGACGATATCGCCTCCTGCTACAGCGTTTTGGGCTGTATCCACGACATGTATAAGGTGGTGCCAGGGCGGTTCAAGGACTATATCGGCACCCCCAAGCCCAACGGCTACCAGTCCCTCCACACCACCGTCATTGGCAGCGAGGGCATCCCCTTTGAGGTGCAGATCCGCACCTGGGAGATGCACCACATGGCGGAGTATGGCGTGGCCGCCCACTGGAAGTATAAACAGGGCCTCAAGGGCAAGGAGCTGGGCACCGAGGAGACCTTTGCCTGGATCCGCCGCCTCATCGAGACCCAGCAGGACACCGGCGCCGAGGAGTATATCCGCAACCTGAAGGTGGACCTCTTCGCCGACGAGGTGTTCGTCTTTACCCCCAACGCAGATGTCATCAACCTCCCCGCCGGGGCCACTCCCATCGACTTCGCCTATGCCATCCACTCCGCCGTGGGCAACTCCATGACCGGGGCCAAGGTCAACGGGCGCATCGTGGGCTTTGACTACCAGCTCAAGTCCGGGGAGATCGTGGAGGTCATCACCTCCAAAAACGCCAAGGGCCCCAGCCGGGACTGGATGAACCTGGCCAAGAGCACCCAGGCCCGCTCCAAAATCCGCCAGTGGTTCAAGCGGGAGAAACGGGAGGAAAACGTGGCCGCCGGGCGGTCTATGTTCGAGAACGAGCTCAAGCACCTGGGCTTCTCCATCGCCGCCATCACCTCCGACCACATGCTCCCCCACATCCTGGAAAAGGTGCGCTTCAACAGCCTGGAAGAGATGTACGCCGCCATCGGCTATGGCGGGGCCTCCGCCCAGAAGTGCGCCAACCGTACCCGGGAGGAATTGGTCCACCAGGACCGCCAGCAGGCGGAACGCCTGGCCGCCGAGCGGGCCGCCCAGCAGGAGGAGCAGCAGAAGAAATTTGCCGAGCTGGCGGTGAGCAACGCCGCCGGGGTGGCCAGGAGCGGCGGCGGGCATAAGCACGCCGTCTCCGGGGTGGTGGTGTCGGACATGACCGAGTGCATGGTGAAGTTCGCCAAGTGCTGCACCCCGGTGCCCGGGGACGACATTGTGGGCTTCATCACCCGGGGCTATGGGGTCTCCGTCCACCGCCGGGACTGCCCCAACGCCCAGCTGGGCATGAACCGGGCGGCGGAAAAGGACCGCTGGGTCAGCGTAGGCTGGGACGCCGAGAGCCAGAACACCTACAAGACCGCCGTGGAGCTCATCGCCAAGGACCGGCCCGGCCTGGCCATGGATGCCGCCGCCGTGCTGGCGTCAGGGAAGATCAACGCCCTGAACTTCTCCGCCGCCTCCCTGCCCGACGGTTATGCCAAAATCCGGGTGGTGGTGGAGGTGCGCACCCAGAGCGAGATTACCACCATCATGAACAAGCTCAACCAGATCAACGGCGTGTATCAGGTGGGCAGGGTCCGCGGATAAAACTGCCCCGTCTCCCCCATTTTCTGTCTTGGAAAATGGGGGAAATGCAAATTTGGAGCGAAGATCGAAAACTTTCTGTTGCGCCCAGGGTGGAACTGGCGCATAATGGTATGAAAATATAGAAACACTGAGGAGGGCTCATTCATGGCCAGCTTCCAGCCCCTGCTGTTCGGCGGGGATATCAATGTATACAGCGTGGCCCGCGCCTTTCACGAGGCCTATGGGGTGAAGTCCATTGCCTATGGCTACTACCCCTCCGGCCCCGCCTACGGCTCGGACATCATCGACTACCGCCCCTGCCCCACCAATGAGGACGCGGAGAGCTTTCGCCAAAACGTGGCCACGGTGGTGGGGGAGCATCCCGGCAAGACCATTTTGGTCATCGGCTGCGGCGACAGCTATGTGAAGCTGGCGGCGGAGAACAAGGACAGCCTGCCGGAACCCTGCATCGTGGCCACGGTGAGCGGGGAGGAGATCAACCGCCTCACCGACAAGGCCCAGTTTTACCGCCTCTGCGACCAGTACGGCATCGACCACCCGGGCACCTTCGTCTACCACCGGGACATGGGCCACGACTTTACCCTGCCCTTCCAGCCCCCCTTCATCTGTAAGCCCTCCAACGGGGTGGCCTACTGGGCACACCCCTTCCCCGGCAACGAGAAGGTGTTCACCTGCCCCGACCGGGAGAGCCTGGAACAGGTGCTGGACAAGGTCTACGCCGCCGGGTATCCCGACACCATGATTATCCAGGACTTCGTCCCCGGGGACGACAGCTTTATGCGGGTGCTCACCTGCTACTCCGACCGCAACGGGAAGGTAAAGCTCATGTGCCTGGGCCACGTGCTCCTGGAGGAGCACACCCCCCACGGCATCGGCAACCACGCGGTGATCCTCACCGAGGAGAACGAAGCGCTGTGCATGAAGTTCAAGGGCTTTTTGGAGGACATCCACTACACCGGCTTCTCCAACTTCGACATCAAGTACGACCAGCGGGACGGGAAGTTCAAGGCCTTTGAAATCAACTGCCGCCAGGGGCGCAGCAACTACTATGTCACCGGGGCGGGGTATAACATCGCCAAGCTCCTGGTGGAGGACCGGGTGGAGGGGAAGGAATTGCCCTTCACCCTGGCCAAGAACCCCAGCCTGTGGCGGGTGGTGCCCCGGAAGGTGGCGTTCCGCTACATCGTCTCGGAATACCACGGGGAGATGAAACAGCGCATGGCGGAAGGGCGGGAGAGTACCCCCCTGTTCTACCACGCCGACAAGGCCCTCCCCCGCCGCCTGCGGATGACCAAAAACCTGCTGGGGCATTTTGTAAAATACAAGCAGTATTATCAGCCGAAGTGTTGAGGGCACAGCTATGACACAGAGCAACCACATCCTAGGCATCCTGGGCGGTATGGGCCCCCAGGCCAGCAATACCTTTTACCAGCGCATCATTGCCCGCACCGATGCCCAGCGGGACCAGGACCACCTGCGCCTGCTGCTGTGGAGCGACGCCGCCATCCCCGACCGCACCGCCGGGATTCTCAGCGGACAGGAGGGGCCGGTGTATGACGCCCTGCTCCGGGGCATCCAGCTCTTGACGGCGGCGGGCTGTACGCTGATTGCCATCCCCTGCAATACCTCCCACTACTTCGTCCCCCGGCTCCAAAAGGAGACCCCGGTGCCCATCCTCCACATGATCCAGGAGACGGCGGCGGCGGTGAAGGAAACCGGGGCAGAGCGGGTGGGGGTTTTGGCCACCGACGGCACCATCCAGACCGGGCTGTATCAAACGGCCTTGGAGGCGGTGGGCTGCACGGCCGTCACACCGCCCCCAGGGCTGCAAAACACCGTGATGTCCCTGATCTATGACGATATCAAAAGCGGGAAGCCGGGAGACGAGGCGAAATTCGCCGCCCTGGACCGCTTTTTGCACCACGCGGGCTGCGGCTGCGCCATCCTGGGCTGTACGGAGCTGTCCGTCTACCGGGAGCAGGCCAAGCTGCCCCCCTATTACATCGACGCCATGGAGGTTTTGGCCCAGCAGGCCATCCTGCGCTGTGGGAAAGCGCTGGCCCCCTGACGAGGAAAGGATTTGACCATGAAGCTAACCCTCTATCCCCTGGGTGAGTACATCCAGCTATTACAGAAAAAGAACCTGCTGCGCGCCGCCGCCAGCGCCCCCCTGACACGGGAGGTGGCCCTGGTGAGCTGCGACTCACGGGAGGTGGTCCCCGGCACCCTGTTCATCTGCAAGGGCGCCCACTTTAAGGTGGACTACCTCCGCGCCGCCCAGGAGAGGGGGGCCTTTGCCTACCTGGCAGAGGAGCCCTACCCAGAGGTGGAGCTGCCCTGCATCCAGGTGGGGGATGTGCGGCTGTCCATGGCCCTGCTGGCGGACTTTTATTACAACCACCCCTCGGGGAAGCTGGGGGTGGTGGGCATCACCGGCACCAAGGGGAAGTCCTCCACCACCTACTACCTGAAATATATCTTCGACGAATATCTCGCCGCCCAAAAGGCCCCCGCCAGCGGCATCATCTCCTCCATCGACACCTACGACGGGGTGGAGCGCTTTGAGTCCCACCTCACCACCCCGGAGCCCTTGGACCTGGAACGCCACTTCGCCAACGCCGTGGGGGAGGAGCTGCGGTATTTGACCATGGAGGTGTCCAGCCAGGCCCTGAAATATGACCGGGTGCGGAATGTGGACTTCGCCGCGGCGGTGTTCCTGAACATCAGCCCCGACCACATCTCCCCCATTGAGCACCCGGACTTTGAGGACTACTTTGCCTCCAAGCTGCGGATTTTTGCCCAGTCCGCCGCCGCCTGCGTGAACCTGGACAGTGACCGGGCAGACCGGGTGCTGGAAGCCGCCAAGCGCAGCTGCCCCCGGATCATCACCTTTTCCGAAAAGGACCCCTCCGCCACCGTGTTCGGCACCCAGGTGCGCAAGCAGGGAGGGGATATCCTCTTCCGGGTGAAAACCCCCCGGTATAACCGGGAGTTCCGGCTCACCATGCCGGGGCTGTTCAACGTCCAGAACGCCTTGGCGGCCCTGGCGGTGTGCGAGGCCCTGTCCATCCCGGAGCAGTACGCCTTTGCCGGGCTGATGAAGGCCCGGGTCCCTGGCCGGATGGAGGTCTATGCCAACGCCGACGACAAGGTGTGCGTGCTGGTGGACTATGCCCACAACAAGCTCTCCTTTGAAACCCTGTTCCAGTCCGTCCAGGCGGAGTACCCCGGGCGGCGGATTGTCACCGTGTTCGGCTGCCCCGGCAAGAAGGCCTTTGACCGCCGCCGGAACCTGGGGGAGATTTCCGGCAAATACTCTGATCTGGTGATCCTCACCGAGGAGGACGCCGGGGAGGAGCCGGTGGAGGATATCTGCAAGGATATCGCCCAGTATGTGGAGGCCCAGCACCACGCGGAATACAGCATCGTCCCTGACAGAGGAGAGGCCATCCGCCAGGCTGTGATGGGCAGCCGGGAGGAAACCGTAATCCTCCTCACCGGCAAGGGGGCGGAGACCCGGCAGAAACGGGGCACGGAGTATATCGACTGCCCCTCCGATGTAGACTACGCCAAGGAGGCCCTCCACGAGTACGACGTCCAGCACGGCATGGACGGCATGAGCAAGGTCCGCTCCCTGCTGGACGTGCTCCCCCGGCTGCGCCGCTGGGAGGGCCGTACCGTGGTCATCAAATACGGCGGCTCCGCCCTGGACGCCGAGAGTACCGACACCATTTTGGAGGACGTGGCCGCCCTGCAATCCGTGGGGGTCCGGGTGATCCTGGTCCACGGGGGCGGCAAGGAGATCTCCGCCCTGCTGGACAAGCTGGGGGTGGAGAGCCGCTTCCAGCAGGGCTACCGCTACACCGACCAGGCGGTGTTGGACACCGCGGAGCTGGCGTTGTCCGCCCGGGTGAACAAATCCGTGGTGGCGGCGTTGAGC
The DNA here is from genome assembly GCA_910584805.1 of uncultured Oscillospiraceae bacterium. Classification (GTDB taxonomy): domain Bacteria; phylum Bacillota; class Clostridia; order Oscillospirales; family Oscillospiraceae; genus Evtepia. The sequence continues at coordinate 8,104 of CAJUCB010000005.1, forward strand.
CGGGTGGGCAGCCGGGCCTGCGGGGTGTCTGGCCGGGACGGGGGGCTGCTCAGTGCCCGGTCCAAGGACGACAGCCTGGGCCTGGTGGGCACCATCACCCAGGTGGACCCCCGCCTGTTGCTGACCCTGTTGGAGGGGGGCTTTTTGCCGGTGGTGTCTCCCATTGCCGGCAGCGCCACCGAGCCGGGGAAGGCTTTCAACTGCAACGCCGACGACGCCGCCCGGGCCGTTGCCGAGGCCTTGAAGGCGGACAAGCTCATCTTCCTCACCGACACCGACGGCATCCTCACCGACAGCCAGAACCCCTCCACCCGCATCGACAAGATCGACCCCAGCCGGGCCAAGGAGCTCATGGACAGCGGCCTCATCGCCGGGGGCATGCGGCCTAAGACCTTAAACTGCATCCACGCCGTGGAACACGGGGTGGGGGCGGTTACCATCCTCAACGGGCGGATGGAGCACGCCATTTTGTTGGACGCCATCTCCGAAAAAGCCCTGGGGACCACCATTGAAAAGAAGCGAAGGAGCTGACTATGGTAACGATTGAAACCCTGCCGGGGGGCGTGCGCCTGATTACCGAGGCCATCCCCACCGTCCGCTCTGCCTCCCTGGGTATCTGGGTGAAGGGCGGGTCCCGGGTGGAGACGGCCCAGGAATCTGGGGCGGCCCACTTCATTGAACACATGCTCTTCAAGGGCACCCAGCGCCGCTCCGCCGCGGACATCGCCCGGGAGACCGACGCCATCGGCGGACAGATCAACGCCTATACCACCAAGGAGTCCACCTGCTTCTATGCCCGGGTGCTGGACGACCACTTGGCCCAGGCCCTGGACATCCTCTACGATATGGTCTACCACTCCGCCTTCGCCCAGGAGGCGGTGGAGACCGAGCGGGGGGTCATTTTGGAGGAAATCGACATGTACGAGGACACCCCCGACGACCTGTGCGGGGAGAAGCTCTTCCAGGCGGTGTATGCCCCCAGCGCCCTGTCCCGGCCCATCCTGGGCCGGAAGGAGACCTTGGCCAACATGACCGGGGACTTTTTGCGGGACTTCCACCAGCGCAGCTATCGGGCGGAAAATACCGTGGTCTCCCTGGCGGGGAGCTTCCGCCAGGAGGACCTGGACCAGCTGCGCCAGCGCTTTTCCGTCCTTCCGCCAGGGGCGGCCAGGGAGGAGGAGACGGCCTTGTACCGCCCCGCCTTTGTGGCCACCCAAAAGCCCATTGAGCAAAACCACCTGCTCATGGCCTTCCCAGGGCTGGGCTACGGCTCCCCCAAGCGCTTTGCCCTGCAATTGCTCTCCACCATCCTGGGGGGCGGGGTGTCCTCCCGGCTGTTCCAGACCGTCCGGGAGCAGCAGGGGCTGTGCTACTCCATCTACTCCTACGGGGCCAGCCACCGGGAGACCGGCTGCTTTTGCATCTATACCGCCCTCAACGGCGCCACCGAGGCCAAAGCCCTGGAAACCATCCGCCAGGTGGTGCGGGACTTCAAACAAAACGGCCCCACCCAGGAGGAGCTCTCCCGGGTCCGGGAGCAGACCAAGGCCAACGTGGTCATGGGCATGGAGTCCACCCAGTCCCGAATGAGCCACTCCGGCCGCTCCCTGCTGTTCAACGGGGAAATCCTCTCCGCCGAACAGCTCATCGCCGCCTACGACGCCGTGACCCGGGAGGATATCCTGGCTCTGGCAGAGGAAGTGTTTGATTGGGACCAGCTGTCCCTGTCCGCTGTGGGGCAGGTGCGGGAGGCCGAGAGCTACCGGGAACTGCTGCTTTGAGTGCGTGACACAAAACGAAAAAGAGGATGCGGACCTGCCGGTCTGCATCCTCTTTTTTCAATGATGTGTCATGTATGCTCTTGCACGTTTTTGTGTTCCCGTCCTGTTACTGCAAGCCAGCGATATAGGCATCAATCAGGGCTTTTAGCTCGTCAACGGTGTATGTTTTGTCGGGGTTGGCCTCCAAGATTTGCTTTAGGTCGAACATGGTGGCTTTCTGAATCATTAAAATCTCTTTCTCGGTCGGCATAGTTGTCCCCTCCTTTTTTAAGTTAACTATATCATAACAAGGCTTTGCTCCCCCGTCAAGAGGGAAGGGCGGGTTGTCCCCCTGCCCAGGAAAATTTTCCCACCATCCAGAAAGCGACAGAATGACGTGTGCCCATTCCGCTAGGATAGAGGGGACAACCCATAGGAAAAGAGGGAGCGTATGGAACGAGCCTTTCACACAAAATCCCTGCGCCAGGTGCTGGACGAGCTCCACAGCGACAGCGACCGGGGCCTCTCCCCGGCGGAGGCCAAAAAGCGCCTGGGACAGTTCGGGGAAAACCGTTTGGAGCAGGGGAAGCAGGCGGGGCTGTTTTTCCGGGTCTTGGCCCAGCTTAAGGACCCCATGATCCTAGTGCTGCTAGCGGCGGCGGGGCTGTCCTACTTCGCCGGGGGCGGGGAGGACTGGTTAGATGCCGCCATCATCCTGTTGATCGTGGCCTTTAACACCGTGATCTCCGTCTCCCAGGAGGACAACGCCCGGAAAGCCCTGGAAGCCCTGCAGCAGCTCTCCGCCCCCAAGACCCTGGTGGTCCGGGGAGGGCAGGAGCTGCGTTTGGACAGCGCCCAGCTGGTGCCCGGGGACGTGGTGCTTTTGGAGGCGGGGGATTTCGTCCCCGCCGACGGGCGGGTGCTGTGGGCGGCGGAGCTACAGGCAGATGAGTCCGCCATGACGGGGGAGTCCCTCCCGGTCCACAAGCAGGCCGGGGGCGCCCTGGCCCCGGAGACCCCCTTGGCGGAGCGGCGGAACATGGTCATCGGCGGCACCGTCATCACCGGGGGCCGGGGGCGGGTGGTGATTACCGCCACGGGGATGGCCTCGGAGATGGGCCGCATTGCCGGGCTGCTGCTGAACCAGGACCAGGGGGAGACCCCCTTGCAGCAGAAGATGGGGGAGGTATCCAAGGTGCTGTCCCTGGTGTGCGTGGGGGTGTGCGCCGTGATGTTCGGCGTGGGGATGCTCCAACACCGGGACATGCTGGACATGTTCCTCACCGCCGTAGCCCTGGCGGTGGCGGCCATCCCGGAGGGCCTGCCTGCCATTGTCACCATCGTCCTGGCCATGGGGGTGGGGCGGATGGCCAAGCGGGGGGCCATCATCAAGCGCCTGCCTGCGGTGGAGACCTTGGGCTGTGCCTCGGTGATCTGCTCGGACAAGACCGGTACCCTCACCAAGAACCAAATGACCGTCCTGGAACTGCGCACCCCCGGCGGGGCGGACCGCAAAACCCTACTTACCCTGGGGGCCCTGTGCGGGGATGCCAAGGCCACCCCCGGCGGCGGCTTTACCGGGGACCCCACAGAGGCCGCCATTGCCGCCATCGCCGCCCAGGAGGGCTTCCTCCGGGGGGAGCTGGAAAAAAGCTATCCCCGGAAGGGGGAGGCCCCCTTCGATTCCAGCCGCAAGCGCATGGCCACCTGCCACACCACCCCCCAGGGGGGCTGCCTCATTGCCGTGAAGGGGGCCCCGGAGGCGGTGTTGGCCTGCTGCACCCACATCCTGGGGTCCAACGGCCCCCGGCCCCTCACCGAGTCGGAGCGGGAGCGCATCCGCCGGGAGAACCAGGCTCTGGCAGGGGCGGCCCTGCGGGTGCTGGCGGTGGCCCAGGGGGAGCGGGCCCAGCTCCCCGGCCGTTACACCGCCGGTGAACTGGAACGGGAGCTGTGCTTTGTGGGCCTGGTGGGGATGATGGACCCACCCCGGCCAGAGGTCCGGGAGGCGGTGTCCCGTTGTACGGCGGCGGGCATCCGTCCGGTGATGATTACCGGGGACCACAAGGACACCGCCGTAGCCATTGCCCGGGACTTGAACATTTTCCGCCCCGGGGACCGGGCCCTGGATGGACCCGCCCTGGACATGCTCCCCCAGGAGATGTTGGAGGAGGAGATTGAGGCGGTGTCGGTTTACGCCCGGGTGACCCCGGAGCACAAAATGCGCATCGTCCGGGCCTGGCAGAAGCGGGGCAGGGTGGTGGCTATGACCGGGGACGGGGTCAACGACGCCCCCGCCCTGAAAACCGCCGACATCGGCTGCGCCATGGGCAAGGGGGGCACCGACGTGGCCAAGGGCGCGGCGGACATGATCCTCACCGACGACAACTTTGCCACGGTGGTGGCCGCCGTAGAGCAGGGCCGGGGGATTTATGCCAACATCCGCAAGGCCATCCACTACCTGCTCTCCTGTAACATCGGGGAGATTTTGGCCATCTTCCTGGCCACCCTCCTGGCCTTCCCCCACGCCCCCCTGAGCCCGGTGCAGCTGCTGTGGCTGAACCTGGTGACGGATTCCCTCCCCGCCCTGGCCCTGGGGATGGAGGGGGTGGAGGAGGCCGTGATGAGCCAGGCCCCCCGGGGGAAGGAGGAGCCACTGTTCTCCAAGGGCTTTTCCTTCCGCCTGCTGTGGCAGGGCTGCCTGGTGGGGGGGCTGACCCTGCTGGCCTACTGGCTGGGGCTGGTGCTGGCGGAGTCCTACGCCGTGGCCAACACCATGGCCTTTGCCACCCTCACCTTCAGCCAGCTCTTCCACGCCTTTGACGTGCGCAGCGAGGAGGCGTCCCTGTTCCACATTGGCTTGTTCTCCAACCCCGCCATGAACAAGGCCTTCCTGGCTGGGGCGGCCCTTCAAGTGGCGGTGCTGCTGCTGCCGCCCTTGCAGGGGGCCTTCTCCGTGGTGGCCCTGGACGGCCAGGAATGGGCTGCCGTCCTGGGGCTGGCGGTGACACCCCTGGTGGTGTGTGAGCTGGAAAAGGCCCTCCGCCGGATGAGCCGCCGGGCCGGGAAGCCCGCCAGTGAGGCCCGGGTCCTGGCGGGGAAATAGGGGATTCCAATTCGGTAAAACCATATCAGGACAGAAAAAGGGTGGGTCCCCCTGGAATACAGGGGGCCCCACCCATTGCGCTTGGGGGGCGTGGTCAGCAGCCGCAGCTACAGCAGTTGTTGCCGCCGCCGCAGCAGTTCCCGCCGCCGGGCTCCTCCTCCATCCCAGGCAAGGCGCTGGGGGGGAAGAATTCGCCCACAGGGAAGCGGATCTGCCGGAAGATCTCGCAGGGGTCTTCGTCGCAGCAGTCGTCCCCGCCGCCGCTGCACTCCCGGGTGGGCATGCAGTAGTCGTACATGGGGATGAGGAGCTGGGAGTCCCGCTCCAGGCGCACGATGGAGAACTGGCCCAGGGTGACGCACAGCCGCCGGGCGCAGGCGTCGAAGCACAGCTCGCTGTCGAAGAGGGCGTCAATGCCTGTGGGGATCTCCGTGAGCTCGTTCTCCCCATAGACCATGCTGGCGCCAGGGGTGCCGGATGTACCGGGGCCGCCAGGGGTACCAGGGGCGCAGGGCCCGCAGGGGGGCGGCGGGGGCGGGCACACTGGTGCGCAGCCGGGGGGGCAGGGGCAGCCACAGCCGCCAAAGTCGCAGCCCTCGCACAGGCGCAGGCTCAGGACGATGGGGTCCACCGCCTCCACCACCGCTTCGGGGAGATTGCTGCGCCGGCCCAGCTGGGCGTCGGGCCCGTCGGGCTGGTAGCGGGAGGAGAAGACTTTGGCGTTGCCCTCGCTGCCAAAGAGGATCACCCGCTTGTCAAAGACCGCCAGGCCGCTGATGTCGGCGGTGCGGGCCCCGCCCAAAAAGGCCTCGGCGGTGATGCGGTAGTAGTAGCGGATGTCTACGCTGAAGAAGCCCCGGTTGTAGGCGGCGGGCTCCACGTCGATGTAGGCTCTCAGCAGCTCCGCCCGCCCTCCCCGGACACTGAGGGCGCGGTCAATGACCGCTTGGGAGCCTCTGGTGGGATAGACCCGCAGGTCTTCGATGCAATCCTTGTCACGGCAACTGTCGTAAATCTTTTTCGTATGGATGCACACGGCTTCCCGGATGCCGCAGCTATCTTGCACCGGACCGGGTACGACCCGTTCACTCATAATGTTACCTCCTCTGGTTGTTTCAGACTGGCGTTGCTTGCCATTCCATTCTATGAGCCTGGGGGGAAATGGTGCGCCTGCTTTCGCGGCAGGGGGACGGAAATCCGACAAAATTTCCCCTTGAAATTTCCTGCGGCTCGTGCTATAATACGCAGGTAGTCAGATGACGGTGCCCTTTTGGCCCCTCCCCTGGCGGAAAATGCAGGTATAGTTCATCGGTAGAACGCAAGCTTCCCAAGCTTGATAGGAGGGTTCGACTCCCTTTACCTGCTCCAAAAAACAGAGGCTATCGCACCATAGGGTGTGGTAGCCTCTGTTTTTTTGTTGGGGATGGGCATAACGTACCCCCGGACGGTGCCGCCCGGGGGGTTACGCTGTGTGTTCACTTTAATAGGATTCTCCGCTCACAGAGGTGGATATTACACTGTTCCTCTATGGTGGTGACCGCTTCCTTGGCGCGGCCGATTTGGACGTCCAGGCAGGGCTGCAATTTCTCACAGCGGATGATCCCCTTGCTTTTTTTGTCCAGGGCTTTGTCCACCTCGGCCAAGTCGATTTTCAACATCGCCTGCCGCTCAATGTATAGCTTGCGCTGCTCTAGGAGGGTTTCCAGCACCGCCTGCTCCTTGTCCGAAATCCGGTGCCCCAGCTTCCGCAGGGCGGTGATATTGTCCCACAGCACGGTGAGGGTGGGGCCGATTTCCGCCAGCTCCCCCCGGACCCGCTCCCAGGTCTCCGGGATGTGGGGGGGATAGCCCACGGAGATCTGGCTCCGGCCTCCGGCTAAGTTCCCGATGCGCAGGCACAGGACGCTGCCCCCGGCCCGGATTTGGCTGTCCACAATCATCCCCCGGCCGCCCATGGCATACACGGTGCCGCCACAGCGGATTTCGCAGTTGTTGACCATCTCCGCGATTACGCTGGTTTCCGCCACGATCTGCGCACACTCCATCACAGGGGACTGCACCTGACGGGCTGCGGTGAGGAAGGTCTGCCCTGTGGTGCCGAAAATCCCCTCCTGGACGCGGATAGTCCCGCCGGTGGAGACCACCCGGGCCTGCCCCATCTTCCCGCCGATGATGATGTCACCAGAGGCCTCAATGGAGACCCCGCCGTCTACGTTTCCCTCCACGTAGAGGTTGCCCGAGATTTGAAGCGTCCCCTGGAATTGCTCCATGCTCCCGTCGATGATCTTCTGGGCCTGGACGCAAAACAGATCGTTTTCGATGTATAGGATTCCGTCCGCCCCGGCGGTGAGGGCCAAGCCGCCCCGTTCGATCTTGGTGTTCACCCCCTGGGGCACATGGGCGCTGACCACCGGGGGGCTGGGGAGGGCCTGCCCTGTGACATCCATGCCGTCCGTCCCCGGCTTTGGGGGACGGATCATGCAGATAACCGCCCCTTTTCGGATGGGCTGCACCTGGCTGTCGGGGCCGAAGTCCACTTGGCTGCCGTCCTGTATGTCCAGGCGCATATTGATGCGCCGCTGGAACAGCTCCGTGAGCTTGCCGTCTGACCCGGGGCAGGGCAGCTTTCCCCGGGCCACCGGGAAGATGTGGAGATATCCACAGCCATAGTCCCGTTGGAGCGCCTCCTCCGGAAACACGCCGTAGAGGATCCCCTCATAATGCAGGTCTTCCCAAAAGGTCTCAAAGCTGATCCCATCGCCGTCGTTCTCTGGGGGGAGCAGGCAGGCATAGGCGCACATCCGGTCCGTTGACAGGAAAAACCGTGCCTCCGCTTTCATAGGCCGCCACTCGCCATCCAATACCTTCCTGTGCCGGTCTCTGCAGGTTTCCTTGAGAACACGGATAAACGCATCTACGGTTTTGCTGTCGTCCGGATAGTGCGCTTTTGCCTCTTCACCGGCTGCATCCAGTTCTGAGAACATTTTCCTGTAGGGGATGGGATGAAACGCGTTCCTTTCCTGCTCGCCCCGGGCAGCTTCCCGTGGGACAAAACGATCAAAGATTGGCATTTTCGTCTCCTACCCTTTCCTAAACTCCGTATTGAAAACCGCTTTCCGCAAGCCATACCAGCCTGCCCCGATATCCAATCATTTTATAATTTATTGTAGCATGCCCCTGGGGATTTATCAAGTATTATCCTGCCTGCCGGGCAGAATCCAGCTTGCGCTTTGGCGTTGCTCTTGCCATTGGTTGCCATCCATGGTATGATAGCATCATAAGGTTAAGAGTAAGCGGCTCACGGGAGAGGAGATACATATGAACAATGAGGAAAAGATCTTAGCAATCTTGGAGCAAATGCAGGGCCAGATGGACCGGATGGACGGCCGGATGGACCGAATGGAAGGCCGGATGGAACGAATGGAAGGCCGGATGGAACGAATGGAAGGCCGGATGGACAAAATGGACGGCCGGATGGAACGAATGGAAGGCCGGATGGACAAAATGGACGGCCGGATGGAACGCGTGGAAGGCCGGATGGACAAAATGGAGGCAAAGCAGGAGGAGACCCAGGCTACCATTGCCGACATGCAGACCACCTTGACCCGGGTGGCGGTCACCCAGGAGAATATTGTCCTGCCCCAGTTGAAGCTGTTGGCGGAGGGGCATGAGAACGTGTTAAATAACCTGATACCCAAGAGCCGGGTGGAGAACCTAGAGGCAGAGGTGGTTGTACTGCGCACCGCCATCAAGAGCCTGGCACATGATGTAGAAGAATTGAAAAGCGCACGATAATAGAGGGCATCCCCTGAGGAATCCTGTGAGGCACATCCGTTGGTGTGCCTCATTTTCTTGTCTCCACGCCACATTGCCCCTCACGTAGCGGCGGCGTTGGGTGGGGAGAGCTGGCGCAGGATGTCCAGAAAGCCCGCGACTGCCGGGGAGGGGGCTTTGGCGTAGAGGATGCCGTAGGGGACGTGGTAGGGCCAATCAACGGGACGTGTGCAGAGCAGGGGGTGGAGGACTTGTCCTGGCATTGACAAGGGTGGAGAAATCTCATATAATAGGACAGTATGCAAGAATTGTGTCATGGAGAGGGGGTGCCCATCATAGAAATGCTGGAATTAAAAGACGTGACGGTGGAGTTCCCCTCTGCCGACGGAAAGCGCCTCCGGGCCTTGGAGGGGATGGACCTCTCTGTGGCCCAGGGGGAGCTGGTGGCCCTGGTGGGGCCCTCTGGCTGTGGAAAGACCACGGCGCTGAATGTGCTGGCAGGGCAGCTCCCAGCCAGCCAGGGGCGGGTCCATCTGGCGGGGGAGCCGGTGGAGGGCCTGCCCCCCTCGGTGGGCTATGTCTCCCAGCGGGACACCCTGCTGCCTTGGCGCACGGTGCTGGACAACGTGGCCCTGGCTATGGAGCTGCGGGGCGTGGGCAAGCAGGCGCGCCGGGACCGGGCACAGCTGCTCATGGAGCAGATGGGCCTGGGGGGCTTTGAGGGGAGTTATCCCCGGGAGCTCTCCGGGGGGATGCGGAAGCGGGCGGCCATTGCCCGGGTGCTGGCGGTGTCCCCGGCGGTGCTGATGATGGACGAGCCCTTTGCCCCCCTGGACGCCCTCACCCGGCAAAAACTCCAAGACGATATCCTCCGGCTGTGGGAGGAGACTGGCTGCACCATCCTCTATGTTACCCATGACCTCACCGAGGCCATTACCCTGGCGGACCGGGTGGTGCTGATGAGTGCCCGCCCCGGCCGGGTGGTGAGGGAGTACCCCATCGACCTGCCCAGGCCCCGGCGGGTGATGGACGTGAAATTCTCTCCCCACTTTGTGGAGCTGGAAGAGACGGTGTGGCGGGACCTGGAACGGGAGCTGCGCCGGGGGGAGGAGGGCCTATGAGACGACGGTTTTCTCCTGGCCCCGGCGTGTGGACGGTGCTGGCGCTGGCCCTGGCGGTATGCCTCTGGGAATGGGCCGCGGCGGGGGGGCATGTGAACCCCTTCTTTTTCAGCCGTCCCAGCCTGATCTGGGCGGAGTTTTGGGAGATGGTGGACAGCGGCGCCATGGGCCGCCACCTGAGCGCCACCTTGGAGGAAGCGGGCCTGGGCCTGCTCTTCGGGGCGCTGCTGGGGAGCCTGGCGGGCTTTGCCTTAGGGGCAGCGCCTAGGGTGAGCCGGGCACTGATGCCCCTGCTCACCGGCCTCAACGGCCTGCCGAAGCTGGCCCTGGGGCCCCTCATCATCATCTGGTTTGGCCTGGGGCTGCGCTCCAAGGTGCTCATCGCCGGGTTGATGGTGTTTTTTGTGTTCGTGTTCAACCTCTACTCCGGGGTCCGGGCGGTGGAGCCGGAGCTCATTGCGGCGGTGAAGCTGCTGGGCGGAACCAGGAGGCAGGTGATGGGCAAGGTGATCCTCCCTGCCAGCCTGCCCTGGCTGCTGGCCAGCCTGCGCACCAGCCTGGGGCTGTCCCTGTCCGGGGCCATTGTGGGGGAGTATTTGGGCGCCAGCCGGGGCATGGGCTGGGTGATCGCCGACGCGGGGGAGCGCTACGACATGGAACGGGTGCTGTGCTGCGTGCTGGTGATTGTCCTGGTGGTGGTCCTGCTGGACTGCGTGGTGCGGCTGCTGGAACGGTGGCTGCTGCGTTGGCAGGCCCCTGCCGCATGAGGACAACCCGGAAGGGTTTTCCATAGATTTTTACCAAGGAAAAGGAGATTGTGCGAGATGAAGAAACACTTGGCATGGCTGCTGGCCCTGACCCTGTGCCTGGGGCTGCTGGGCGGCTGCGGAGAGAAGCCGGAGGCGGAAGGCAGCGGGACGCAGGACGATGCCGGGGCTTTGACCCCTGTGGTCATCACGGAAGAGGTCCGGGGCTACCACTGGGCCCCCGCTTACCTGGCGGAGACCTTGGGCTACTTTGAGGAAGAGGGGCTGGATGTCAGCTTCGAGACCGTGTCCGGGGCCGACGGCTCCACCCCGGTGCTCTCCGGGGAGGCCCAGTTCTGCCTGAAGGGCATTGAGACCGCTTTGGTGGTCAACGAGCAGGGCCAGGGGATGAAGGTGCTGGTGTCCACCACCCAGAAGTACCCCTATCAGCTCATCGGCGCCAGTGAAGAATACAGCACCTTGGAATCCCTCCGGGGCGGTACCGTGGCTGGGGGCAAGAGCGCCAATAGCGGCCCCTACTCCTTCGCCATGGCCTGCATGAACAAGGCCGGCCTGGTGCCGGAGACGGACGTGAACGTCATCACCATGGGCAGCGCCGGCTATGCCGCCGCCATCCAGGCGGGGGAATTGCAGGGGGCTGTGTCCACCAACCCCTGGTCCGCCAAGAAGCTGCTGGACGCCGGCGGCGTGGTGATCGTGGATGGCACCGAGGACGCGGTGATCCAGGAGATCATCGGCTCCGCCAGCTATGAGCTCTTCACCGTTATGACCTCCGACGCCCTCATTGAGAGCGACCCGGAGCTGGTGCAGAAGGCGGTGAACGCCATGGCCCGGGCCATGCAGTGGATGGAGACCGCCACCCCGGAGGAGATTGCGGAAAAGCTGCTGCCCCTCTTCGAGGGCGCGGAGGAGGAATTGCTCTACGACGCCCAGTACGACAAGGAGCGGGGCTTGGCCAACTACAAGGGCTACCACTCCGAGAGCGGCTATGAGGCGGCCATCACCCTGACCAAACTGGCCGGGAGCATCCAGGAGGGCGTGGCCCCAGAGGTGGCCTTTGACGAGAGCTTTTTGGAGAAAGCCTGGGAAAGCCTGAACTAATCTGCCAGCAGCCTTGGGGGGACACCATACCCCCTAAGGCTGTTGCCTATTTTTCCCATCCCAGCAAAAACGGTATAAGGGTCCCGCCGGGTACATAAGGTGAACGGTGAACGGGAGGGATCGTATGGGATATTTGGCACTGTTTTTTCTGGCGGTGGGCCTGTCTATGGACGCCTTCGCGGTGTCCGTGTGCAAGGGCCTGGCCTTGGGGAAGGTCTCCCTGGGGCGGGCCTGTGTGCCGGGGCTCTGGTTCGGGGGCTTCCAGGGGCTGATGCCCCTGCTGGGCTGGCTCCTGGGCTCCCGCTTTGCCCAGTATATCACCTCGGTGGACCACTGGATCGCCTTTGGCCTGCTGGTGTTCCTGGGGGCCAATATGCTCCGGGAGGCCAGGGCAGGGGAGTCAGAGGGGGCCAGTGCGTCCCTGGGCTTTGGGGAGATGTTGGCCTTGGCGGTGGCCACCAGCATCGACGCCTTGGCGGTGGGCATCACCTTTGCCTTTTTGGAGGTGGAAATCCTACCGGCGGTGGCCTGCATTGCCGGGACCACCTTTGTCCTGTCCGCTGTAGGGGTGAAGCTGGGGGGTCTCTTCGGCCTGCGCTACCGGGCCAAGGCGCAGTCCCTTGGGGGGCTGATCCTCATCCTGCTGGGGGTCAAGATTTTATTGGAGGGTCTGCATCTGCTCTGACCCGATACAAAGGAGAAACAGCATGAAAAAAGTATGTGTACTATTCTTAGCGTTGGTCCTGTGGGCGGGGCTGGCTTGCCCCGCCCTGGCGGCCAACGCAGGGGAGAAGGAGACCGCCGCCTGGAGCCTCTACCAGCTGGGCCTGCTCCAAGGCAACGGGGTGGACAGCGAGGGCTTCCCTATCTTCGATTTGGACAAGGCCCCCAACCGGGCCCAGAGCGTCACCATGCTGGTGCGTCTGCTGGGGGCGGAGGCGGCGGCCCTGGAAGGGGAGTGGGAGACCCCCTTCACCGACCTGCCGGCGTGGGCGGAGCCCTATGTGGGCTACGCCTTTGCCAAGGGCCTGGCCACCGGCCGGGGCGGGGAGCGCTTCGACCCCGACAGCCCTGTGAGCGCCACGGAGTTTTTGACCTTTGTGCTCCGGGCCCTGGGGTACAGCTCTGAGACAGACTTTACCTGGGACGAGGCATGGAAGCTCTCGGACAAGCTGGGCTTCACCAAGGGGGAGTATACCAGCGCCACAGAGTTCCTCCGGGGGGATTTGGCCTGGGTGTCCCTGAATGCCTTGGAGGTGAAGCCCAAGGGGAACAGCCGCCAGACCCTGCGCCAGGTGCTGGGCCTGCCGGATGGCAAGGAGGACTGCCGCTGGGAGGAGACCGTGCGCACCTGCCAGGAAAACCGCCTGGTGCTCTCCTTCGCCGCCACTGCTGACAGCCCCAAGACCTACACCAAATTTGAGGTGGACAGCGCCACGGTAAACGGCATCCCCTGTACGGTGGAGCAGTACAACAGCACAAAAGAGGTCACCGACCACTGCAAAAAGCGCACGGAGGCGGAGAAATTGGAGTTCTCCCTCCCCGGCGCCTTTGCCCTGGCCTATCTGCGTTACGACGAGGCGGCGGCCAAGGCAGCGGCCACAGAGACCGTGACGGAGAAGGGGGTGGAGTACCCGGTGATTGTCCTGCGGCTGAAGTGTACCGGGACCCTGCCCAATGGGAAGCAGGTGGAGGAGCTGGCCATGCTGACCTATTACATCAATGGATATAGTGGGCGGTTTTGACAGGCGAAGCCTTTTTAGACCCACGAAAAAGCCCCGGCGCGATTGGTTCGCGCCGGGGCTTTGGTCAATCCCCAATATACGTGTACATGGCGGAGGGGCGGCCCCCTGTGTAGTAGTCTACACCGCCGATGACGTAGTTTTTGTCGATCAGATAGTTCATATACCGCCGGAGGGTCACCCGGGAGAGGGCCACGTTTTTGGCCAGGTCGTCAATGGACAGCCGTTCGTTCTTGTGCTCCCGGAGGAAAGAGCAGATCAGCTCCAAGGTCACCGGATGGATGCCCTTGTCCATGAGCCGCAAACCCCGCTGGACGTCCGGGGAGATCACCCGGTCCAGCTCCTCCTGGTTGAAGGCCTTGTCGCCGGAGAAGGCCTCCCGCCGGGAGAGGAAGCGTTTTAGGGAAGTCTGGAAGCGGGTGTAGTCAAAGGGCTTGATGAGATAGTCCGAGACGCCGTAGGCATACAGTTCCCCCACGTGGCTGGCTTCGCTGGCGGCGGTGACCATAATCACCTCGGCCATAAAGCCCTCCGCCCGGAGGGTGGTCAGGAAGCTGCGCCCGTCCATCACCGGCATATAGTAATCCAATAGGATGAGGTCCACTGGGTTGGCGCGGATGAAGTCCAGCGCGTCCTGCCCGTTGTGGAAAACACCGGCTATGGATAATTTGTCGTTGTTGTGTTCCACATATTGCTTTTCGATCTCAGAGACCATGGGGTCGTCTTCTACAATGATCACCTGATACATAACGTCACGTCACCCCGCAAGGATAGGTTTCTGCTGCTAGTATACACGAAAATTCCTTGGAGCGCAACACCCTTCTCCTGGGAATGGCGGGAAAGGGGAAAAACAAGGGGCCGTCACTGGGCCGGGCACTGGCGGCCGGTGTGGTCCAGGGTATAGTCCCCGGTAAGGATGAGTTGGCTGATGGGGACCACGTCGTAGCCCTCTTGGAGGAGGTATTCCAGGATGGAGGGCAGGGCCTCCGGGGTGTGGAGGGCGGCGTTATGGAAGAGGACAATGGACCCCGGGCCCACCTTGGAGGTCACCCGCTGGGTGATGGTGGGGGCGTCGTAGTCCTTCCAGTCCAGGCTGTCCACGTCCCACTGGATGATCTCCATGCCCATGCCCCGCACGGTGGTGACCACGTGGTCGTCATACTCCCCAAAGGGGGGGCGGAAGAGGGTGGGGCGGGTGCCGGTGACAGCTTCGATCTTGTCACAGCAGGCGTTGATATCTGCCGCGATCTGGTCGGCGGAGAGGGTGTTGAAGTGGGCGTGGTCGTTGGAGTGGCACATGATCTCGTGGCCTGCGTCCGACAGGGCTTTCACCGACTCCGGGTATTTGTCCACCCACTCCCCCACCACGAAGAAGGTGGCTTTTACCTGGTAGCGGTCCAGAATGTCGATGAGGGTTTGGGTGTCCTCATTGCCCCAGGCGGCGTCGAAGGAGAGGGCACAGACCTTGCTGTCCCGCTGGACGCAGTAGATGGGCAGCTGCCGGGTGGCGGTGGAGGCGGACACATAGGCCGGCAGGTTTGCCAGCAGGCATAGGGCGCAGATGCACAGCAGCGCCGCGGGGATGGCCACATGCCGGCGGCGCAGGACGATCACCCGCCGCCGCTTTTCCTTGGAAGGTAGAAACTTCATAGTTGATCCCGTCCTTTCTCCTAAACCCTATGGCCCAGGGCGGGGGTTCATACCCAGGGGACAAGCAAAAATGACGGGGTATGGCAAAATGCTTTGGGATTTTCCATTGGATTGGGAGTGAGAAGAGTTTGAAATATATTGCAAACTCTTTTATTTATCTGATTTTTGTGGTATCCTATTAGAAAACAAAGCCAGGAGGAGAAGAATGATGATCCAACGGCCAAACTATTTGAACTTCCTGATGGAGTGGAAGGATCAGCAGATCATCAAGGTGATCTCCGGAATCCGCCGCTGTGGAAAGTCCACCCTGTTCGACCTATTCCAGGAGCAGTTGCGTACCCTGGGAATTTTGGAGGAACAGATGATTACCCTCAACTTTGAAGAGGCTGAGAATGAACCCCTTTGCGACTATCGGGCGCTGTATGACTATATCAAAGGACAGATGTGCCCTGACCGGATGAACTATATCTTCCTGGATGAGATCCAGCATGTGGTGGACTATCAAAAGGCTGTAGACAGCCTTTTCGTGAAGAAGAATGCTGACGTGTACCTCACAGGTTCCAATGCCTATTTCATGTCGGGGGAACTGGCAACGCTGCTGTCTGGGCGCTATGTGGAGCTGAAAATGCTGCCCCTCTCCTTTCGGGAGTATGCCAGTGCCTTCAACGAAGGCATCAGTAAGGAGGAGTTGTACCGCAACTATGTCTACAACAGCTCCTTTCCCTATACAGTCCAGCTCAACAGCCGCCGCAATATCCACGCCTATCTGGATGGTATCTATCATTCGGTGGTTCTCAACGACATTGTGGCCCGGAAAAAAATACAGGACCCCTCCATGCTGAAAAGTGTGCTCAAGTTCCTCTTTGATAACATTGGGAATCCCTGCACCGTCAAAAAAATCGCGGACAGTATGACCAGTGCAGGCCGGAAAATTTCTAGCCACACTGTGGAGAACTATTTGGAGGGGATTACGGAGAGCTTGCTGATGTACCGGGTCAGTCGCTATGATATCAAGGGTAAGGCGTATCTCCAGCTCCAAGAGAAATATTACCTGGCGGATCTGGGGCTGCGGTATTACCTCTTGGGGCAGCGCAATGTGGATCAGGGCCATATCCTGGAAAATGTGGTCTACTTGGAGTTGATACGCAGAGGCTACACGGTCTATGTGGGGAAAATGGGGAATGCGGAGGTGGACTTTGTAACCCAGGACCAAGAGGGGGAGTTGGCCTATTACCAGGTGGCCTGGACGGTACGGGGGGAGGCAACCCTGGAACGGGAATTGCGGCCCCTGGACGGGATAACGGATCATTATCCCAAATATCTGCTCACAATGGACTTGGACCCGCCCATTTCCCACAATGGAATCCGCCAACTATATGCCCTGGATTGGCTTCTGGATGCGTGAATCCTCTGGATGTGGCGAAGAGGATGTTTGGATGGGATGACAGAAATCTCTTAAGAATCCAGCCGCCCAGAGGAAAAACTTCGGATTTTGCAGGGATTCCTTGCATTTTTCCCTGCTTTCGTGTATAGTTGAGGAAAGCGTGCGGGGTGGACTTTACGGCTGTCTTGTCAGTCCGTCACCGGGCGGGTCCCCCCCGGCCCTGGACGCCAAACAACCTGCCCCCTGGGCGGGATGAAAACAGAAGGTGTTGACCATGAACACAAGTAAGACCCTGAACATGACCATGCTGTGCGATTTCTATGAGCTCACCATGGGCAACGGCTACTTTAAGGCCGGATACAAGGACCGCATCACCCATTTCGACCTCTTCTTCCGCAACGTCCCCGACAACGGGGGCTACGCCATCGCCGCCGGACTGGAGCAGGTGGTGGAATACATCCAGGACCTCCATTTTGAGCCGGAGGACATCGCCTATCTCCGCAGCCGGAACCTGTTCGACGAGGCGTTTTTGGACTATCTGAGCAACTTTCAGTTCACCGGGGACATCTACGCCGTCCCCGAGGGGACCCCGGTGTTCCCCCAGGAGCCCATCCTCACCGTCCGGGCCCCTGCCATCGAGGCCCAGCTTTTGGAGACCTTCCTGCTGCTGACCATCAACCACCAAAGCCTCATCGCCACCAAGGCCAACCGTATCGTCCGGGCCGCCAAGGGGCGCACGGTGTTGGAGTTCGGCTCCCGCCGGGCCCAGGGCTCCGGGGGGGCCATCGACGGAGCCCGGGCCGCTTTCATCGGCGGCTGCAAGGGTACGGCCTGCACCATCTCCGACCAGCTCTATGGCGTCCCCGCCGGGGGGACCATGGCCCACGCCTGGGTCCAGACCTTCGAGACCCAGTACGAGGCCTTTAAGACCTACTGCGAGATCTACCCCGACAACGCTGTGCTGCTGGTGGACACTTATAACACCCTGAAAAGCGGCATCCCCGACGCCATCCGGGCCTTCAACGAGGTGCTCCGGCCCCGGGGGATCACCCACTGCGGCATCCGCCTGGACTCCGGGGACATGGCCTACCTCACCCAGACTGCCCGGCAGATGCTGGACGAGGCCGGGTGGCCGGACTGTAAAATCACCGTGTCCAACTCCCTGGACGAGTTCATCATCCAGGACCTGCTTCTCCAAGGGGCCCAGATCGACAGCTTCGGCGTAGGCGAGCGGCTCATCACCGCCCGCAGTGAGCCGGTGTTCGGCGGCGTGTATAAGCTGGTGGCCTATGAGGATGAAAGCGGCCAGGTGATCCCCAAAATCAAGCTCAGCGAGAACATCGCCAAAATCACCACCCCCCAGTTCAAGCGGGTGTACCGCCTCTACGACAACGAGCACGGCAAGGCCATTGGCGACTGGCTGTGCGTCTGGGACGAGGACGTGGAGAGCAACAAAAACCCCGACGGCAGCCTGACCATTTTCGACCCCGACGCCACCTGGAAGAAAAAGACCATCACCGGCTTCACCGCCCGGGAGCTCCAACGGCCCATCTTCCTAAAGGGCGAGCTGGTGTATCAGCTGCCCAAGCTGGAGGATATCCAGCGCTATTGCCAGGAACAGATGGACACCATGTGGGAGGAAGTGAAGCGCTTTGACAACCCCCACAACTACTATGTGGACCTGTCCAAAAAGCTCTGGGACGTGAAATACCAACTACTTACCGCAAACAAGTGACCCCAGATTCAAAGAGGGAGGCGACCCATGAAGGCCGAAGAACGAAGAAAATTGATCCGGCAGACCCTGACCTCCCAGCAGCCCACCAGTGCCACCACCTTGGCGGAGATGTGCTCCGTGAGCCGTCAGGTCATCGTGGGGGACATCGCCCTGCTGCGGGCGGCGGGGTTGGAGATTGTGGCCACCCCCAGGGGGTACAAGCTGGGGGAGCACAGCGGCCTGCTGCGCACTGTGGCCTGCGTCCACGATGGGGCGGGGCTAGAGGCGGAACTCCTGGCCATGGTGGACAACGGCTGTACGGTAATTGACGTGGTGGTGGAGCACCCCCTCTATGGGGAGATCACCGGACAGCTCCAACTGTCCTCCCGCTACGATGTGCAGCAATTCCTGGAAAAGGCGCAATGTGCCGCCCCCCTGTCCTCCTTGACCAAGGGGGTCCACATCCACAACCTGCGCTGCCCCAGTGAAGAGGCGTTCCAGCGGGTGCGGGAGCGGTTGACCGCCCTGGAAATCCTTTACGACCCCTGAGAAATTCCCGCTTTCCCATTGACATTCCCCCAAAAACTGTTACAATAGGCTTTGCAAGTGTCTTGACACCTGCAAAGTCTATTGTTTTTGGAAGAGAAAGGAAACAAATGCCATGGAGCATGTACGGGCGTTTCTGAAACGCAAAAATATTGTCATCTCCGCCAAGCGCTATGGGGTGGACGCCCTGGGGGCGATGGCCCAGGGCCTGTTCTGTACCCTGCTGGTGGGGACCATCCTCAACACCTTGGGGACCCAATTCCATATCGGCTTTTTGAGTGCCACCGTCCTCACCGTAGGCAGCGGCGACGCCGCCACCGCCTACACCGTAGGGGGCCTGGCCTCGGCTATGGTGGGGCCTGCCATGGCGGTGGCCATTGGCTATGCCCTACAGGCCCCGCCCCTGGTGCTCTTCTCCCTGGTAACGGTGGGCTACGCCACCAACATTCTGGGGGGGGCAGGCGGCCCCTTGGCGGTATTGGTGATTGCCGTGCTGGCGGCGGAGTGCGGCAAGGCTGTGTCCAAGGAGACAAAAATTGATATTTTGGTGACCCCCATCGTCACCGTGCTGGTGGGCATCGGCCTGGCTTACCTCATCGCCCCGCCCATCGGCAAGGCCGCCTCCGCAGTGGGGCAGCTTATCATGTGGGCCACGGAGCTACAGCCCTTCTTCATGGGTATCCTGGTGTCCGTCATCGTGGGGGTGGCCCTGACCCTGCCCATTTCCAGCGCCGCCATCTGCGCGGCGTTGAGCCTCACAGGCTTGGCCGGAGGGGCCGCCGTGGCAGGCTGCTGCGCCCAGATGGTGGGCTTCGCGGTGATGTCCTTCCGGGAGAACCGCTGGGGCGGGTTGGTGTCCCAGGGCTTGGGGACCTCCATGCTGCAAATGGGCAACATCGTCCGCAACCCCAAAATCTGGATCCCCCCCACCCTGGCCTCGGCCATCACCGGGCCCATCGCTACCTGCCTGTTCCGCATGGAGATGAACGGCACCCCGGTGTCCTCCGGCATGGGCACCTGTGGCCTGGTGGGGCCCATCGGGGTGTACACCGGCTGGGTAAACGACGTGGCGGAAGGGCTCAAGCAGGCCGTTACCGGGCTGGATTGGCTGGGGATGGCCCTGGTGTGCTTCATCCTCCCTGGCGTGCTCACTTGGCTCATCAGCATCCCCTTCCGGCGGAAGGGCTGGATCGGGGAGAACGATTTGAAGCTGGAAGCGTAAGAAAAAACCGCCCGGCAGGCTTGTCCTGCCGGGCGGTTTATGTTCACTTATTTCCGTTTAGCATCAGTCCTGGTCTACGATGATGCCATAGCCGCCGTCGTTGCGGCGGTAGACCACGGAGAACGCGCCGTCCTCATCGTCGTTGCGGAAGGCGAAGAAAGTGTGGTCCACCAGGTTCATTTGGAGGATGGCCTCGTCCACCGTCATGGGACGGAAGAAGAAACGCTTGGAGCGGACCACCTGATAGGAGGAATCCTCCTCCTCATCGGACTCGGGGACAAAGGCCTCCTCGTCGGGGATGAAGGCCTCCTTGCGCAGGCGCTTTTCCAGGCGGGATTTGTTCTTGCGCAGCTGGCGCTCAATGGAGGCCACGGCGGCGTCGATGGAGACGAACATATCGGAGGTGCTCTCCGCCACACGGATGATGGTGGCGCCAGAGCGAATGGTGACTTCTAAGATGTTGCGACCTTTCTCCACGCTGAAGACCACGGAGGTCTCAGGCTCGTTTTTGAAATAACGCTCCAATTTGCCGATCTTCTTCTCGGCGTAGGCGTGAACGCGGTCGGGGATGTTCACTTTCTTGTCAGTAAAGGTGAATTTCATGAAAGACAGCTCCTTTCGTGGGTACAGGAGGAGGGCGCCCCCTCCTGTACTCATAGCATACCATAACTGCTTGGAAAAGTCACGTTATTTTTGGTGAAACTGTGAGAAATTAGGCATTCGACAAAAAAGGGCCCTTGACGGATGGGAATATTTGGAATACTATAACGGTGGCGGTGATCCTGCCGCCGGAACATCGTTCATTCCATTCTCCTGCTTTGCGCCGCCACCTTTGTGGCGGCGTTCTTTTTTACGAAAGCGGCGGCGTTTAGGGATGGTGCGGCATGGCAGTCTCAGTACAAATACTTCGCCGTGTAGTTGCTCCCGTCGCCGATGTATTCCATAATACTTTCGCTGCTGTTGCCGGAGGAGGCGAAGGTGGGGTCCATGCGCTGCCAGGTGGTGCCGTCGAAGAAGATGACGCCGTCTACCCAGCCGGTTTCCTCCGTCCAGACGCTGATCCAGGCGTGGTAGGCGGAGCCGGCATACCCCACCACCAGCTTGCAGGGGACCCCTTGGCTGCGGAGCATCCCTGCCATCAGGGCGGCGTAGTCAAAGCAAATGCCCTTTTTCTCCGCCAGGACCTCGTCCAGCACCGGGAGATAGCCGCTCTTGACGCTGGCAGCCTTCTCCTTGTCATAGCGCAGGGTCTCCACCACGTAGTCGTAGACCTTGCCCACCTTTTCCAAGGGGTCGCTGAGGCCTTGGGTGAGCTCCGCCGCCTGGGCAATGGTGTTTTCCGCCCCTTGATAGTTCACATACTGGTTGGGGCGCAGGAAGGGGGCGAACTCGTCCTCCAAGGCCACGGGGAAGCTGGCGGTGAGGACGGTGGCATATTTGGTGCCGGAGGTGTTCTCGAACACGGTGACGCTATAGTCTCCGTTGCCGTCAGAGAGGGGGAAGGTGGCCCAGCCCTGGACGGGGAGGTCATAGGTATAGGTGGTGGTGGGGCCGGCTACCTGTACCTTCAGGCGGGTGCTGGTCTGGCCGGTGAATTGGGCCATGACGTAGCCGTCCTTTAGGTTGGAGTAGTCGATCTCCGCCCGCTGGTTGGCCTCCACTGCCGTGCCGCTGGCCTCGGGCAGCAGGAGGGGGGAGACGGCGGCGGGGGAGTCCACCAGGGCTTCGGCCTCGTCGGCCCACTGGGCATCCTCCATCACGGCTTGATTGGTGTCCGGCGCACTGGACTCCTCCGGCGCGGGCTCACCGCAGCCCGCCAATAGGCTCAACGCCAGAGACAGGACCAGCAGGCTGATTCGTTTCCTCATGGGAAGCACTCCTTTCCCGATATTCTTCCCCCAGCACCCCGTGGACCACCCAGCGCTTGGCGTGGCCCCGGCCGGTACAGGTGGATAATGCCAGATGGCGCTGTCCAGGCTGGGGTTCCAGGCCTGTGTCCAGCACGGTCTGTTCCAGGGCGTACTGGACTAGCTTTTCCTCCCGGCCGTCCCAGCGCAGCTCGTAAACTGTGTCCTCAATCCCCGCCTGGTAGGCGGCGAAGATGTCGTAGCGGTATACGCCGTCCGCTACCACCAGGTAGACGCTGGGGTGGGCCTCCCAGTAGCTGTAGTCCTTGTAGTATTTCAGGGTGCCGAACATACTGTTGTTGAACATGCGGTGGCCGTAGACGATGGTGTGGAAGTCGGAGAGGTCGGGGCTGCTGGTGGATTCCAGGAAAATGGAGCCGCCGGAGTTTTCCTCCTGCTTCCAGCTATGGGTGAGATAGTATTGGTTGTCCTCCCCTTGCAGGAGGGGATAGGCCAGTTCTGTGCCGGGAATCTCCACCCAGCCCACCACATCAGGGTTGACGGCTTGCAGGCCATCCAGGTCGATATAGGCCAGGGCGGCGGCCTCCTTGGGCAGGGGGTCCCCGGAAGCGGTGGTGGGGAAGCCGGGGTCCATGCGTACCAGGGCAGCGGCCTCGGCCTGGTCCTGCTTGGCCCGGCTGTTGTTCCAAGCCTGCTGCCCCAGGGCCACCAGGCTGACCGCCAGCACCGCCAGCAGGAGCAGTTTGATCACGCGGCGTTTCATTGAGCGTCCCTCCCAGGGATAGGGGAAAAGCCAGGGCCGCGCAGCCCCGGCTTTCCGTCCGTGATCCCATTTTTGAATATGGCCCTATTGTATCATCCGCCGGGCCCTTCGTCAAGAAAGAAAAGGCCCGGCCAAAATGGCCGGGCCTCGCGTGATTGAATGTCAGAGAATAGGGGTGGATTAGAAGATGCCCTGCTCCAGCATAGCCTCGGCAACCTTCAGGAAGCCAGCGATGTTGGCGCCAGCCACCAGGTTGTAGCCCAGGCCGTACTTCTCAGCAGCATCGGCGGACACCTTGTGGATGTTCTCCATCATGCGCTGCAGCTGGGAGTCAACCTCTTCCTCGGTCCAGGACAGACGCTCGGAGTTCTGGGACATTTCCATAGCGGAAACGCCAACGCCGCCGGCGTTAACAGCCTTGGAAGGAGCAACGATGAGGCCCTTCTGGCTCATCAGATACTGCAGGGCGTCGTTGGTGGTGGGCATGTTGGCGACCTCGATGTAGTACTTCGCACCGGTCTCCACGATGCGCTTAGCCTGCTCCATGTTGACGTCGTTCTGCATAGCGGAGGGCATCACGATGTCGCCCTTCACGCCCCAGGGCTTCTCGCCGGGGAAGAACTTGACGCCGAACTTGTCAGCATAATCCTTAACCTGGTTGCGGCCGGAGGAACGCATTTCCAGCAGGTACTCCACCTTCTCCTCGGTGCAGACACCGTCGGGATCGTGGATGTAGCCGTCGGGGCCGGACAGGGTGATGACCTTAGCGCCCAGCTGCATGGCCTTCTTGCAGATGCCCCAGGTGACGTTGCCGAAGCCGGCAGCCACGATGGTCTTGCCCTTGATGTCCTCGCCTTCGTGCTTGAGGACTTCCAGCAGATAATAGACAGCGCCGAAGCCGGTAGCCTCGGGACGGGCCAGGGAGCCACCATAGGACAGGCCCTTGCCGGTGAGCACGCCGTTCTCGAAGGTGCCCTTCAGGCGGCGATACTGGCCATACAAAAAGCCGATCTCACGGCCGCCCACGCCCATGTCACCAGCGGGGACGTCCACGTCGGGCCCGATGTAACGATACAGAGCGGTCATGAAGCTCTGGCAGAAGCGCATGATCTCAGCGTCGGACTTGCCGGAGGGATCGAAGTCAGAGCCGCCCTTGCCGCCGCCGATGGGCAGGCCGGTGAGGGAGTTCTTGAAGATCTGCTCAAAGCCCAGGAACTTCACGATGCCGGGGTACACGTTGGGCTGGAAGCGCAGGCCGCCCTTGTAGGGGCCGAGAGCGCCGTTGAACTGGCAGCGGTAACCGATGTTGGTGTGGGTCTTGCCGGCGTCGTCGGTCCAGACCACGCGGAAGGTGAACATACGCTCGGGCTCGACCATGCGGCCCAGCAGGTCAACTGCCTCATACTCGGGGTGAGCGTCCACGACGGGGCTCAGGGAGGAGAGGACTTCTTCAACGGTCTGTACGAATTCGGGTTCGCTGCCGTGCTTCTTCTTGACAGTTTCAATCACGCGTTCGACATAAGCATTCATGATGGGTTTGCTCCTTTTTTATTGATTTATTTTGGCCTGTTACGCGCAGGCAAAAACACTGGAGACGTGCAAGCAAGGACAACTTGCTCCGCTGCCCTGGTTGCACTTGAAAGTATATCACGCCCTACCTGTGAATGCAACAATTATTTTGGAAAAAATCCTACAAATTTTGCGGTATCCTACAGTTTTTGTGGCGGGGGTGGATGGGGGGTTAAGTTGTGTGGCAGATGGGGGTATCGTATGGCCCCAGGGGGAGGGGGTGGCCTCCCCCTGGGGCGGGGATCAAGCTGGGTTATTCTGCCATGTGGCGGAACAGGAAGGTGACAATCTGCCCCCGGGAGCAGTCGGCGGCGGGGCCGAAGCTGTTGGGGCCATTGCCGTTGGTGACGGCCCAGGCGACAGCGTCAGAATAGTAGGCGTCAGCGGGGACGTCGGTGAAGCTGGGGGGTGTGGTTGGCGTATCAGTATATTCGGGCTCATAGTCAAAATCTATTGTAAGGGTTAGACAAAGGGATATCAATCGTTTTTAATAAAAATATTAATAGTTAGATTTTATGCAATTTTAATACCGCCACCACTAGGATAAACTATCTTGGAGGTGAGAACTATGGCGGCAAGACAAAACCCAGAGTTTGACAATACCCAAAAGTTTATTGAGGTAGGCTACAACATTGCCTATTACCGCAAGCACAATGGACTGACCCAGGAACAACTTGCAGAGCGGGTGGGCATCAGCCGTCAGCATCTGGGGGCGATTGAAGCACCAAGGATCTGCCGCCCCATCTCTTTAGACCTTTTGTTTAATATTTCCACCGTATTGGGGATCGATCCGTCCAAGCTGTTGGCGTTTCGGGAATAACGATAGCCGAGGCCATTTTGCGCAGCACACGAAACCAATAACCGCGGTATCCAGGTGGTTGGCTGGATACCGCGGCTTTGTTTTTCCGGTTGCTATTTCCGTAAAAATTACGTATAATAAGACCAAGAAGACCAACATGACTCCCTGAGCGCAGCGGCAAAGGAGGTGTGCGGACATGCAGGTAAATATTCTTGAGGCGAAAACAGAGCTGTCAAAGCTCATCCGACTGATTGAGACAGGCAAAGAGGACCAGATCATCATTGCCCGTTATGGAAAGCCTGTGGCAAAAATGACCGTTTACAATGATACGCCGGTTTCTAAGCGGATAGGAATTGCCAAGGGCAAGCTCAAGTCCCCCGAAGATCTGGACCAACACAACGATGAGATCGTGGAGCTGTTTGGAGGCGCGGACTTATGAATCTGCTTTTGGATACGCACGTTTTGATCTGGGCGCTGAACGAGGACGCCCGTTTGTCCGAAAAGGCCAGGGAGTTGATTCTGGACCCGGATCATGTGATTTATTACAGTTCCATATCCATCTGGGAAGTTGCCGTCAAGCACGCCAGACATCCGGACAACGTGACCTTTACAGGGAAGGAACTTTCTCAGTATTGCCAGGAGGCGGGGTTCCTGCCGCTGGAACTGCGGGATAAACATGTATACGCCTTGGAAACCCTTACCCGGGCGGAGAATGCCCCAGCTCACCACGACCCCTTTGACAGAATGTTGATAGCCCAGGCCAAAGCGGAAAACCTGTCATTTTTGACCCACGATTCTCTGCTTCCCGCTTACAATGAAAAGTGTATCATTCCTGTGTAGGCGGGATAGTCTGTCCCTTGAGGTGGCCGAAGTTATTTTGCGCAACCCACGAAATCAATCAACGCGGTATCCAGATGGTTGGCTGGATACCGCGTTTTTGCTTTGGTAAGAGATCGGGGCGTTATTGGTAATGCCCCCTGCATGAGATGATTACAATGGATATATCCTCCACGGCGTAAACAAGTCGATGTTCCCCATCGATCCGGCGGCTCCAAAATCCGCTTAGATTCCCTTTCAGAGGCTCCGGCTTGCCAGTGCCGCGGAACGGATCGCGCAGTACATCCCGAATCAGCAGATTGATCCGCCGCAAGACGGCTTTATCCGTCTGCTGCCATGTGCAGTATTCCTCCCATGCGTCAAAGTCCCATTGGATACGGCGTATTTGCATCCCAAGGCCCTCATTCTTCCAGTAAGTCGTGTTCGGCGAGTTTCAGCCGGCCGGCCCTGTAGTCCTCCATTTTCTTTTCCAGGTGGCGGAGGTTGCTCTCGGAATAGAACGGGTCCGGATCGGCGGTGATTTCAAATGGAATCCGCCGTTCCTGCTCCATCTTCTTACAAAAGATGGTCAGGGCGGTGGTCAGATTCATGCCCATTTGGGAGCAGATGTCCTCCACATTTTTCTTTAGCTGTGCATCCAGCCGAAAGTTTACGTTTACGCTGTTGCCTGCCTGTGCCATGACTGACACCTCCTTTATGGAGAATATATCACATTTTTGGAGCACTGTAAAGAGATATCATTACGATACGTTGCGCTATGCTTCGGTGGTGCGCAGGCCATACCATTTGCGCCCACATCCTGCTATGGGCGCGAAACGGCCCCCTCACTCCACCACCACCGTGGTAAACGGCGGCTTGCCCCGGGTGCCGATGAGCTTTACCCCGGCGCGGTACAGCTGTTCCACTGTTTCCACCACCTCCACGGTGATCTCCTCCCCCGGGGTAATCAGGGGGATGCCGGGGGGATAGGCCCAGATATACTCCCCGGAAATCTTCCCCATGCCGTCGTAGAGGAAGGTGAAGCCGCCCCCCTGCCGGGCGGCGTCCTCCAGCTTCATGCGCTGAGGGGGGAGAGGGGGCAGGGGTTCCGCCTCTGGGGGGGCCTCTGGGGCGGGGCCAGCGGCGGCGTCCAGGGCCAGGAGGGCCTGGGAGAGGCGGCCTGGCATGGCGTCGTCGGAGCCCAGGCCAGTCATGGCCACGGCGTAGTGGTCCAGGGCCATTTCCAGCTCAATTTTGTATGTCTCCCGGAGCTGCTTCTTCAGCTCCACCCCGTTCAGGGCACTGTGGCGGGTGGAGATCACCAGCTTGGCGGGGTCCATGGGGTAGGGGCCCGTCACTAGGCGCAGGTGTTGGAGGCCTTGAAGCCCTTCCCGCACCTCCTTCAGGCGGCGGCCCCAGGCGGCAAAGGCGGCGGGGCCCTCCGTCTCCAAGAAACCCACGCAGGCGTCCATAGAGGCCAGCAGCAGATAGGACGGGCTGCTGCTTTGGAAAATACCCGTCTGGCGCTCCACCTCCGGCAGGGGCACCAGGCCACCGCCTACGTGGAGGATGGCCGTCTGGGTGAGGCTGGGCAGGAGCTTGTGGAGGCTGGCCACTGCCAAGTCCGCCCCCTGCTGCATGGCGTTTTGGGGGAAGCCCTCCCACAGGCCTAAGTGGGCCCCGTGGGCCTCGTCCACCAACACCGGGACCCCCTTCTCGTGGGCTGCGGCACAGATACCCGCCGTATCGCTGAGAATCCCATCATAGGTGGGGCTGGGATACACCACCAGCCGTACATCCGGCTCCGCCGCCAGGGCGGCCCGGACCATTTCCGGGGAAATGGGGCCGCTGAGGCCCTCCGCCACCGGGGGGAGCAGGTACACCGGTTCCAGGCCGCAGAGCTCCACCGCATGGTAAACGGCCTTGTGGCAATGCCGGGCCATTAAAATTTTGTCCCCACGCCGGGTGGCCCCCCGGATGGCGGCCAATAGGGCCCCTGTGGAACCGTTCACCTGATAAAAGCTCCGCCGGGCCCCGAACAGTGCTGCGGCCCGGGCCATGCTCTCCTTCAAAATGCCCTCCGGGGCGTGGAGGTCGTCAAAGTCTGGCAGCTCCGTGATGTCCAGCTCCGCACCCAGGGCCTTTAAGTAGGGGGCCAGGGTGGCATTTTCCTTGTGCCCCGGCATGTGCAGGGAGAGATAGCCCTGGTCTCGATGGGCCTCTAAACGCGCTAAGAGAGAGCGCCCGTCTGTTTCGTTCATCGTCCATTCCTCCCGTTTTTTGTCCTTAGCATACCAGAATGCAGGCCAGATGACAAGCGGGGTTGGGAAACTGGCCTGGGGGCAAACCATATCTGGCCTGCAAAAATCTTTTTGTTTTGGCGCTTTCGATGAGGCCAGTCCTGTGGTAAGCTGACGGCAGTGAAAGCGCGGGGGGTGTGGAACCCTGTGCGGTCAGGAAAGAACGAATAGGAGTGTGTTTGAGATATGTCTGCGAAAACAAATGCCGTCCGGCCCAACAGCCTGGGCAACGTGAGGGAGCTGACCCTCACCGCTATGTGTATCGTGCTGGTGTACGTCTTTACCGCCGTGGTGAACATCCGCCTGCCCATCGCCGCCAACGGCGGGCTGATCCATCTGGGCAATGTGCCCCTCTTTGTGGCGGCCATCCTCTTTGGCAAGCGCACAGGGATGATCGCCGGGGGCGTGGGGATGGCCATCTTCGACGTGGTGTCCGGCTGGACCCCCTGGGCCCCCTTCACCCTGGTGGTGGTGGGCCTCATGGGCTTTCTGATGGGCTGGATCACCGAGAAGAAAAAGAGCTTCCCCCTGTACATCCTGGCTATGGTGGTGGCCTGTGTGGTGAAAATTGTAGGCTATTACATTGCCGAGGGCTTTATCGTGGGGAACTGGATTGCCCCAGTGGCGTCGATCCCTGGGAACCTGGTGCAGATTGGGGTAGCGGCGGTGATTACCCTGGTTATCATTGAGCCGCTGCGCATCGCTACGGAGCATACCATTTTGAAAAAGGTTTAGGGCAGCAAAAAGCGGTATCCAGCAAGGGACTGGATACCGCTTTGTTTTTATGAAAGTGAACCGCCTGACTTAGACGGCGGGTGCTTTCCCCACATGGAGGATAGGC
This sequence comes from uncultured Oscillospiraceae bacterium, assembly GCA_910584805.1. Classification (GTDB taxonomy): domain Bacteria; phylum Bacillota; class Clostridia; order Oscillospirales; family Oscillospiraceae; genus Evtepia. The sequence goes on from CAJUCB010000005.1 coordinate 36,947, forward strand.
CATCAATATGTTCAAATAAGCTAGGACGAATATCTGCCCACATAGGATCTAAAATGAAATCAATGCCTTCCCGCCTTGCCATTTTGGCCGCGGGAACAAAGTCACTATCGCCTGCAATCAAGATGATTTGGTCTACCTGCTTTTTGTATGTAATGGAAGCGATATCAATTCCAATTCGCATATCCACACCTTTTTGCTGAGAAACAAAGATAAAATCACGCTCGGTTAAAGCTTCCATGGTTATTTGTCCTAGCATGAGTTTCTTTGTGACATCAGGGCGAAGGTTGTAATACATTTGCTCGGAAAGCTCCCCCAACCGGACGGCAAACTTACGCCGGCGTTTGAGTTCTTCTAAAAAGGTTTTTGCCCAGGTGTACGTATTCGATTTGTCCAGGTCAACATTCCGCTTTGTGAGAGGGTGGTAAACGCTGCGCCGCCCAACGGGAGCACAGTCATAATAGAAGATACGGTAAAGCTGACGTTCTTCTCGCCCATCTTTGTGGTTTAAGTGAGCATAGCAGTATGCTTCAAGCTCCTTGGCTCGTTCTTCCGCCGTTTTTTCACCCCAAAGATACTTTGCCCGCTTGCGGTAGAAACCACCATCTATCAAAATCGCTGTTTTGGACATTGGCGCGGCCTCCTAAAGAAACATAAGGCCCCAGGATTCAGCCTACCCCGTATAGGTGGGGGGCTTACTACCAGGGGCCTGTTTAGCATGTTGTGTAGCGTTGCTACAAGCTTATTATATGCGAATTTTTCGGATTTGTCAATGAAATCGACCTAGCTTATGAAGCGGCATTTGGGAAAAGGCTGAACCGCTTCGTCTGCGCCATGCCCTTACGCCACTGCGGAGAAGGGGACGCGGGCTTGGTTTTGTTGTTGTTGGGGTTGTTGCTGGGATTGCTGTTGGGCTTCGGGGTTGGCCTTGGTTACGGTGCGGGTGGTGCCGCCGGAGACATAGACGTCCCCGCACTCCGGGCAGATGCTGGTGTGGTAGGTCACGCTTTGGCTGACTACCCGCCGGTCCTCCTGCCGGGCCTTGGCCTGCTCCCGGGTTACGTGCTCCATCTCATGGCCCCGGACGGCGGAGGCGGCCTGGGAGGGGTCCACGTTGGTGGGGGTCTTGAAAGACACCCCAGGGTCGTCGGAGCCGTCCTGGTATTTGCGCTCCTTACAGGTCTGGCACTCACCCTCTTCGGCGACCTCCTGGGCAGTCTTGGCCTCATCTCCCGCCTTTCGGCCGGGGATGGCTGCGTCCTCCCCAGGCTGTTGGCCGGGAAGGGTGGGGGTTTGCCCTGCTTTGGGCGCCTGCTGCGCGGCTGCGCCCAGAAGAGAAGCCTGGCCGGCGTTGGCGGCCTGTTGGGCGTTCTCCGGGGTCTGGATGCGCATACGCACCGCCATTTCCGCAGGGTCAGCCCCTTGGCGCTGGGCCAGGGTGATGGCGTCTGTGGCGTTGGCGTTCACGGCCTTCACTGGTGCCACAGGCTGGACAGGCACCTCCGGCTGGGCGACCTTGTGGGCTGTCATGACCGAGGACATTTGCCGGGCGTTTTGGGCTGCGGCTGTGCGTTCCATCCCCTGGGGCTGGTTGAAATAGGGATGATACGTGACGTTGCTGATGCTGTTGATGCCGCTGATCATATCTGTCACCTCCAAGAAGAAAGGATTCCTATCTATCTTCTATTATAGCAGATTTTCGCCCCTTGGCAAGGGGGTTTTCCTATGATTTCAGGGAATGTCTGGGGGCTCAATCAGCTCGTCGGGGAAGCCGTAGTAGAGCTCCTTGGGATGCTGGGAGGCTTCCAGCTTGCGCATGGTCACCGGCTGGGGGTGGGAATAGATGCCCGGATAGAGGAATTCCGCAAACTGGGGCCGGGGGGGATAGGCCAGGATGGGGTCGCCCAGGGAGAACTGGGCGTCGATGCCCGGCTTGTTCCCCCGGGCGTCCAGGGTTACCCAGTGGCTGCCCAGATACACGGCGTTGAAGGCGTGGGTGCAATAGCCCATGGATTCGTCCTGGGCGGCGTAGGTGATGCGCTGGAAGGAAAAGCCTGTGGGAATGCCCTGGATGCGCAGCAGTGCCGCCAGGAGGTTGGCCTTGGCGTGGCAAATCCCCGTGCGGTGGTGGAGGACCTCCGAGGCCCGGACGGTGACCACATTGGCCCGGCAGTCAAAGGAGTGGAGCATCTCGTCCCGGACAAAGTGGTAGGCGGTGCGGGCCTTTTCCACGTCGGTCATGCCCGGGGCGAAGAGCTCCCTTGCGGCGGCCTGGATGTTCTCCGCTTGGAGGTCTACATAGTATGAGGCTTGCAAAAATCGCTCCATGGGGAACCCCTCCAGGTTGAGAAGATTGGTCAGCGGGCCAGGTATTGGGCGTACTGCATGAAGATGGTGGCGGCTTGGGCGCGGGTGGTGTCGCCGCCGGGATTGAGGGTGCCGTCGTTGTAGCCGTTGAGAATGCCCTGGGACACCGCCCAGCGCACGGCGTTCTGGGCATAACCGCTGATGGCGGCGGCGTCCTGGAAGGACAGGGTCTGGTTAGAATTTACGCTGGGGCTGCCGGCGTAGCGGTAGAGCATGGTGACCAGCTGCTCCCGGGAAATGCGGCCGGTGGGGTCGGAACCGTCGCTGATGCCGTTGGCTACAGCCCAGGCCATGCCCTTTTCACTCCAAGTAGACCCGCCAGAGGTGTCCACCCCGTCGAAACGGGCCAGGACGGTCATGAGCATATCCCGCCCCATGGGGCCGTCGGGGGTGAAGGCCGTGGTGGAGGTGCCGGAGAAAAGGTCACGGGCGGAGGTAAAGGCAATGGCATCCCTGGCCCAGTGCTGGTTGGTGTCGGCAAAGGTCTTGCCATTGTCCAGCACCTTGATGCAGGCCCCGTCGGGGACATCCAGAACCAGGCTGCCGTTTTGAATCACGGAGGTTTTGACCACCGTTTCGCTGCCGTCGGCCTTCATCAGCACGGCCACGGTGCCGGGGCTGGTGGTGCGGGTGGGGATGGCTACCGACACCGGATAGCTGCGGCCGGTGTGGAGGGTGAGGGAAGAGGCGTTTTGGCTGTTGTACGCCACCTGGACGGCGGGGATGGGCAGGGAGACGGCCTGGCTGCCGCCGGTGAGCTGGGCGGGAAGACGGACTTCCCCGGTGGACTTGCCAGAGGCGTCTGTGGAAATATTGGCGGAGAGGCCGTTGGACTGGTTGATGGCGGTATCACTGGAACCGTCGGTGAAGGTGATGGTCTGGGTGGTGGAGCCGTTGGCGGCTTTCTCCGTGGTGACAACGGTGCCGTCCTTGCGGCTCTCCTCCACCCGCTGGGAACCGTCGGGGCGCTTGGTGGTGACGGTGACGGTGCCTGTGGCCTTGTCGGTGGTGGTGGTGACGGTGCTGCCGTCGGGTTTGGTGACAGGCCTGCCGGTGGAGCTGTTGCTGTTGCCGCTGCTGCTGCTGCCCGGTTTGTCAGGATTGGGATTGTTGCCGGGATCGCCGGGGTTTGTGGGTTTGTCGGGGTTTGTGGGTTTGTCGGGGTTTGTGGGCTTGTCGGGGTTTGTGGGCTTGTCGGGGTTTGTGGGCTTATCGGGGTCTGTAGGCTTATCAGGGTCTGTAGGGTCCTGGTAGGCTGGGACTGTGACGGTGGCAGCACTGCCAGCCTCGTGGGTGACGGTGGTTTTCAGCCGGACGTAGTAGGTTCCGGCGGCCAGGCTGGTAATTTCGCTGCCAGTGCAGCTTTTGGGATCGTCAAAGGCATTGTTATCGTCGTACTCCATGTCGGCGGTGGTGCCTTTGATTGTTCCGTCGTTAAGGTTCGCGGCGGTGGGGGCTGTGGCGGTGAGGCCCTCGGGGGCTGCGGGGCCGTCGGCTTTGGCGATGGACCAGGGGATTTCTACGGGGTCATTCGAGCCATTTGCCCACTGGTAGCCAGTGGTTAGGGTAGCTATTGCTTTATAACTGCCAACGTTTGTTCCGGTGTTGCCGGTGATGGTGTAGCCCTCGCCGGTGGGGACGCCGGTTTGTTCGGTGCCCGTCCATTTGAGACTGAGAGCGGTGGGGATGGTGGCGGGTTTGAGGTTAGGGTCGAGGTCGGCTTTGGTTACAGTGAGGTTAGTGAACACTGTGAGCGCACTCCCTGTTGTTGTGAGGTCTTTGGGAATAGAGATATCAATGCGATAGGTGCCAGCGCTACCGGAAGCGGGAGTTATCCCAAGGGAATTATCTATTACGGTCATGGATAGGTCTAGGGTCGAGGATGTGTATCGATAGTAGCCATTCGTATCGGGGCCGTCTCGCGTCGCGGATTTGCCATTGACAGTAATATTCAATGGAATAAAGTCTAACATAACATACGTGTCATCTGCTGCTGTGGCGACAAGGTCAAGGTCAATCTCTGTCCCTTCGGTGGTTGTGGGAGCGGAAGGTGTGTCAGGAGCAAAGATGAAACTTTTTACAAGGGTTGTGTCGTCACCAGTACCATCCTTGGTGACAATCCAATCGCCGGTATCGTTACGGGTAAATTTCGCATCGGTTTGGTTTGCGTAGGGAGCCAGTTGGAAGGAGGCGTCGGTGGACTTTGGGGCCTGAATATAGGTTTTGCCCATAGTGGGGACGGAGGACGATTGGGTTCCGTCGTAATTAAAGCCGCCAATACCGACCTTTGTGGTTTCGGATACTGTGCCTTCGATAGTAAGGGTTTGGTCTTGCCCCAGTATGAGGGAGCCGCCGCCGGTGAAGGTTCCGGGTATCGCAGTTACATTGGTGAGGCCTAGTGTTGCGCCGGAGTTGAGGGAAACGTTTTGGAACGAACTGGTTGCTGCTGGGGTTAGCTTACCACTTTCGACCGTCAGGGTGGAGATGTCTTGTAACAATGGTTCGGATAAGTTACCGCTTCCTGTGTAGGTCACGTTGGTGGCGGTGGAGCCTTTGCCGTATACAGTAGCGCCTTTGCTCAGGGTGACGTTGACGGTTCCGTTTACACGGTAGTTCTCGGGGTTAGGCAGGGTGACTTTACCAGAAGATTGACCCTCCGGATTTTTTTGCTGCGCACCACAGGCATAAATGTCTCCCACCTTGGGAGAACCTTCGATTTGAATGTTAGCCGTTCCAGTGAATGCGTTGTTAGGGCCGTTTTCTGTGCTGCTGTCAGGGTTCATCCCCCCTAAGCACATACTTCCTGCATAAATGTTGCAGGTGCCAGCATCACCAGCCCCGGTTAAATCGGTGTTGCCGGTGATGATGATTTCTCCTTTGGTTCCGGGGGAGGGGATGCGTACATCAGCATCGGTAAAGGTATCATGAGTGCCCTTTACATAGCCGCCACAAAATAGGTTGATAGGACGCGCACCGGCACTAGCAGTCACATTATTTAGGGTCAGCTTGTGTCCGTTGGCGACGATTGCATTGCGGACATAGGGCTCGAAGGACAAGGTTACATCATTAAAAGTTACATCTGTCCCCAGGATAATGCCTGCCTCCCGGAGGGTTAGTGTGCCGCCTTGCAGGGTCACACTTTTGTCGATGACCCAGGGAGCATCTTTATTGGTGCTGTCTACAAAGCAGGAGGCATCCAACACAAGGGTGTCTCCGTCCTTGGCAGATGCAAGAGCCTGGCGCAGGTTACCGCTTACATTGCGTGTCGTCCCCATCTCCGCCGCCCCGGCGGTGACGCCGGTGGATAGGGTGGTGGCGGCTAGGCAAAAGGCCAGGAGTACAGCCGTCAATCTGTGTGTTCGCTTCATAAAATTGTCCTCCATTTAGAACGTGGTTTTGTGGGGCTATGATACCAGATTTTTCGCGGGAAAACAAGGGTCCGGGAGATAACAAAGTAAAACGATATGTTTTTGCCCCGCCCAGCTGCCCATTGACATTGCCGGAAAAATATTTTATAATGACTTGTACATTTTATGACCCTGAAAGGAGCTGCGCCTCATGAAGAGAATCCAGACCTTGGAGACCCGCGACCTGGCCAAGAGCCTGCGCACCGGCGGCTGCGGCGAATGCCAGACGTCCTGCCAGTCCGCTTGCAAGACCTCCTGCGGCCTTGCCAACCAGCAGTGCGAGAACGAAAACCGCTGATGAAAGCTGCCGCTACTCTGTCCAGAGGGCGGCACTTTTCATGTTATGGCCAGACAACGAAAGAGAGACACAAAGGTTTATGATTCATCAATATCAATTAAATGGTTATAATATCATCCTGGACGTCTACAGCGGCAGCGTCCACCTGGTGGACGAGGTGGCGTATGATATGATCGCCGGGTATGAGACAACCCCGCCGGAAACCCTCATCCAGACCGTTCTGGAAAAATACGGCCAGCGGGAGGACGTGGACGAAGGGGAGCTGCGGGCCTGCCTGGAAGACATTGCCGCCCTGAAAGACGCGGGCAAGCTGTTCTCCCAGGATTTGTGGAAGGACACGGAACAGTTGGCCTTTGAACGCAGCAAGCCCGTGTTAAAAGCCATGTGCCTCCACGTGGCCCACAGCTGCAACCTAAACTGCCACTACTGCTTCGCCAGCCAGGGCAACTACCACGGGGAACGGGCCCTGATGCCCTTTGACGTGGGCAAGCAGGCCCTGGACTTCCTCATCGCCAACTCCGGGTCCCGGGTGAACTTGGAGGTGGACTTCTTCGGCGGGGAACCGCTGATGAATTGGCAGGTGGTGAAGGATTTGGTGGCCTATGCCCGGAGCCAGGAGCCCATCCACCACAAAAACTTCCGCTTTACCCTCACCACCAACGGCCTGCTGCTGGACGATGAAGTGACCGCGTTCTGCAACCAAGAAATGCACAACGTGGTGCTGAGCCTGGACGGGCGGAAAGAAGTCCACGACCGCCTGCGGAAAAACCTGGCAGGCCAGGGGAGCTATGATATCATCGTCCCCAAGTTCCAGCGCTTTGTGGAACAGCGCCAGGGCAGCTATTACATCCGGGGCACCTTCACCCACGACAACCTGGACTTCTGCGAGGATATCCTCCACATGGCCGGCCTCGGCTTTTCCGAGCTGAGCATGGAGCCTGTGGTAAGCGCCCCAGACGAGCCCTGGGCCCTCACCGAGGCGGACAAGCCCCTCCTCTTTGCCCAGTACGAGCGCTTGGCAAAGGAAATGCTCCAACGGGAAAAAGAAGGCCGGCCCCTCACCTTCTACCACTATATGCTGGACCTGGAAGGGGGGCCCTGCCTCCACAAACGCATGTCCGGCTGCGGCTCAGGGACGGAATACTTGGCCGTCACCCCCTGGGGGGAGCTGTTCCCCTGCCACCAGTTTGTCAACGACCCGGACTACTCCATGGGTGACGTCTGGAAGGGCATTATTAAGCCGGAGCTGGGGGAGAAATTCCACCGCTGCAACGTGGTGGCAAACCCAGACTGCCGGGACTGCTGGGCCCGGCTGTACTGCGCCGGAGGCTGCGCCGCCAACGCCTACCACGCCAGCGGGGATATCAACGGTACCTACCACTATGGCTGTGAGCTGTTTAAGAAGCGGGTGGAGTGCGCGATTATGATGAAAGCGGCGCAGGCAGAAAAAGATTAAAGTTTTCGTCAACCTTTTTCAAAAGGTTGCGGAGTGCAGAGGCGGCGCCTCTGCCGGGTGCGGGCAGCGCCCGCAATCGCCAA
>CAJUCB010000005.1:44564-56017 GCA_910584805.1 uncultured Oscillospiraceae bacterium
GGAGTCCAGAGGCAGCGCCTCTGGCAGAGTGCAGGGACAGCGTCCCTGCCGGGTCCGGGCAGCGCCCGTAAAACCTAAGGTACCCCCCGCCAATGTCCCGCAGGGACGAGGCCCCCATTGAGAACCAACAAAGGAGACCAACCATGGAACAAAAGAAAGTGACCTACAGCGGCAGTGACACCGAGGACGTTACCGTCCAGCTAGAGGCCGGCAACGCCAAGCTGGCAGAAAAAGGCTGGCGGGAGTACCGGGTGGATATGCTTAGCTCCTCCACCGTGCGGGTGACCTACGTGCGGGGAGAGCTGGAAGAGGACGAAGAATTGGTGCTGGACGAGGAGCTGTAACAGAGAAAGGACAGGGCCTATGTCACAAGGAATCAAAGGTATTGGAGGGAAGATTTTGCTGCTGCTCCTGGTCCTGGCCATTTTGGCCGGGCTGACGCTGGGGCTGAGCGCCTATGTGGTTTCCAGCACCCAAGCCAGCTTTCTGGACCCAGACGGACCTGCCCCGGAGGGGTTGGATTGCGTGCTGGTCCTGGGCTGCGGGGTGCGCCCCGACGGGAGCCCCTCGGATATGCTGGCCGACCGGCTGGAACAGGGCATCGCCCTGTACCAGGCCGGGTGGGCGGACAAGCTGCTGCTCTCCGGGGACAACGGCCAGGAGAATTACAACGAGGTAGGGGTCATGGAGGCCTACGCCCTGGAACGGGGGGTGCCGGGGGAGGATATCGTTTTGGACCACGCGGGCTTTTGCACCTACGACAGCGTCTACCGGGCCCGGGACATTTTCGGGGCCAAACGCCTGGTGATTATCACCCAGGCCTACCACCTCAGCCGCGCCCTGTACATAGCCCAGGCCCTGGGCCTGGACGCCTGGGGGGTGGGGGCAGACCTGCGGCCCTACCGGGGCCAGGCTGTGCGGGAGCTCCGGGAAGTGCTGGCCCGGGACAAGGATTTCTTCTGGGCGCTGGCCCAGCCGGACCCAAAATTTCTGGGGGAAAAGCTCCCCCTGCATCCGCAATGAGCGCCCCCCTGGGAACCGGCTTCCCAGGGGGCGGCTTTTCAGGCTTGACAAAGCCATTGCAGCGGGGCTATACTATAGATAGTTGAATGGATATTCAACTATTGAAAAAATATGGCCCAACACATACTAGGGCAAAGCCCTTGCCCTGGAAGGAGGTTTGCAATGGAGAAATTTTCTGTCACCGGGATGAGCTGCGCCGCCTGCTCTGCCCGGATCGAAAAGGTGGTGGGGCAGCTGCCCGGGGTGGAGGAGGTGGCGGTGAGCCTGCTCACAAACTCCATGACCGTGGACTTCGCCGCCCCTGCCAGTGCCCAAAGCATCTGCCAGGCGGTGGAGAAGGCGGGATATGGGGCATCCCCCGCCACCACCGCCCAGGCCCAGGCCGCCCCGGCAGAAGGGGAGGAGACGGGAGAATGGAAAAAAGTCCGCACCCGGCTCATCGCCAGCGTGTGCCTGCTGCTGCCACTGATGTACGTGTCTATGGGCCACCCCATGGCGGGGTGGCCGGTGCCAGAGGCGTTGATGGACCCGGCGGTGTCGGGGCTGTATCAACTGCTGCTGTCCGGGCTGGTGCTGGTGGTGAACCAGAAGTTTTTCATAGCCGGCTTCGGCGGCCTGCTCCACCGGGCCCCCAATATGGACACCCTGGTGGCCATGGGGGCGGGGGCGGCCTTTGGCTACAGCACCGGGCAGCTCTTCTCCCTGCTCAGTGGAGGGCCGGCGGAGCTGTCAGGGCACAGCGGCTACTACTTCGAGAGTGCCGCCATGATCCTTACCCTCATCACCGTGGGGAAGATGTTGGAGGCGTATAGCAAGGGCAAGACCACCAACGCCATCCGCAGCTTGATGGACTTGGCCCCCCAGGAGGCCACCCTGCTGCGGGATGGACAGCCGGTGACGGTGCCCATCGAGACCATCCAGCCGGGGGACCTGGTGCTGGTGCGGCCGGGGGAGAGCATCCCTGTGGACGGGGAGGTGGTCTCGGGACAGAGTGCCGTCAATGAGGCGGCCCTCACCGGGGAAAGCCTGCCGGTGGACAAGAGCCCCGGGGACCACGTCACCGCCGCCACCCTGAACCAGAGCGGGGCCCTTACCCTGCGCACCCTCCGGGTGGGGGCGGACACCACCCTCAGCCGGATCATCCGCCTGGTGGAGGACGCCTCCGCCACCAAGGCCCCCATTGCCCGGCTGGCAGACCGGGTCTCCGGGGTGTTTGTCCCGGTGGTGCTGGTATTGGCCCTGATCACAGCCCTGGTGTGGCTGGCCCTGGGGGAGGGCTTGGGCTTCGCCATGGCCCGGGCCATCAGCGTTTTGGTGATCTCCTGCCCCTGCTCCCTGGGGCTGGCCACCCCGGTGGCCATTATGGTGGGCAGCGGCGTGGGGGCCAAGGCGGGCATCCTGTTCAAAACCGCCACCGCCTTGGAGAGCGCCGGGAAGGTGGACACGGTGGTGCTGGATAAAACCGGCACCGTCACCAAGGGGGAGCCGGAGGTCACAGACCTGAGTTGTGCCCCAGGTGTGACGGAGGAACGCCTGCTGTCCCTGGCCGCCGCTGTGGAGGCCCAGAGCGAACACCCCCTGGCGAAAGCCATCACCGCCCATGCGGCCCAGCGGGGCCTGTCCCTCCCCACCGCCCAGGATGTGGAAGCCCTGCCGGGCAGCGGCATCCGGGGCCAGGTGGAAGGAGGGGAAGTCCTGGGAGGCAAGACGGGCTGGTTCCAGGACCAGGGCCTGCTGGACCCAGATTGGGTGGCCCAGGGGGAGGCCCTAGCCGCCCAGGGGAAAACGCCCCTGTATTTTGCCCACCAGGGGAAGCTGCTGGGGCTCATCGCCGTGGCGGACGCCATCCGGCCGGAAAGCGCCGCCGCCATTGCCCAGCTCCGGGGGCTGGGGGTGACGCCGGTGCTCCTCACCGGCGACCAGGAGACCACCGCCCAGGCCATCGCCGCCCAGGCGGGGGTGGCGGAGGTCATCGCCCAGGTGCTGCCCCAGGAGAAGGAGGCCCACATCCGCCGCCTAGCCCAGACAGGGCAGGTGGCCATGGTGGGGGATGGCATCAACGACGCCCCCGCCCTCACCCGGGCCCAGGTGGGCATCGCCATCGGCGCCGGGGCGGACGTGGCCCTGGACGCCGCCGATGTGGTGCTGATGAAGTCCTCCCTGGCGGACGTGCCCGCAGCCATCCGCCTGTCCCGGCAGGTGGTGAAGAACATCAAGGAAAACCTGTTCTGGGCCTTTTTCTACAACGTCATCGGCATCCCCATTGCGGCGGGGGCCCTGGTGGCCTGGGGCATCACCTTAAACCCCATGCTGGCGGCAGGGGCTATGTCCCTGTCCAGCCTGTGCGTGGTGGGGAATGCCCTGCGGCTCAACGGCTTCTCTCCCTATGCCAGAGGGCAGGTTCCTCCCGTCCAGGGAGAGGCAGAACACAAACCAACAGGACAACCGGTTCAGCCGGAAGCGAAAGGAGACCATCTCATGAATAAGACTTTGACCATTGAAGGCATGATGTGCAACAACTGCCAGCGGCATGTGGAGAAAGCCCTCAACGCCATCCCCGGCGTCAGCGCCCAGGTGGATTGGCAGGCGGGGAAGGCCACCCTCAGCTGCCCGGAGGGCCTGGCGGACCAGGCGCTCACCGACGCGGTGCAGGAGGAGGGCTACACCGTCACCGCCGTGGAATAAAAAACAGTGGGGGAGAAAAAGCCCCGCCAGGGGGAGCGGCAAATCTGGGGCTTTGTGCGCACGGTGGCGATTTTGATGGCCTGCTTTGCCGCCACGATATTGATCCTACAGTTAGAGCTGGACAAGCGCAACGAGCGGGAAGCCCTGGCGGCCCTGCCCGGGGTGGCCAGCCAGAGCGGGGCGGGGATTGCCAGCCACCTCAGCGGCCTGGTGAGCCATTTGCAGACCGCCGCCCAGGTCCTGCCCGTCCAGGACGGGCAGGACAGCACCACCGCGACGGTGCTGGAAACCTTGACCCGCTCGGTGGACTTCGTCCAGACGGGGCTGCGCCTGCCTGACGGCTCGGCGCTGCTGGACGATGGCCGCCGCCACGATACCTTGGCCTGGACAGAGCGCTCGGCGGGGGAACTCCCCGGCGGGCGCTTCCTCCTGGGGCGGGCGGAGCAGATCGACCTTGGGTCGGGCCCCTTGTGGGTGGTGCGGCTGTTTGTGGAGGTCCCCAACAGTGGCGGCTGCCTGCTCTTTGGCTCTGTGGCCCTGGACAGCCTTTCGGCCAAGGCCCTGCCCTACGCCCAGGATGGAACCCAGAGCTTATTGCTCTTTGAAGCCGCCAGCGGCGCCCTGCTCCTGGACCACCTCCACGACCCCCCAGCGGTGGGGGAGGTGTTTTATGACGCCGTCTGCATGGACCAGGACCAGGCCGGCTTGCTGCGGCAGACAGGGGAGCAGGAGGGGGTCCAGGCCATCAGCCGTCCCGACGGGAAGCGGCTGTACCTGTGCATCCAGCGCACCCAAATCCCCGGGTGGAGCCTGTGCGTGGCCGTCCGGGAGGAGGCGGTGGGCAGTGCGGTGAGCATCCCCTCCACCTTCGCTTACGGGCTGCTGCTGGTGCTCTACGGGGTGGCGGCGGTGGCGCTGCTGCTGTATCAGTCCATGCGGGAGCGCTCTGTCCGGGGGGAGCTGGACCGGGAGGTGGCCCGGCGCAACTCCGTGATGAACGCCGCCCTGCCGGCCTCTGACGTGCAGGTGTTTGAACTGCTGACCACAGGGCTGCTGCGGCTGTTTACCCCCCAGTCGGGACAGCGGGAGCAGCTCAAGGCCACTGTGGGCACCCACAAGGAACTGCTGGCCTACATCAACTGCTCTGGGCAGTGGGAGCCAGCCTTTGCCGCCGCCCTGGAACGGGCCGCCTGGGGGCAGGACAGCGAGGTGGAGCTCCAAACCCAGGGGGACGAGGGGGCTTGGCTGCGGGTGCGCATGGAACCCCTGCTCAACAATGAGGAAATCCGGGCCATTGGCACCATCCGGGATATCACCGGGGAGGTGCTGGAACGCCAGCGGCAGGAGACCATGAACAAGCTCCTGGACCGGATGATGGAGGGCACCGTGGCGGGCATCGAGGTGTCCTTGGAGACGGACCAGTGGAAAATGCTCTGGGGCTGGGAGAACTACCGGCATATCCTGGCGGTGGTGGCAGAGGACCAGCCCTACAGCAGCTTCCTCCTAGAGGGATTGCTGCCTACGGTCCACCCCAGGGACCGGGAGGGATACCGCCTGCTCATGGACCGGCGGGCCCTTCTCAGCGCCAGCATCAACGGGAAGAACCGCCTCGCCCACGACTACCGGGTGCGCACGGAACAGGGCCACGGCTATGAGTGGCACTCCACAGAAATCTATTTCTTCCGGGATTCCATGAGCCGCCAGGTGAAGTGCAGCTTCTTCATCCGCCCGGTGAACCAGGCCAAGCAGCGGGAGTTGGAGGAGAAGCGCCGTTTGGAGGAGAAGGAGCAGGCCCTCTTCCTACAGGCCAAGCAGCTGGTGGAGTCTGAGGACGAGCTGGACTTCGTCCACGTGATTGCCGACTATTACCAGGCCATTTACGCGGTGAACCTGGATGAGGACCGGGTCCGGGGGATCAAGCTGCCGGAGTATTTCGCCGCGCTCTTGGAGCGCTCGGACAACCGCCTCAGCAGCACCTTTTCCGCCTACTGCCAGGAGCTGTTGGACCCGGAGTATGTGGCCGCGTTCCAGGCCGCCACCGACTTTGACGCCATCCGGGACGCCCTGGACCTGGGGCGGCAGGTGGAGCTGACCTATCGGAAACAGGACGGCACCTGGGTGGGGATGCAGGTCTTCCCCATGCCCGAGTATGGGCCCCAGACCCCGGAGACCTTGTGGGTCTTTGAGGACGAGACGGAGACGGTGAACCTGCGCAAGCAGGAGGAGCGGGCCTCCCTGGCTGCCCGGGCCGCAGAGGCGGCCAACGAGGCCAAGTCCCAGTTTTTGGCCAACATGAGCCACGACATCCGCACCCCCCTCAACGCCATTTTGGGCATGAGCGAACTGGGGCTGCGGGAGGCGGACCCGGAGGGGAAGGACAACTGCTTCCAAGACATCCGGGGCAGCGGGCGGATTTTGTTGGAGAACATCAACAGCATTCTGGACCTGTCCAAGATCGAGGCGGGGAAGGTGGAGCTGCACCCGGTGCGCTATGGCATCCTCTCCACCCTCCACGACTGCATCACCACCCTGCGGATGCGGGCCCAGGAGAAGGGCTTAGCGTTTTCCGCCCAGGTGGAGGAGACCATCCCCGCCACCCTCTTTGGCGACGACGTGAACATCTGCCACATCATCATGAACCTGGGCAGCAACGCGGTGAAGTATACCCAGGCGGGGGCTGTTACCCTGTCGGTGGGCTGGCTGCCAGGGGAGGGGGAGCGTGGCAAGCTGGTGATCCACATGAAGGACACTGGGGTGGGCATCCGCCAGAAGGATATCCCCTCCATCTTCCGCAGCTATTTCCGCCTGGAACAGGGGGGCAACCGCCGCATTGAGGGCACGGGCCTGGGGTTGTCCATCTGCAAGCAGTTGGTAGAGCTTATGGACGGAGAGCTGGGGGTGGAGAGCCAGGTGGGGATCGGCAGCGATTTCTGGGTGCGTATCCCCCAGACGGTGATAGACCCCGCCCCCTGCGGCCCCTATCAGGGGCAGGTAAGCAGGGAGGAGAGCCTCTTTGTCAACCGCTTCACCGCCCCAGAGGGGGTGGTGCTGGTGGTGGACGACCACGAGCTGAACTTGCGGGTGATCCAGGGCCTGCTGGGGCCCTACCAGTTGGAGGTCCACACCGCCCGCTCCGGCCAGGAGGCCTTGGAGCAGGTGACCCAGGTGTGGCCGGACTTGATCTTTATGGACCACATGATGCCGGACATGGACGGGGTGGAGGCCACCCGGCGCATCCGGGAGATGGGGAAGAAGGACCCCTACTTTGCCGTGGTGCCCATCCTGGCCTTGACGGCCAACGCCATGAAGGGCGTCAAGGAATACTTCCTGGCCAACGGCTTCAACGACTTCCTCTCCAAGCCTGTGGAGCTGCCTGCCCTGGATGCCATTCTTCAGGCCTGGCTGCCCCAGGACAAGCAGGAGCCGGTGGAGGCCACTGGCCAGAGGACCCCGGAGCCCCCGCCCCCGGAGCTCACCGGCCTTCCGGGGGTGGACGCCCAGCGGGGGATGGGCTACTGCGGCACGGCGGCGCTGTACCGCAAGACCCTCCTGCTGTTCCGGGACCAGCTCCCAGGCCGGGGGGAGCGACTGCGCACCACCCTGGAAGCCGGGGACTGGGCGGGCTATACCGTGGAGGTCCACGCCCTCAAAAGTGCCGCCCGCTGGGTGGGGGCCATGGACCTGGGGGCCCAGGCGGAAGCCCTGGAGCTGGCCGCCAAAGCCGGGGAGACGGCGCGGCTTCAAAGGGAGACCCCGGCGCTGCTGGAGGCCTGCGGGGCCTTGGAAAAGGCCCTGGGGGACGTGGGGGGCTGAGGGTTCCTGCCACAAGCAGCAGATAGAAAAAGGCCAAGCCTATGGAAAAATAGGCTTGGCCTTTTTGGCGCTTTTGTGTACCCCCATACTGGGGCTGGTCTTTTAGGATAGCTCTCTGTACATCAGGGCGGCATTCTCCTTGCCCTTGAGCTCTGTGGTGGAGAGGACCTCCACCTGGACCGTCCGGGCGCCGAAGCGGATTTCTAGGGTGTCCCCCTCCTTCACGTCGTAGGAGGCTTTCACAACCCGGCCGTTGGCGGAGATGCGCTCGTTGTCGCAGGCCTCGTTGGCCACGGTGCGCCGCTTGATGAGACGGGAGACTTTGAGCCATTTGTCCAGTCGCATGGTGACACCTCCTTATACCAGCATCCGGAAGTCCTGGAAGGGGAGCAGGACGCAGATGGCCCGGCCTAAGATATAGCGGGTATCCACGGTGCCCAGGTCCGCGTTGCGGCTGTCGGCGGAGGCGTTGCGGTTGTCGCCCATGACGAACACCGAGCCCTGGGGGACCTCCCAATAGGTGCCCCGCTCCTTGTCGCTGCTGGGCATGAGCATGGCCTCGTTGATATAGGGCTCGTCCAGGGGGACGCCGTCCACGTAGACGGTGCTGGTGCTGTAGTCAATCTCCACCGTCTGGCCGCCCACGGCGATGACCCGCTTGACGATGGGGCTGTCAATCTCGGCAAAGGACTTGCGCAGCACCACGATGTCCCCCTGCTCCGGCTCATAGTTGATACATTGGAGGAAGAGCAGGTCTCTGTGGTGGAGGGTGGGGACCATGGATTCGCCATCCACGTTGATGACGCGGGCGAAGAATGCGAACACCACCACCAGGAACACCAGGGCCATGGTGAGGGCTTGGAGCCAGGTGAATAAATCGGTGGCCAGGTCCGTTTTTTTCTTTTTCTCATCCGTTGGAGGGGTGGGAGCTGCGGCGTTGCCGTCGGGCTGGTTGGCCCCCTCTGGCAGATTGGAGCCGTCGGGAAGCTGGGGGTCCTCAGGCAGGGGCGCCGCAGTGTTTTGGGTTTCAGACATAGCGAGACTCCTTCAAATCATATTTGCTCTCATTATACGCCAGTTTCCCGGCAATAGCAATCCCAAGTTGAATGGGTTGTCTGTCTCCCGTTGTCCCCGCTGTCTGGGCAACCGCTCGCTGGCAAGGAAACGCCCCACCGCTAAGAAAATCACCCTCTGCGGGAGTGTTTTGTCTGTTGGGTCAAAAGCCGGGGAGCTTGAGGGTGGTGAGGTCCCGGGCGTTTTCCAGGAGGGCAAACTCCCGGTGCTGGCAGGTGAAGAGGATCACTTGCCGCTGTTTGGACAGCTCCGTGAGCAGCTCCATGGTGATGGCCAGGTGATGGTCGTCGAAGGTCAGCAGGGCGTCGTCCAGGACCAGGGGGGTGGGCTGCCCTGGGGGGAGGAGCAGTTGGGCCACCGCCAGGCGCAGGGATAAGTAGAGCTGGTCTGCGGTGCCCCGGCTGAGATAGGCCAGGGGGCGGTCGCTGAAGCTGCCGGTCTCCCGGACGGTGACGTTCAGGCTGCGGTCCAGGTTGATCTGGTCGTATTTCCCCTGGGTGAGCTTGGAGAAATACAGGGCGGCCTGCTGGCTGAGCTGGGGGGAGAAACGGGCGTGGAGCTGTTCGTCGGCCTGGCTCAACACCTCCCGGGCCAGGGAGATGGCCTCGAAGTCTGTCTCTAGGCGGCTGCGCTCCTCTTGCAGGTTGTCCAGGCGGGCTTCCAGGAGCACAGGGTCCCCTAGGGCGGAGAGACGGCCCTCCAACTGGGAGATTGCCCGCTCTTCCGTGTGGAGGGCCTCCCGGCAGGATTCCGCCTCTGGGGAGCGGGTGGGGGCCTCCTGGCTTTGGGTGGATTCCACGGCCTCAAAGTATTTCCGGGCCTGCTCCCGCTGGGCCAGGGCGTCTTGAAGCTCCTGGTGCTGTTGGGCGTGGTTGCGCTCCTCTTCCAGGAGGTCTTGGAGCTCGTCCAGCTCCTGGCGGTCCCGGCGGTCCTTGCGCAGCTTGAACAGGCCGGTGAGAAGCACCAGCAGCCACAGGGCCCCCACGGCGGCGGCCAGGGGGATCAGGGGGGGCTGGGGCCAGGTTAGGGGATAGTCCGGCAGCAGGGGTTCCAGGTACATGGGGTTCACCACAATGTACCAGGCCGCTGCCGCCAGGGTAATCAAGAGGGATAAGAGGACGAAAACCAGGTGATGGCGGCGGCGCAGGCGCAGGGCGTATTGCAGGTCCTCCACGTCCTCCTCCATCTCCCGCTGCCCCTCCACGTCCGCCTCCGCCTGGTATTGGGACTGAAGGGTGCGGACCCGGTGCTCCGCGGCGTCCAGCTCAGTGCTGGCCTGGTCATAGCGCTGGCGGCTGCTGGCTTTGCGCTGGTCCAGCTCCTCTTTCCACAACGCATCCCAGCGGGCTTGCTCCTGGCGCAGGGCATCGGCCCGGGATTGGGCCTGGTCCAGGTCCTGGCGCAGGCCGTTGGTCTGGCGGAGGGTCTCGTTGATCTCCTGCTCCTCCTGTTCCAGCTGGGGGAGCAGGCCGGCGTTGTGGAAGCGGCGGCGGTGCTGCCAGCTTTTCAGGGCTTCGTCCGCCTCGGACCAGGAGCCCTCCTCCTCCCCGGTGGACACCAGGGCGGAAATCCGCCGTTCCAGCTCCTGGCTCTGGGTGACGGCCAGGCTGCTCTGGCGGAGAAAAACCGAGCGGTCAAAGACCTCCCGCCCTACACCGGTGAGGGTTTCCCCCAGGTTTTCCCCGGTGAGGCCGGGGACGGGGCGGCCGCTGTCCACATACACCGCGGAGAAATCCCCCATAGGGACCCCGCCCTGGGAGGTGCGGCGGACCTCAATGACGGAACCGCTATATTCACAGAGCATGGAGCCCTCCATAGGGGCCCCGTTCCAGGGGCGGTAGCGGTTCTTGTCGGCGGGGGCCCCCCGCTTGTCCCGCTGGCGGGTATCCAGGCCGTAGAGCATGGCCCGGAGGAAGGCACACCAGGTGGACTTGCCGCTGCCGTTGGCGGCACCGATGAGGGTCATGCCAGAGCCGAAGGTGAGGGTCTCCCCTTGGAGACAGCCGAAGGTGGCGGTGAGTTTCAATAGCTTCATCGGGGTTCCTCCCTTCCCTCTAGGGCCGCCAGGCCAAAGCGCACCGCCCGCTCCAACAGGGGCCGCTGGGCGGGGGAGGCCTGGGTGAGGCGTTGGTACATGCTTTGCAGGAAGAGGCCGGTGAGGGTATCCTCCTCCATCCGGGCCCAGAGGGCGGCGGCGAGGATGGTGTTGTCATAGAGCTGGGCACTGTAGAAGTGGGAGGAGGCCAGGGCGGTGAGGGCCGTCAAGTCCGGCTCGTTGCCCTCCTCCCGCTCCCCGGTGAGGATGAGGCGGACGATGTCCTTGGAGTCCGCCTGGGCGAAATAGGCTTCCAGCACCTGGCGGGGGTCCTTGCCGGTGATGTCCAGCTTGGGGGCCAGGTAGCGGCGGTGGGCCAGGGGGACGAAGTCCAGGCTCACCCGGCCATCCTCAATCTGACCCAGGTAGACCCCCTTGTCCCCGGTCTCGTCAAAACCACGGCCCTCGGGGCAGCCGGGCCAGGCGTAAAAGCTGTTCCCCACCCGTTTGAGCCCCGACGCGCTGTGGATGTGGCCTAAGGCCAGGTAATCCAGCCCGGAACCGGCGATGTCCTCATAGGAGACGGGGCCGTAACGGCTGTTGGGGGAGCTGGGGTCCCCGTGGAAGCAGCCCACCTTGACGAGGTCCTCCTTCTGGGCCTGGAAGTTTTCCAGGGGGCTGCCCAGGCGGTGGGAGCTGGTAAAGGCACTGCCGTAGACCACTACGTCCAGGGCCGGCAGGGCCACCCGCTCCGGGTCCTCCTGGGAGAAGATATGTACGTTGTCCGGCCACTGGGCGGTGCGGTAGGGGGAGCGGTCGGTGT
>CAJUCB010000006.1:0-16684 GCA_910584805.1 uncultured Oscillospiraceae bacterium
AAGACGGCGGCCTCTCACGCCGCAAACATGGGTTCGATTCCCGTACGGGTCACCATTACCTTATGCTATAAGGTAACCATAGCTGGAAGCGCTTTTGCGCACGTTTTTCTCACAGAAAATGTAGCAGGAGAACCAGCCCCTATTGTTCTTTTGTTTCGTGTGTCTATCAAGAAGGAAGTGCGGAAGAATGCCCACATAAAAGGGTTTTGTGTACTATCCCTTAGCGACACTACGGCAAGAGAACCAGAGAGTTCTTCACTTACTTTTTCCAAAGGAAAAGCAAGTTGGTGTTGATTGCAGTGAGGGTCCACCCGTTCCCATCCCGAACACGGAAGTTAAGCTCACTCGCGCCGAAAATACTTGTTTGGAGACGAACCGGGAAAATAGGTAACGCCAACACGAAAAGGGACAGTCATGGGACTGTCCCTTTTTGCTATTTTGAGAGGATGAAATGGGGAAAATTAGGACGCAAAGCGGCCTAGAAGAGGATTCCCATCCCGTTTCTCTCAAAAGAAATCTTGTCTGGACACGGTAAAAGGATGAGTTTGAAACGCACAGGGTACGATTTAGCTAGATTATGAGAAGGGTGGTCGAACCGCTTTTCCAAGGAAGAGGTAACACTATGGAAGGAAAGAAAAAGATCCTCATCGCCGATGCAAACGAAAGTTTCCGTTCGGCACTTGTGCAGGCCATTCAAAGCAAGGAGAATTTGGAATTAGTAGGACAAACCGGAGATGGACAGGAGGCCATTGACTTGGCCAAAAGGCTTTCCCCAGACGTTTTGGTGCTGGATCTGGTACTGGGGCGTATGGATGGCTTTGATGTGTTGGATGCGGTCAAACCCATGAATATCACCACTGTGGTCCTGTCAAACTTTATTCAGGGCTGCATGGCGGATCAGGTGGCCGTGCGCGGGGGAGACTATTACATGATGAAACCCTGTCAGGTTTCCTCCATTGCAGACCGTATCCAGATGTTTTCCACTGGATTGCAGGAAGAACGGAAGGTTGCAAACAGCCGCTTCGACTTGGAAGCCGCAGTTTCTGACATCATCCATGAGATTGGTGTTCCGGCCCATGTGAAAGGCTATAAGTATCTCCGCGAGGCCATTACCATGGCGGTGCTGGATATGGATGTGATGGGCGCGGTTACAAAGGTTCTCTACCCTGAGGTGGCCCAAACGTTTCATACAACCCCCTCCCGGGTGGAGCGTGCCATTCGCCACGCCATTGAACTGGCCTGGGAACGGGGAGACTTGGATATCCTGCAAAAGTATTTTGGTTATACTGTAAGCAACTCTAAGGGAAAACCCACAAATTCAGAGTTTATCGCGATGATTGCAGACCGATTGAGACTGCGGTATCGCCAGGGATAAAGAAACCGTATAAGCAGCGAACTGCCTTCAAGAGGTTGCAGAAATGCAGCCTCTTCTTTTTATTTGGCAAGTTGTTTTCCGGTTGACAAATCAACACTTTTGCGCTATGCTCCTTTTGAAATCATGTGACAGGGAAAGGGGAGAGAGGCATGCGGAAGATACTTCTGCTGGAGGATGACATGGCTCTGGGCCAGGGGATTCGCTTTGCCCTGCAAAACAACGATGTGGATGTAACCCTATGCTCCACCATGAAACAGGCCCGGCAAATGCTAAAAGATGCCGCCTTTGACCTGCTTGTCCTGGACGTGAACCTGCCCGACGGCAGTGGCCTGGAGCTGCTCCGGGAGGTCAGGCGGAGCCGCCTGACCCCAATCATCCTCCTTACGGCCAACGATATGGAAACCGATATCGTCACTGGCTTGGAGTCCGGGGCGGACGACTATATTACCAAACCCTTCTCTCTGGCTGTACTCCGGGCGCGGGTGAATGCCCAGCTACGCCGGCAGGACAGGGGACAGAAGGACCTGGTGGAGCTGGACGGCTTCGCCTTTAACTTTCCACGCATGGAATTCAAAAAGGATGGACATCCAGTGGAATTGAGTAAGACGGAACAAAAACTCCTGCACCTACTGGTGAGTAACCGGGGGACGACCCTCAGCCGGGGCACTTTGGTGGACCGCCTCTGGACGGACGGGGCGGAGTATGTGGATGAAAACGCCCTATCTGTGACCATTAAGCGCCTGCGCAACAAGTTGGAGGACAACCCCTCCAAGCCTCAATACCTGAAAACGGTGTATGGTGTGGGCTATACCTGGTCGGTACAGTGAGATGGTAGGAAAAATCATACTTGCCCTTTTGATTCTGGCCGCTGTGGCGGTGATCCTCTGGGACAGGCTCCGCCTGCGTCATATCCTGGGGGTGTTGGATGGCATGTTGGACCAGGCAGTCCGGGGATCGTTTCAGGAGGAGTCCTTTGATGAGAGCCGCCTCTCTGCGTTGGAGACCAAGCTGGCCCATTACCTGTCTGCCTCTGTTGTCTCCGCCGGGAAGCTGGAAGAAGAAAAGGAGAAGATTAAGACCCTCATTGGGGACCTCTCCCATCAGATCAAAACCCCGGTAGCCAACCTCCTGCTCTATGCCCAGCTCTTGGGGGAACAGCCGCTGCCGGAGGAAAGCCGGGCCTATACAGCGGCCTTAGAAAGCCAGGCGGAGAAGTTACAGAGCCTTGTGGAGGATTTGGTCAAGCTCTCTCGTTTAGAGACGGGCATTCTCACCCTGCACCCCTGTCTGGCACAACTGGCCCCTGTATTGGAGGATGTGATGGAGCAATTTTCCAGCAAGGCGGTGGACAAAAAAATTACCCTGCACTGCGCCTCTACAGAGGAGACGGCGGTGTTTGACCCCAAGTGGACGGAAGAAGCCCTGTGCAATTTGCTGGACAACGCCATCAAGTATACCCCCGCTGGGGGACGTGTTGCTGTGGAAATCGTACCCTATCAACTCTTCTGCTGCGTGAGGGTACGGGACGACGGCCCCGGCATTCCAGAGGAGGAACAGGCCAAGATATTCCAACGCTTCTACCGTGCCCCCGGAGCCCACGGGGTGGAGGGGGTTGGCATCGGCCTGTACCTGGTGCGGCAGATCGCCCAGGACCAGGGGGGCTATGTGAAGGTGGACAGCCAGGTGGGGAAGGGGGCGTCTTTTTCCCTGTTCCTGCCCAGGGGGCAATAGAGAATTTTTCTTGAAATCTTTCAAAAGCGTTAGATTTCAGAAAGATTGTGGAAAGATTCCTATGCTAAAGTTGGTATTGTCAGAGGACGAACGAACTTTTGCAATGGAGGGATCTCAATGAGTATTTTACAGACCAAGAACCTGAGAAAGATTTACGGCTCTGGGGAAGCAGAGGTACGCGCCCTGGACGGGGTGGACCTCTCGGTGGAGAAGGGGGAGTTTGTGTCCGTGGTGGGCACCTCTGGCTCCGGCAAATCCACCTTGCTGCACATGCTGGGGGGCCTGGACCGGCCTACCTCCGGCAGCGTGGTGGTGGACGGGAAGGAGCTCTCTAGCTTAAAGGACGAGGCCTTGACCATTTTCCGCCGTCGAAAGATCGGCTTTGTGTTCCAGAACTACAACCTGGTGCCGGTGCTCAGCGTCTATGAGAACATCGTCCTGCCCATGGAGCTGGACGGCCACACGCCGGACTACGCCTATTTGGACCGGATCATCGAGACCTTGGGCCTACAGTCCAAGCTGGGCAACCTGCCCAATAACCTCTCTGGCGGACAGCAGCAGCGGGTGGCCATTGCCCGGGCTCTGGCGGCCAAACCCGCCATTATCCTGGCCGATGAGCCCACCGGCAACCTGGACAGCAAGACCAGCCAGGATGTCATGGGCCTGCTGAAAGTCACCAGCCAGAAGTTTGCCCAAACCATCGTCATGATCACCCACAACGAGGAGATCGCCCAGATGGCCGACCGCATCATCCGTATTGAGGATGGGCGCATTGTGGTTCGGGGGTGAGGGGCATGAAGGTATCCAACCGCAAGTGTATCCGACGCCTGGGCTTCCGCTCCATGAAGGCGGCCAGGACCCGGAACGTTATCGCCATTTTGGCCATTGCCCTGACCACCGTACTGTTTACCTCCCTGTTTACCATCGCCGCCTCCATCAACTACTCCTTTCAGCAGGAGAACTTCCGGCAGGCCGGGGGGGATATGCACGGCACCATCAAGAACCTCACTTGGGAGCAGGTGGAGGAGCTGCGCGACGACCCCCTGATTGTGGAGTCCGGGGCCCGGCTGTTTTTGGGGATGCCCGAGGATATCCCCTTCCACAAGTCCCATGTGGAGGTCAGCTACCTGGAACCCCAGGAAGCCCCCCACCAATTCTGCGTCCCGGAGGTGGGGAGCCTTCCCGCTGAGGGCACCAACCAGATCGCCACGGACACCCACGTCCTGTCCCTTTTGGGCATTGAGCCGGAGATCGGGGCGGAGGTGAGCTTCTCCTTCTACATTGACATAGGCACCCCGTACAAGAAACTGGTGACCTACACCGGCACCCTCTCCGGCTGGTGGACCTACGATACCGCCATCGTCGCCAACAACATCCTCCTGCCTCGCAGCGCCGTGGAGGAATTGGCGGCCCTGGGCAGCGGGGACGAAATGACTCTGACGGGGAAGTGGAACCTGGACCTGATGTTCAAAAACGCCCTGCACATCCGGGAGGACGTGGTGCAGGTCCTGACCAACCACGGTTACCAGACCGAGGATAACAGCCAGCCCAACTATTTGAACATTGGTGTGAACTGGGGCTACTCCGGGGTTCAGCTCAGCGAAAGCTTCGACGCAACTACCGTGATTGCGATTGTGGTGATCCTGCTGCTGATTATCTTCACCGGCTACCTTATCATCTACAATGTCTTTCAAATTTCCGTCACCAACGATATCCGCTTTTATGGCCTGCTGAAAACCATTGGCACCACCGGGCGGCAGTTGAAACGGATCGTCCGGCAGCAGGCCCTGCTGCTGAGCCTGGCGGGTATCCCCCTGGGGCTCATTGGGGGCTTCCTCATCGGCAACAAGCTCACGCCGGTTATCATGAATCAGCTTAGCTATAAGAATACCTTTGTCAGCTTCAATCCCCTGATCTTCCTGGGGGCGGCGCTGTTCGCTTTGTTCACGGTGTTCCTCTCCTGCGCCCGTCCGGGCCGGATGGCGGCCAAGGTCTCCCCAGTGGAGGCGGTGCGCTACACCGAGGGTAGCGGGAAAACAGGTGGAAAGAAGGCCAAGGCCGGCAAGCGCTCCGCCAAGAACGGCGCGTCCCTGCCCAAAATGGCCTGGGCCAACCTGGGCCGCAGCCGGAGCCGCACTGTGGTGACGGTGATCTCCCTGACCCTGGCCCTGGTGTTGGCCACCTTGACCTACACCGTTGCCAACGGCTTTGATATGGATAAGTATTTGCAGACCAAGGCCAACGTGGACTTCATCCTAGGGGACGCCTCATATTTCCAGAACAACAACTATATTTTCAGTGGGGATACCACGATCCCGGAGACGGTGATTGACGAGGTCAACGCCCAGGGGGGCATCACCGACAGCGGCCGTATTTACGGCACCACCTCCGATATGGAGGAATTTGTCACTGAGGAGTGGTATCGAACCGTTTGGAGCAAATGGAACGACCCGGAGACCTTGGACCTGATGGTGGAGGACATGGAACGGACCGAGGACGGCCTCCTGGCCGACCGGGTGAATCTCTACGGGATGGAGGACTTCCCCCTGAGCCTGCTCAACGTCCTGGACGGGGACCTGGCGCCCCTCTCCGACCCCAGCCAGCGGGCCATTGCCGCTGTCTATAACACCGACGATTACAACTCCACAGAGTGGGATTCCCATTGGGCCAAGCTGGGGGACACCGTCACCATCCGCTATGTCACCCAGCGTGAGTATTTTTATCGGGATACCGGGGAGATCGTCGAGGATGTAGACGCCGCCTATGAGGGCGACCGGCCCTTTGGCTCCCGGGCGGTGGAATACAGGGATGTGGACTACACTGTCTGCGCCATTGTGAACGTTCCCATGTCTATCTCCTACCGCTACTATGGCGCGGATCAGTTCGTTCTGGGGGCGGAGCAATTCGTCCAAGACAGCGGCACCGACGGGATCATGACCTATATCTATGACACCACCGACGAAAGCCGGGTCGATATGGATAGCTTCCTGACGGCATACACCGATTCCGTCCAACCCCTCTATGACTACGAGAGCCGGGAGACCTACGAGGCGGAGTTTGAGGGCTTTCAGGGGATGTTCTTCACCATGGGCAGCGCCCTCAGCGGTATTGTGGGCCTGGTGGGTGTGCTGAACTTC
Source organism: uncultured Oscillospiraceae bacterium (assembly GCA_910584805.1). GTDB lineage: Bacteria > Bacillota > Clostridia > Oscillospirales > Oscillospiraceae > Evtepia. Next base: position 6,244 of record CAJUCB010000006.1, read on the forward strand.
ATCAACGCGGTGCTCACAGGCATTTTGAGCCGGAAGCGGGAATTTGCTGTTTTGCAGTCCGTGGGTATGACGGGGAAGCAGCTCAAGACCATGCTGGTGTGCGAGGGCTTGTATTATACGGTGCTGTCCCTGCTCCTGTGCCTGCTGCTGACGGTGGGGGTAGGGCCCCTGGTGGGCGGTGCCGTCGGCAATATCTTGTGGTTCTTTAGCTACCACCTTACGGTGACGCCCATCCTAGTGGTGTTGCCCCTGTTCCTGCTCCTGGGGGTGCTGGTACCCCTGTGGACTTACCGGGTGGTGGCCCGGCGGACCATTGTGGAGCGGCTGCGAGAGATGGACGCGTAATTTCAAATGATAATAACTTGGAGATGGGTACATTCGCTTCGGTGAGTGTACCCATCTTGTTACAGAAGGGAAACAAAATTATTTCAAAATGGTGTTATAAAGGTCTTGCAAATCATGAAAAAAATGGTATAATGATCCCGGTATACTATATATAGCGGTCAGGCCTATCCTGCTGCCGCAAAGCAAGAAGAGAGGGAACAGTTATGATAAAAACACCAAAGCGCATGTTATCTTTGCTGCTGGCGGGTGCTATGCTAGGCTCCGTCTTTACCCCTACAAGGGCATTTGCAGCGCAGGATAGCAGGAGTGCTACCACGGGCCAAATTTCCGCCACCCTGCGGCTGGACTATCCGCAGGAGATTGGGCAGTTAGAGAGCCGGAAAGTACAGGTTGAACTAAAAAAAGGAAGCCAGTCTTTGGGGAAGTTGAGCCTGGCGAAGAGCCAGGAATCCGCAAAGCTGAGCCAATATCCGGCGTCTGTAACAGTGAAGAATAGTGAAGGGGGTACGCCTGAAGGACAGTGGCCTGGTTCTGTGGATGTCAGCATCAGCAATCTTCCTACAGGGGATTATCAGCTGAAATTTACAGGCGAGGGCTACTGTGACCGTACCGTAGACCTGACGTTGCGGGACTATTCTAAACATGTGACCATTGGCACCGGTGACGCGACGTTTGCGCTAGGTGATTTCAATGGCGATAATGTAGTGAACGATAAAGATCGTAGCTTATTGATAGAAAAACTTGGAAGCAAGGAGTCCAGAGACTTGGCTCAATTTGACCTGAATGGGGATGGAGAGATTTCCGTCGTTGACTTGAGCTATGTTACACGTAACGTCGGAGCGACAGGCGATGTGATTCTCACAAAAACTGCTTTACTAAATGCAGTGGATGTGGGTGAAACTGAAACTGAACTAGAAAAAACTACTAAAGTTACTGGGGACTTAAACAATTTATTTCAGCCCAATGGACAGACAGTAAAACTAGAACCCACGGAAGAGAATCAGAATGAGATTCAGATTCCCGTTGTCCTGACGAGAATGAGCCATTTGGAGGCAGTACAAATCAATACACCTTCAGGAAGCGGGGAAGTTGAAAATGGCTATGTAACAGTGACATATGAGGACAACGAAACAGAGAAAATTCCTTTTGGAAGTGTGTTGCCGAAGGATATCCACGCACTGAGCAACCATGTGATTACGGTGAACCTTGGCCGTCGTGTTGCGGTGAAAGAAATCACCATCACTGTGGTGAAAGATTCTAACGATAAATATGTGACCATTGAGTCTATCCAATTCCTGGAAGATATCGTGCCAGAGAACCCGGTTGCCCCCAACAGCGAAGTCAAAAACGTGGCGGCAACAGCGGGAAGCGAAAAAGTCAGCCTGACTTGGAGTGAACTGCCCAACGTAGCTGGCTACCGGGTGGATTACTGGCCCAAGAAGGACAGTAATAGCAAGAACTCCCTCACAGTGAATGTGAATAGGGCTGAGGTTTCTGGCCTGGACAATAACGAGGTTTATTGCTTTACCGTCACGCCTGTGGACGGAAGCTGGCAGGGGGTCACGTCCCCCGTGGTGGAAGCTGAGCCTGTCCCCAGCAGCGCCCCGAAAGCACCGGACATGGTGAATCTGGGGGAGCAGGATGGCGCGTTGTCGGTGTCCTGGAAGAAAGCGGAGAACGCTACCTATTATAAGGTGTTTTACCAGGTAAAGAACAGCGGTGAGCAGTGGACCCAGGCTGGGGAACAGCTTGCAACCACCAGCACCACCATTAGCGGCCTGACCAATGGCACCACCTATTCTGTCTATGTCATTTCTGGCAATTCCATCGGGGAGAGTGGGAGATCCCGCATCTCTGAGGCTACGCCCAAGGCTACAGATTTCAGCCGCCCAAATGGCATCCCCACAGAGGGGATGGTAGCCCGGGACGAGATCAAGAGTATCCGCCTAGCTGACGCCAATAATGTCAGTGACAGCAGCTTTAACCCGGAGTTTCTCGTAGACGGTGACTTCAAGACCAGCTGGACGGCTAGAACCTGGTCCTGGAATGAGCACATCATTACGACCTTCCAAGAGCCCATCGACCTGAACAGCGCTATATGGGCCCCCCGCATGGACGGGAATTATCCCCAGTGGCTGCGGGTCTATAGTGTGACCGTCTGGTATGCGAATGATGATTTGAATAAGCCGGGCCATCTGCTGGTGCCTGACCCAGAAGGTGGCGGACGGGACGACGGTGCCACGGGCAACAGCAGTTGTATGTCCACTTGGCCCGCTGTGCGCAACGAGCCAGCCAAGACCCGCTTCGCTGTGCTGCCCTTTGGCCCGGTAAAGGGTGTCAAGCAGATCAGCGTAGCGGTGGAGCAAGTGGGATATAACCTCACCAGTTGTTCCGAGCTGATGTTCCAGAAATATGATCCGACTAAGTGCCTGCCGGAAGAGATTGCAGCGCTGTTCACGGATGAGCTCCACACCCAGTTGAAATCTGGTACGACGCAGGGGCAAATTGATGCTTTGCGTGAACGGCTGAATGGTGATGAGAAAAATTACTACCTGTATGTGGATGCTTTGGCGGATGAACTGAAGCTGGCAGAGGAGTTGCTCAAAAAAGAAAAGGGCAGCAGTGTCGTGATTGAGGGCATTGAGAGCCGGAATCCCGTGAAGGACAATGAATACGGCCAAGGCGGCAGTTTGCTTCAGCCCTTGGGCGTTGCCGCCGAGGCAGGCAGTGAAATCACCATTTACGCCACCGGGATTCCCGAGGGACAGAAGGTGGAAGTGACTGCCACCCAGTTTAACGCTGAGGCGAATGCTTGGAGCGCCAAGGCGGGGGCTCTCATCAATGGACGGAATGTCCTGACCATTCCCAAGATCGGCAGCCAGAATACCCCCAGGGGCGGCAGCTTGTATATTACATATAGTGGGGCAGGCGCGGAAAACATTAAACTCCACGTCCGCCGGGCAACGGATATTCCCATGCTGAACTTGACCAACTGGTATACTATGGACGACGCTGCACGCAACAGTGCCATCAAGGCCTATACAGAAGAGTTGGCAGACTATGTTAAAGTTGGCATCCAGGATAACGATTGGAAGAATGTGACGGAAATTTCCACCCCCACTGTTTTGCTCTCCCTGGCAGCGAACGCTGCCAACAGCGGCTTGGGCAATGGAGACAAGGTGAAACAATTGACCAATTCCGTCCTGGCCTGGGAAGACCTGATGCACATTTGCAAGACCACTCAGGGGATCGACAACACCTATGACAAGAACGATATGCGGACCCGCCAGAATATTCGTTGTATGCAGATGTTCTCTGGGGCGTTTATGTACGCCGCCGGGAGCCACATTGGTATCGGCTATGGCTCCTGCCCCGGCATGGTAGGTGGCACACCCATTGCCCAGTTGGATCAGAATGCCACTGCCAACAACCTCTTCGGTTGGGGCATTGCCCACGAAATCGGCCACAACATGGATAAGCTGGGTAAGGCGGAGACCACCAACAACATCTATTCCATCATGGTCCAGACCTACGACGGGAATCAGAATACCCTTGCCTCCCGCTTGGAGAAGAGCAATAAGTACCCTAAGATTTTCCAAAAGGTAGCCGAGGGTATCCCCGGCGCCTCCAACGATGTATTTGTCCAGCTTGGTATGTATTGGCAGCTTCATTTGGCCTACGACGATGGTGCCGCCCCCATGGACTTCTACAACAAGTTCTTTAAGGCATGGAAGAAGGGGACTTATTTCAATGGCGCCAGCAGCTATGACGATAAGTTTGCCTTGACTGCCTCCGCTGTGGCAGGGAAGGACCTGACCGAATTCTTCACCCGCTGGGGCATGACCCTCAGCGAGGGCACAAAGAAAAAGCTGGAAACCTACGCAAAGGAAGACCGCGCCATTTGGTATCTCAGCGACCAGAGCCGCCGGGACCGTCTGGCCGGAAAGGAAGCGACTACGGGCACAGTCTCTGTGACAGCGGCCAAGAAGGACGACAAGACCATCACGTTGAACCTGTCTACCGAGAGCTTGAACGGTGGCGGCGTGCTCCAAGGCTATGAGATTCTCCGCAAAGACAGTGGAACGGCAGGAGAGTTCAAGTCCATCGCGTTTACCTCTGAGGGCACATATGATGACGTGATTGGTTCCGCCAACCACCGGACGTTTACCTACAAGGTGGTAGCCTATGATACCTTGGGCAATGTTGTGGGAGCCGCAGAGTCCCAAGAAATGCGGATTGCTTACGATAAGACTGTGGGTGCAGATCAATATGATATCACCCGCAACGAGGACAATAGTGTGACTATTGCGCTCAAGAAAGAGACAGCCGTTTCTGGGTTGAAAATCAGTGGCGATAATCGGCCCAAAGAAGGTGACTTCACAGTTGCCATCACGTGCTCCGTCGAGAATGCTGAAGATAAGACTACCACTGCCCGCTCTGGGAATTTCAAAGACAATAACCAGGCGGTAGACGACAGCAACAGCTACCTGACCTATTTCCAAAAGCCCGGCGCAGGTGCGGAGGATACCCGGATTTGGACCTATGACGCCAAGACAGTGACCATCACTGGTATTCCGGCAGATATGAATTTGGCCAATGTCCAACTGGTCAGCTATGCTGGCGACGACGTGAGCTTCCTAGACGGTGGCTTTACGGGTGTTCTGTCCGAGGATTATAAGTATGGTGACGGAGCAGATCAGACGATCCCCAAAGGAACCCTGGTGATTTTGGGCAACTATCGTGGGAACCCTGTGTTCCAGAAAATCAGGATTGAGGGCGAGTTCACCAAGACAGAAGTTACAGACCAGGGTGAGGGCAATACCACAGTGGAGACCCGCCCCATGGACGGAAAGCTCTTGATGTTTGCAGAGGTTCCGGAGGATGGAGAAGTAAGTGATATCAGCGACGGTATCTTTATTTTCATTCCCAACGTGCAGAGGGAAGCGGAATTGCAAGGGGAGTCCAGCAATTGCAGCGGCGTCAATCTGCTGCCCAGCCGGATTCGCGCTGTGCTCTATCGCACGGATATGCCAGAAACGGCGGGTGATGCCCGTGTCTCTGCCGAGACCCTGTGGACCAATGCCCCCGGTGGGACCGACTTGCCCACTGTGGTGCTGAAGGCTGAGTAAGGGAGGAACTATGAGACAGTTAAAACGAAGCGGATTGCTCCTGGTGGGGCTGGTGCTGTTCTTATCTTGTACCGCCCTGGCCGCCACCATCAAGGCCCCGGTCCTGACCTATCAGGGGAGTGGGGGAAGCTATACCCTGTCTTTGGATAAGGGCGCGGATAAGCTCTATGGCCTCCAGCTGGAGCTGGAGGTGAGTGGAGAGTTGGCGAATGATAAGGTTCAGTTTACATCCAACCTTGCCAACACCTATGTGGCACCGTGCCGTGTGGAGGCAGCCGGCGGTAAGACTACCGTGACCATTTACATGGCGCCCGAGGGCCAGAACTACATTGGCTCAGCGGGGAATACCTTACAGTTGGGTACTCTGAACCTGGGGAGCACAGAGGCGGTCCTCCCCAGCACGGGCAAGCTCACCCTGCTGGACAGGGATGCCAAGGTGGCCTACGATAGCAGCGTGAACATCGGCCGGGGCAGCTCCGGCGGCGGTAGTTCCAGCAATGGGACGCAGCATGGCATCACCACGGGGACCTATCAGGGGGGCAGCGTGTCCCTCAGCACCAACCAGGCCAAAGCCGGGGAGCGGGTAACCCTGACCGTGCGCCCGGATGACGGCTATCAGCTTGCTACCCTGCGGGTCCTGGACAAGGACGGCAAGGAGATCACCGTGGAAGAGCAGAACGGCAGCTATGTGTTCACCATGCCCCAGGGGGAGGTCCGAGTGGAAGCTACCTTCCAAGCGGTGGAACAGCCTCCGGCCAGTGGTACGCCCTTTGAGGATGTGCCGGGGGACTTCTGGGCCAAGGATGCCATTGCCTGGGCGTATGAACGCGGCTATGTGAACGGCACTGGCTTGACCACCTTCACACCCAACGGAAACATCACCCGTGAGCAGATGTGGATGATCCTGGCCCGGCTCAGTGGCCAGTCCCCTGTGGATATGGCTGCGGCCAGAGAGTGGGCCATGAGCAACGGGGTCTCTGACGGGAGCGACCCCACCATGGATATGCCCCGCCAGCAGATGGTGACCATCCTCTACCGCTACACCCAGCTGCGGGGCTATGAGATCAGTGGTTCCGTGGCGCTGGATGGCTTTGTGGATGGCGGCAGTGTGGCGGACTATGCCCAGGAGGGCATGGCCTGGGCTGTGGGCAACGGAATTGTGGGCGGCATGACTGCCGATACCCTGGCCCCCAGCGGCACAGCCACCCGCGCCCAGTTTGCCACCATCTTGCAGCGGTTCTATACCGGTATTGTGAAGGAATAAACGGCTGCATCAACCAAACCTGAGGAAAGCAAAATCTCTGCAATGCTTTTGGGCCGGGCATGTTTGCGTCAACAAACATGCCCGGCCCTCTTGCGCTACCTGTGGGGCGTTACTCCACGGCAGGCTTGGGATCGAATGCGGGATTGGTGTAATAGACGTTGCGGGGGTCCAGATGGCGGCGCACCTGTTCAATGGCGGCGCCGAAGCGCTGGAAGTGGACGATCTCCCGCTCTCTTAGGAAGCGGATTACATCGGTAACATCCGGGTCGTCCTTGGCCAGACGCAGGATGTTGTCATATGTCACACGCGCCTTCTGTTCCGCAGCCAGATCCTCGGTCAGGTCGCAAATCGGATCGCCCTTGACAGCGATGGATGCGGCAGTCCAGGGGAAGCCGGAGGCGGCGGTGGGGTAGACGCCAGTGGTATGGTCCACGAAGTAAGCGGCGAAGCCGGGGTTGTTCTCAATCTGGTCATCGGTGAGGTTCCGGGTGAGCTGATGGACGATGGCTGCCACCATCTCCATGTGCCCCAGCTCTTCGGTGCCGATATCGGTCAACAGGGCCTGCACATCGGGATAGGGCATGGAGTACCGCTGGGAGAGATAGCGCAGGGAAGCCCCCAGTTCCCCATCCGGGCCACCGTATTGGGAGATGATCTGGGCTGCCAGGGCGGGGTTGGTATTCTTGATCCGCACGGGGTACTGTAGCTTTTTCTGATACATGAACATGGCTCACACCTCCTCTGAATACTGCCAGGGCCAGGGACCTTTCACCCAGGTATAGCCGCCGTCCTGGGCCGCATCCTGCTGCTGTAGGGGGCCGAACTGGGCTACGTAGTTTTCCCGGGCGGTTTTTTCCAGCGCGACGTAGTTCTGGAAGAGGCCAAAGGCCTCTGCATCATAGGGATGGGTGTCCAGATACAACCCAAGTTCCAAGATGACAAAATCCAAAGCCCGGAGCTGGTTGAGGGGAGTGTCTGCCAGCTCAGCGGGATTGATTTTTAGATGGAAGGGCAGGTTTAAGTCCGGGAAGAGGGTGCCGTAATCCAGGGCGTGCAGGTCACTATAGCGGGGTGCAGCGGTCTCCTGCTTTGCCACGAAGGGGACTGCGAATGGCCCGCAGTCGGGCAGCTTGCCTAGGCCTTTTTCGCAGGTCTGGCAGGCATCGTCTGGTTGAGTTCCGTTGGGCTTACTGGGCTTTTCAATCTCAATAAACAATGGAAGCGCCTCCTTTATGAAAACGACGCAGAACGAGGTTTCTCTGCGTTCATTTCAGCTTATGCGACAGAGGAAGAAAGGGGAACCGACAAAAAGGAACTTTTTCCAAACCCTTTCGCGGGTCTGCCCATCCTGCCTTGCGCATACAGTTGCAAGGGAGGGATGGCTTTGAAGATTCAGAAAACAAAAATCTTGTGGGTGTGCTGTGCCCTTGTGGTGGTCCTGGTGCTGGGTGTGATGGTATATCTGCTGCTCAACCGGGGCAGTATGGCGGCCTTCGCCCGCATGGAGGAACACACCCTAATCATTGACCCCGGCCACGGCGGGGAGGACGGAGGCGCACTCTCAGCCTCTGGCCATGCAGAAAGTGCCGTCAACCTGGACATTGCCCTGCGGCTGGATCAGATCATGGGCTTTTATGGTGTGCCCACCATGTTGACCAGGGACAGTGATATCTCAATCCATGACGAGAAAGCCCGGACGCTCCGGGAAAAGAAGGTCTCAGACCTGCACAACCGGGTGGCACAGGTCAACAGCATTGAAAATGCCACCCTAATTAGCATCCACCAGAACTCGTTTCCCAACTACCGTTACCATGGGGCCCAGGTGTTTTACGGCGGGGAAGCAGGTTCACAGGAGCTGGCAAAGTGCATCCAGGAGTCCATCCAGTCCGCCCTGGACCCGGAAAACAACCGCACCCCCCAGCGGGTGCAGCGCACGGTCTATTTGATGAAAAACGTCTCCTGCCGGGCAGTTTTGGTGGAGTGTGGCTTCCTCTCCAACCCGGAGGAGGAGAAGCTCTTGCAGGAGAAGGCCTACCAGATGAAGCTGGCCATGGTGCTAGGGACCAGCTATATCCAGAGCGGAGAGACACAGGAGGGAGAATCTCTGATATGAAAGCAAAGATGATGTTTTACTGTACAGAATGCGGCAATGAGACCCCCAAGTGGCAGGGCCAATGCTCTGCCTGCGGGGCTTGGAATACCATCGTGGAACAGCCAGGGAAACCCAAGGGGAAGGCCAGTGCCGTCAGGGACCGCTCCCCCTTGGGGGGGCTTTCCCTCCGTCAGCCCAAGCTGGTTTCAGAGATCAGCAGTACCCAGGAAATCCGTTTTTCCACAGGCATGGCGGAACTGGACCGGGTCCTGGGGGGCGGCGGGGTGAAAGGGTCCCTTGTCCTTATTGGTGGTGCGCCGGGGATCGGGAAATCCACCCTCATGCTTCAGATTTGCCACCAGTTGTGTTCCCTTGCCAAGGTGTTGTATGTATCCGGGGAGGAGTCAGAAGGGCAGCTGAAGCTCCGGGCCCAGCGCCTGGGGGTAGGGGACCTGGGCCTTTACCTCTTTGGGGAGAACAACTTGGAGGCAGTCCTTCAGGCGGTGGAGGAGACGAAGCCAGAGATTCTCATTGTGGACTCCATCCAAACCATGTACCATGGGGAACAGAGCTCTGCTCCCGGGAGTATTTCCCAGGTGAAGGAGTGTACCATGGCCTTGATGCAGCTGGCTAAGGGGCAGAACATCACTGTGTTTATCATCGGCCATGTGAACAAGGAGGGGAACCTAGCAGGCCCCAAAGTTTTGGAGCACATGGTGGACTGTGTGCTCTACTTTGAGGGGGACAGGCAGTCCTACCGCATCCTCCGGGCGGCCAAGAACCGTTACGGGGCCACCAATGAGATCGGCGTCTTTGAGATGGACGACACAGGCTTGCGGGAAGTGCCCAACCCATCCCAGGCCCTGCTGGAAGGCCGGATTACCGATGAGCCGGGGACCTGTGTTACCTGCGTCATGGAGGGGGCCCGACCGGTGCTGGCAGAGGTCCAGGCGTTGCTGACCCCCACGGCCTTTGGCAACCCCCGCCGGAGCACCAACGGCTTTGACTACAACCGGGCGATGCTCCTGATGGCTGTGCTAGAAAAGCGTGGCGGCCTGGCAGTGAACACCTGCGACGCCTATGTGAACGTCATCGGCGGGTTGAACCTGGACGAGCCCGGGGCAGACTTGGCGGCCATTCTGGCCTTGGCCTCCTCGTTCCGGGACAAGCCTGTGCCGGCGGACCTGGTGGCAGTGGGGGAGGTGGGCCTTACTGGGGAACTGCGGGCAGTCTCCGCCATCAACCAGCGCCTGGCTGAGATTCACCGCCTGGGCTTTGAAAAGTGTCTGGTGCCCAAAGGACGGGGGAAACAGGCTGTGGTGGCCCCAGAGGGCCTACAGTTGATCCCGGTGCGCAACATCCGGGAGGCCCTGGCGGTGCTGCTGTAGCCCCTTGGGCAGGAAGTAGACGCAGTTCTGTTCCTGGCTGGGGTGCCCGCCGGAGACGGCCCGGGACAGGGTGCAGCAGCCGTCTTGCTGGTAGATACATGGGTCAGTACAGGGGATCAAACCGTCACCTCCTGACAAAATACAGTGTTTTTTCTCTTGGTCTTGCTAGTATTCTCTGATTTTTGAAAAATATGAACTGCGGAAACGGCACAAAAATTCCCGG
>CAJUCB010000006.1:16707-25659 GCA_910584805.1 uncultured Oscillospiraceae bacterium
TTTTGTGACGGTGACTGCCAGGTTTTCATAGATGAACTGGTCCCCCTCCACAGGGAGCCGGCCCAACTGGTCCAAAACCCAGCCACTGATGGAGGCGGAGTCGATGTCGTCCGCCCGGATGGAGAAGCGGTCAAAGAGGTCGTCCAGGTTGGCGGAGCAGGAGATCAGATAGCTACCGTCCTCCTGCTTTTTGAACTCCTCAACTATTTCGTCGTGCTCATCCCAAATCTCACCCACCAGCTCTTCCAGGATGTCCTCCAAGGTCACAAGGCCCATGGTGCCGCCGTATTCATCCACCACCACAGCCATGTGGGTCTTGCGGTGCTGGAGACGGCGGAGCAGATCGGAGATCTGGGCAGAGCCTGTGGTGTAATACACCGGTGAGATCAGGCTAGAAACGTCAGAGTGGTTGTGGTAACGGGCGGAGAAGAAGTCCTTTTCGTGGACTAGGCCGATGATATCGTCGATGGAGCTGTGATAAATCGGGATGCGGGAATATCCACTCTCGGCGAAAATCACCGCCAGCTCTTCCATAGAGACCGTGTCCGGTGCCGCCATGATGTCCACACGGGGGGTGAGGATTTCCTCCACCTCCATATCGTTGAACTCAATGGCTGCACGGATCAGCTCACTTTCGTGGTGCTCCAAGCCACCTTCGTTTTCAGCCTCCTCCACCATGGTGATAAGCTCCTCCTCGGTGATCCCCTCGTCTTGGGGCGGGTGGAACAGCTGGGTGACCAGCTTGTAAAACAGCCCAAAGAACATGTGCAGCGGGGTGAACACCAGCAGGACCACCCGTAGGATCGGGGCGGCGGACATACAGACCCGCTCTGCCTGATCCTTTGCCAAGCTCTTGGGGGTGATCTCACCAAAGATCAGCACCAGCACAGTCAAGAGGATGGTAGAGAGCGCGGGACCGTAGATGGGGAAGAGCTTGGTGAACAGGATGGTGCTCAGGGTGGCGGCGGTGAGGTTGACGATATTGTTGGCGATAAGGATGCAGGACAGGAGCTTGTCATACTGCGCCAGATGATCCAACGCCAGCTTGGCTCGCGTGTTGCCGTCCTCCGCCTTGCTTTTGAGGCGCACTTTATTCACGGAGGAATAGGCGGTCTCTGTGGAGGAACACCAGGCGGAGAGGGCGATTAGGACCACAAGAATCAGGGCAAGGGTAATACAGGTACTGTCCATAAGGGACGCATCATCTCAGCTTTCCTAAAAGATTTTTGGTATAGGGCCGGTATCCATAGGACTGCCCCGCAGCCCAATACCTCTATGACGTTAGCATACCACATAGGCCGTTGAAAAGCAAGAATAGATGGGGAATTTGAAGGGGGATGCCCCATAAAAACCTGCTGTTTCTCATAGAATTTTTCCTTGACAAAGGGGCGGGCTGCCAGTAGAGTAAGAGGAGGTATCAAATCTCAGAACAAGGAGGACCCTGCTATGCCGTATATTGACGCAAAAATCACTGGGACAGTTACCCAGACCCAAAGGGAGACCCTAAAGAACCAGCTAGGCCAGGCCATTGCCCTGTTGAAAAAGCCCGAATCCTTTTTGATGATCGGGTTTCAGGATCAATATGACCTCTACATGGGTGGGAAACAGTTGGAAAAGGGGGCGTATGTCTCTGTTGCCATGCTGGGTGAACCGGCCCGGGAGGACACGGAGGCCATGACGGCCAAGGTCACAGAAATCTTCCAGCAACAGTTGGACATCCCGCCGAAAAACCTGTATGTCTCCTACCAAGGCATCCGGGACTGGGGCTGGAATGGGAAGAATTTTTAGAAAACAATGGAAGAAACGGGCTAGTCGATGAGTCGGCTGGCCCGTTTCTTGCAAATATGTTTTCTGTACACGATCCTCTTGTAATCAAGTATTTGATCTAGGGAAAAAGAGGTAGAAAAAATAGAGTGAAGAATTATAACATAGTATATTTCTGTCGATAAAAATTTATAGCAAGAGGGGATGCAATGCCTTGGGAATCAGCGTTGAACTGGGGCTAAAACAAATAGCCGCCACCCCGAGCTGTCACACGAAGGAACGGCTGGCGCACTGGGGCTGCGGCTGAGAGGAGGATGAGAGCAGCGGGCCAAAGTAAGGGCTGCAAGCGAATGGTAGAGGAGGCGATGACCCGGCACGGTTCGCCCAATGATAGATCAATACACAAGCGGAAGGAGAGCCTTTGCAAGCGTCCTTCCGGCATGGGTAGTAAATCCATATTTTACGAACTATGGAGGAATTACTTATGCGAGCATACCACAAAGCTGTAGCGGCCTATCTTGGCAAACGGATGAAAGAGAAACGAGATAATTTGGGGTATACCCAAGAGAAGATGGCGGAGATATTAGAGGTAACTGCCCGTATGTATGGGAACTATGAGCGCGGTAAGTCTGCGTGTTACGTCGATGTTTTTTTCGTATTTGCGGCGATGCTTTCCACAGAGGAATGGCTTGCGCTCCACGACAGGATTCGTGAAGGCTTCAAGTGCCAGGAAGAAGAGGGGGCAGGGGCACTGGAAGGAAGAGACCGCCAAGACCCAGCAAAATTGTAACCTATATTTAATATAATTATAATATAGGGTTTCTTGTTTGTCAAGAAAAGATGCTGGACATGACAGTGTGGAAAAAGTGAGTACCTATGTTAGTGGTGGTGACCTGGGCGGGGACTGTCCTGGGACGGTTGACTGTCCGCTCTGCGCTAAACTTTTTGATGGGTACTCTTTTGTGGGCCGTGGCTTGTGTTTTATGTGGTGAATGAACAGAGCCACGGGGCGCTGTGCTGTCAACCTTTCCCTCACGAGCTAGTTGGCATTGGGCAAAAAACTGGCGGCGAGGATATCGTGCCCTCGCCGCCAGTTTGCCCGCTGGGGTGGTTTTATTCTACCGGGTCCAGCGTCACCGCAGCCCGGATTTTGATAAAATTTGCAAAGGTATCTGGATCCCCGAAGGTGAAGCTATCCCTGCGGAGCATGTGGGCCATATTCCCACTGGTGAACAGGAAGAAATGCCCTGCATCCAGGTTGCCGTTTTTCACGCTGATATACCGGAACTCGTTCTTGCCGGAGACCTCGTCCTCCTCCTCAAAGTGGTCGTTGTAGAAGCGATAGGTCAAGACCAGGCCCTTGTTTGGGTAGCGCTGCCAGGACCGCCGCTCCATCCCCCGCCGGTCTGCCCGGCGCAGCAGGAGTACGCCCATAAGGAGACAAAATACCATCAGGCAGAGACTAGCCAGAGAGAGCATCCCAGATAGGGGCATGGCGACCCCGGCGGCGATGAGGAGCACGCCGAAGACAGGGTAGCCAATCCGCCGGGCCATGCGCAGGCCCTTTTCAGGATGCTGGCGGTACTCCAACACCCGGACCAGGGCTGCGACATCGGTCTGGTCATAGACCATTTTGATCTGATATTTCACGGCAAGTCCCTCCCGATCATACCGCTTCCTGTTCCCCGGCTGGGCTGGTTTCCTGGGCCTTGGCGGCCTCGGCCTCCGCCCGGAGCTCCCGCCTGCGCTCCTTTTTCAGTTGGTTCAGGTAGTCTGGAGGGACTACGTTGGAACCGTTGGGGTTGCGGAGAAATTCGATGACCTTTTGGGCGATGTCCTCTGTAGAGGGGTGTACCACTACTAGGTTGTTTTCATAGGCATACCAGTAGCTGCGCTTGACCTCTGGCATATCCTTGGTGAACAGCTGTAGGCAGGCGTGGCGGACGGTAGTGGCAGGGGTATAAACCACTTTGATGATGTCATTGAAGGGGATCACTCTGGATTTCTCCTTCAATTTGGTCCGCCCCAGGGCGTGAAGGACACAGTAGTCCAGATATATGTCTAAGCGGGTGGAGCCTCCGGGGAGCCAGAACAGCAGGCCCTTGCGTACCTCCCGGCGGTAGGCCTCCTTTTTTTCCGCTTTCTTTTCTCGTTTAGATTTTCGACCGAACATGGTGTTTCTCCCTTCTATCGCGTTGTTGGACGCTGGGTTACAGCCGTCCCTTGCACCTGGGGCAGTTGGTGGCGCTGGGGGACAGGCCGATCATAACCTTGCCGCAGTGGGGACAACGGCCCAAAAGCAGGGAAAACAGAGCACCCATGGCCACCATGATCCCACCCAGCAGCACCTTGGTCAACAGGATGAGAATGCAGCCGCAGACCATGATGGTCCGCCCGGTTTTTCTTGCTTGCTTGTTATCCATGGAGAGCCCTCCTTTTCCCCTTTGGAGAAGGGGGAATTCTTGTATCCGAAGGACCCCCGGCCCCTGTGGCCGGGGGTCCTTCCAATGAATGAGTGATCAGGAAATCGTTGGGGATTGTCTTGGGTTTATTCTGCTTCTGCGTCAGTTTCCACTTTGGGGGCGGGTTCCTGGCCGTAGGGGTTGTTGGGGTCGGCAGAGTCGCAGCCGGCCAGAAGGGCAAGGCTCAAAACCATTGCCAGGCAGAGTGCGATGATCTTTTTCATGGTGGCAAATCTCCTTTATCTGTTGGCTTTTGCCAGCTTCTTGGCGTCGGCAGCAGCGTCCTTGGCGGCAACTTCTTCAAATTCAGCGCGGGTGTTGTGGATGTAGATTTCCAGGCCTTCCTCCACATTGGCCCGGCGCTCGTCCCGCTTCATGTTGAGGATTTCCATGACGATGCACAGGACGATACCCACGAACAGGCCATAGGACGGGTTGGCGCACACGCCGATGGCGCCGGCGGTGATGCCGGCCACGCCGCGCTCTACGTTGGTGCGGCACATGTTGATGCCCACGTAGAAGGAGCCAAAGGCCTGGATCATCAGGGTCTGGGCCATGGCTAGGGGCAGGATGGGCCGGATCAGGGCCATTAAGGGTACGATGAGCTGGCAGATCCACTTGGTGGTGTTAAAGGTGCAGGAGCCGCCGAAGATGGAGTACATGTTCTCCTTGCCAGTCTTGTAGCGCTCAGCCACAGACACGGTCATGGCAGACCACAGGGGGCCGGACATGGTGCAGGTGGGGCTGAAGAAAGCCTCAATCAGGTTACGGAAGCCGCAGCACATGTTGGTACGGTCTGGGTTCACATCAATGTACTCGTCCTCACGATAGCGCTTGGTGTCCTCCATGAAGGCGGTGCCGCCCACGATATCACCGAAGGCGATAACATAGCACATGATAGCCATGGGGAAGTCCTTGGCCAGGATTTCCAGGGGCGGAAGCCCGATGCCTACGATGGAGAAGTTCTGCCAGACCCACATCAAGCCGGGGATGGGGTTGAACCAGAAAGCGTGTACGTCGGAGAAGTCCGGCAGCTCACATTCGCCGATGGCCATGGCGATGATACCGGCCACGATGATGGCGGGGACGAAACCGGCCTTGGTCAGCAATTTGATGGCCCTATTTTTGCTGCTGAACTTCACCTTGCCGAAGCCGTTGGAGAAGAGCAGGAACAGGCCTAGGGCAATGCCGATGGACCAAGAGATGGGATACATGAAAAAGCCCTTACCGCCGTCAGCCAGGGAACGGAAGCCGTAGCTCCCGGCGCAGGCGGCGAAGCCGGAGCCTATCAAAATACCGGCCTTCAAGCTCTGGGGGCACAGGTCCACCAGCTTGGTGGCGATGCCTGTGACGCCGAAAATGACATACATCAGGCCCAGGATCAGCTCCATCCCCACCAAGGCATAGGCCCGGTCGGGGCCCGGCTCATAGTTGAGAAGGAAAGCGGTAATCAAGGGCACGGCGGGGGTAATCCATCCGCCGATCAACGGGTCGCCCAGGGTGTTGTTGACCATGTACAACAGCTCATGGACGAACACGATGGATAGGGCGATCTCAAAGGTGAAACCAAATAGGTCCTGTAGGTAAGCGGTGGCTGCGGAACCGGTCATAAAGACGACGAGGGCCTGGACCATTTCAGGAATTTCCCATTCGTAATGCACAAAGGGGATACGCAGGTCAAATTTCCAAATCTTGATACAGGGTTGCTTCTCTCCGTCCTTACGCCGCGCACTGGGCAGCATAAGATTCATTTCTTTTTCCCTCCAAATCTTTTCAAAATACGGAAACGCGGGCTGCTCTTTTTTCGGTCTCGCCTCCTAACGTCTTGCGATGGATTCTCCTGAAGTACGGGCACACGGGTGAACTGCGCAGCAAAAGACGCTGGTAGGACAGGCCTGAACAGGTACAAGGAGTGGCTGCTATATGGTCCAGCTGGGGGATGGGGCCATACAGGATTGTATTTCCTAACCAGCGAAATGGGGAGCCCGTTGCGCTGGGTCAGGGCGAGGGAAGATTACTCTATTTAGAGTAGAAGAGAAGGGGGTGTTAGAGGGCGATTCTACTCTTTATCGGGTAAACACCGGCATTCTCTTCTCGAAGAACGCCTCCACCCCTTCCTTGTAGTCGTCGGTGTTGGAGACCAGGGCTTGGGAGAGGGCCTCCATGTGCAGAGCGGTATGAATGTCCATCTCATTGCAGCGGCTGAGCATCTTCTTCGCTACAGAGAAGGCAAAGGAGGGCCCGGCAGCCAGCTTTTGGGCTGCGGCGTAGGCTGTGGCCAGTACCTGGGCGGGCTCCACCACCTGGTGGACGATGCCCAGGGAGAGGGCCTCTTGGGCGTCCAACTTTCGGTCCATGAAAATGATTTCCTTGGCCTTGGAGACGCCCACGATCCGCGGCAGCAGGTAGGTCCCGCCCACGTCAGGGATCAGGCCCACATGGCCGAAGCTCTGGGAAAAGGTGGCGTCTGTGGCTGCCACAGCCAGGTCCGCAGCCAGCACGATGTTCATACCGGACCCGGCGGCGATGCCGTTTACCGCAACCACCACCGGTTTGTCCAGCTCCGCCAGCAAAACGATGAGCCGGTTGGCTGCCTCGATATGCCGGTAAAATGCCTCCTGCCCGCCATATCCATCTTTCAGTTCCCCCAGGTCCAGCCCGGCGCAGAAGCCACGGCCTTGGCCGGTGAGCAACACGGCGCGGATCTCTTGGGAGGCTTCGATTTCCCGCAACCGCTGGGCCAGTTCCTGGAACATGGGTGCGGTGAGCGCATTGAGTAGTTTCGGCCGGGACAGGGTCAGGATTGCGACCCCTTCTTGGTCTACTGTGATAGACAAGGTTTTTTCCATGGTCGAACCTCCTTTCGTTTTCTGCGTTCAGTATACTAGGGTCAAAACCCGCCCGCATCAGCCGTTTGACGTACTCTAAACCGCCCTTTTTGCGAAAATGGGATGATATTCCGTGTGACCAACTCATCCGTTCGGAGTAGTAAGCTTGTTAGAAAAGAGTTGTTTTCAAGTGGTTTGATTTCATGAGAAATTAGATGGTAGTTAAGATGCTTCTCGACACTCTTTTTTCGTTTTTTCTTCCGCTGCCTTCAACCCAAGGGCAAAGACATACCGGAATACTTCAGAATAGGGCTTGTTGTAAAACTTCTCCCGTTTCAAGCTGTCCAACCCCTGTTCCAGGTCAGGGGGGATGGATACCATAATGCGTCTTGTATTCGCTGCCATGGGATGGCCTCCTTTCGGTGTAGTGAATCACTGAACCGCATACCATTATAGTGGTTCAGTGAATCTCTGTCAAGAAAATTGTCGGGGAATTGCATCTTTACATAACTGGTTCACTGCGGTATAATCATCACTGAGGTGATGGATATGGCGACTGATAAGCCCAGGTACACGGTTTCCGTGACCAACGAGATGTTCGAAGCCATTGAGGACTTCCGCTTCAAAAACCGGTATCAGACCCGTTCGGAAGCTACGGCGGAGCTCATCCGCCTGGGACTGGAACAGCTCAAAAAAGAAGAAGGAAAAACGGACGAAAAAAACACAGCCTCTGACGCAAAGGCTGAGTGAAACGGCTGTTTTTCGGGGAGAGAAAAGACCCTGCGCCATCGGCGCAAGGTCTTTGTTCCAACTGGGGCGGAGGGCTATTTCAATTTGGAAAGTAACTCGTTTCGCCCAGACACACCGCACTTGGCATAGATGTTTTGCAGATGGGTCTTGACGGTAAAGGGGCTGATGTCCATGGCGTCAGCGATTTCAGTGTTGTTTAGGCCGGCGGACAGGTGGTCCAGAACGGCTTTCTCCCGTGAAGTGAGCTGCTTTAGCGCAGCCAACATTTGGGGGGAGTGGACCTTTTCCTGGCGGATTAAAAAGATCAGATAGAGGTATTGGCCTGGATTGATGACGGTCCGGCTCTGGTTGCTGATCTCTTTGCTATAGAACTTGAACTGATGGAGGAGGCATTCCACCTTGATCTCCTCCGGCGCGGAGATTATTTTGGAACCGAAATAATTCAAAAGCTTCTGGCCCCACAGATAATGCTCCGGGGTATCTGCGGTGTCGCGGGTGACGAAGCTGTCCACGATGCTGCCATTCTCATAGATGTATTGAGCATAGTCGTTGAATGTGTGGTTTGCTTTGAGGATCTTGCCGTTGTGGTCCAGCAGGGCTACGCCCAGGGAGAGATGGGAGAAATATTCGTCAAAATGATAGGCCAGGGACATCATCTCCCGGTTTTTCCTGTTCTCCAGGTACTGCTTGGTAATAAAGGGCTCGATCTCGGAAAAGATTTCCAGCTCTTCTGGGGTGAAATCCCCCGCCGCCTCCGGGCGGAAGAGGCTGATCATGGCGTAGAGTTCCCTTTCCTTGCGGAGGAAGATACAACATTGGTAGGCGATTCCCAGGGAGCGGAGATATTGATAATACGGGGTGTGGGCCCGCTCTTCCGGGGAGAGCAGCGCGGTGAGGGAGACGACGCTTTTCTTCTGTTTCCCCTTCAAACGGCTACGGATATCGAACTTGACAAACTGGTCCATATAGGTGCTCACTTGGTTTGGCGGCAGGTCCCGCACGATGTAATTGTATTGCAGGGCGCTTTCGCTGTCCGGGTCCTTTTGGTAGGTGACAGCCAGGGAGGTGGAAACGTGGAAATGCTGTTCAAACAGTTGCAGGATATCCCGCAGGAGCGGGCCATTTCTGGTGGGCATTTGCCGAAGAAA
>CAJUCB010000006.1:25693-47885 GCA_910584805.1 uncultured Oscillospiraceae bacterium
CGGATCGACCGCTGCGTTACAAGGCTAGACTTGGCCCTGTAGGTCAAAATTATTATGTCATGTAGTATAATACCAGGGGAAATAATAGTCAATAGTTCGATTTGAGAAGAAAAGAGCCAACTGATCCGAATAGAAGATCAGTTGGCTCTTCTTATAAAACACTTTGTCAAAGTAATAGGAGTGGAGAGGACGGAATACTCCGGTAAAGCTTACTTTGTATTTTTTGCTTATGATACATATTATATAGTATTTATACGTAATATTCCGCGTATTCAAAGGAGCCAATGGCCCCGCAGGTGTCGCAGACGTCGGGGCGGGTTTCAAACAGCGCACCGCAGAACTGACAGCGATAGCCCTCTTTTTTCTCCATGGGTTCCGGAGTGGCAGCGGCTTTTTCTGCCGGCGTACCCAGCTTGGTCAACAGGGTCATGAAGCGCTTTTCGTGGCTGCGCTCAATGGCGGCGACCTTTTCAAACATGGCAGCCAAATCCTCCAAGCCATCCTCACGGGCTTGACGGGCGAAGTCTGGGTACATATCGTGCCACTCCATGTACTCACCCTGGGCGGATTGCATGAGGCATTCCTTTGTGTCCGTGGGCTTGCCGAAAATCTGCTCGAACCAGAACTTGGCGTGCATCATTTCGTTTTTTGCCATTTGTTCAAAGGCTACGGCAACGTCTTCGTTCCCATTATCCCGCGCCACTTGGGCAAAAAATGTGTACTTGTTACGGGCGATGGATTCCCCGGCCAGTGCCTTTTGAAGATTTTCAGCTGTTTTTGTATGCTCTAATCCCATGATAACATACCTCCTATAAGTTCAAGTTTCGGAAGGGCCCATCTAAAGGCCCCTCCGCTTTTTGCTATTATAGCATATGGAGGCGGGATTGTCATATCATTTTCCAGCCGGAGGGATGTTTCTCTCCACTGGCCAGTGCCCCGGCCCTCTGCACGTTCTTCCCGCGCCCAGCACACACTGGGCACCCTGTCTTTTGCTTCCGGGCGCGGGAGTAGACCACGGCTTTCCAAACATGCCCTTCTGGACATACCCACCAGACCTTCCGCCGGCTCCCGGTGGTTACATCTTTGGGGGTCAGTGTACCGTTGAGGCTGGGGTGCCACTGGGCTGCCAGGGCTGGATACTGGGAGGCCAGGTCGTTCTCCCCGGGCCATGCCCGTTTCCCAGCACAGTAAGGGCAACCACTGCCGCTGGTGCGGACATACACCGCCGCCGCCCAGTGGTGGCCCTTTTCACAGGTCCACCATACCGTCTGCTTGCTGCCGTAGGAGAGGCCGGTGGGGGTTAGGCGCCCGTTTTTTTCCAGGTCCCACTGCTGAAGCAGGCTTTCCCGCCTGTGCTCTACACAGTAATCATATAGTGTTTTCTTCATCGGCTTCTCCCTGGAACGGTTGTTTCAGCGTGTTAGGTGGGAAGACTCCCGGGAATGTCCCTGTATGATCCCGTTCCTTTTTGCAAAACATAAAAGGGGTAGACCGTCCATTGGTTGGTTGGTTTTAGCCATATATGGCTACTCTTGATTATATAGCCACATGTGGCAAAAGTCAAGGTGGCCATATATGGCTAGAATGGCATTTTTTTGCATGTTTCATGGTAATGTTAGGTAAAAGTGGGTGATAGCTTGGGAATGTATAGACGTCTGAGAGACCTACGAGAAGACAATGAACTGACACAACAAGACGTTGCGGGGATTTTAGGGACCTCGCCCCAATATTATCAAAAATATGAATCTGGCGTCCGGCCGATCCCTGTGGAACGGTTGGAGATTCTTGCGGATTACTATAAAACGTCTACAGATTATCTATTGGGACGCACACCGGTGCGGGAACCATATCCTAAGCGGTAATAGAAAAGACACAGCGCGAACGGCCTCCGAGAGGAAGTCAGTTCGCGCTGTGTTGATGTGTGCGGTTCTGTACGGAGCATTCCTGAGACAGAATATGACCAAGCATCAAAATAGTGCATATTTTTGGCAGAAGCGTTGGAGGATTGCGGCCATTTCTGCCCGGGTGGTGGAGGCGGTGGGGTCTAAGATTTGGTCAGACTTTCCTGAAATCAGGCCCACAGCATTGGCCCAGGAGAGGGCATCCATGGCATAGTCGCTGATCTGGTTCCGGTCAGCAAACTGTACCAGGTTTCCCCGAGCGGAGACGTCAAAATTTTTATAGGCGGCGTAACGGTACAGGATGGTGGCCAACTGCTGCCGGGAGAGGTTGTCCTCGGGGCCGAAGGACTCTGGGGTGTAGCCGCTGGCAATGCCATACCAGGAGGCCCAGGAGACGGGGGCGGCGTAATATGCGGAGGGAGGCACATCGGCATAGTGGGATTGGCTGCTGGCGGGGGGTTCCCCATCTGTGCGGTAGAGGATGGTGACCATCATCCCTCGGGTGGTGGTGTCGTTGGGGGAAAAGCTGTTTTGGCTGGTGCCCACCATGAGGCCGTTTTGACAGACGAAGGCAACACTGTTTGAGAACCAATCGCTGGCCTGTACATCAGAGAATGTGGGGCCGTCTACCTGATTTGGGGGCTTGGTGGCGAAGGAGGCGGTTATGGTGACAGGGCCGCCTGGCATAGAGAAGACATAGCGGCCGTTCCCCTTGTCAGCGACCACCAGTTGGATGCCTTGATAGTTGACCGTAGGCGTTCCTGGGACAAAGCCCTCCTTGGCGATGGCGGTGAGGGTCACAGTGGCCCCCTCCTGCGCACTTTGATGGCTGGCAGAGAGGGTCCCGTTTGCAGCCTGGTGGATGGTAATGGGGAAATCCTTCACTTCTTGGATGGTCAACCTGCCCACAATGTAGGTGATATCCCCTTGATAGTTCCCCCCGGCCGGGGCTTCCGCCCCCACAGGATGGATGGCGACGGTTCCGGGCTTGCTGGTGTCTGGGGTGGAGGCATAGACCAGGGTAGGGAGGGTGCGGAGCTGGTCATTGCCCACTAGGCCGGAGATTTTGTAGTCCGCATGGGTGAGGCTGGGGGCAGCTTCGCCCACTTTGATGGTTTTGTTGGCCGCTGTAATGGTGAGCTTGGCGGGGTTCACCGTGATAACCTTTGCGTCAGACTGCTGCATTTGATATGTTTTGTCCCCGGCCTTGTAGGCGGTGACCCAGACCGTCCCCACCCGGGCGGCCTGGAGCCTGCCGTTTTGGTCAATGGTCCCGCTGCCCGTGCCGCCAGTGATGGCGTAGGTCACGGCACCGCTGCCAGAACCGCCCACGACGCCTAAGTCGAGGCGCTCCCCGTAAACAATAGCGCTGCTGCCGGTGACAACTAGCGGGTCCTGCCGCTTGGTCCCCGTTTCCGTATTGTCCCCGGGCTCCACGGGCTTTGTGTCGTCAGGGTCTTGCGTGCCGTCCCCGGGAGTGGGAGGGTTGGGTTTATCCGCAGAGTCTGTAGTAATTGTTACAGTGATATAACCATATCCACTGTTATACTCAGAAATCCCGTCGTTATTTATATCAAGTGGGTGAATATACACTTCTACTCTTGCTTGCCCAGTTTCCGTGCCAGAGGATAGGATGCCTTGGTTGAGCTGGCACCCGTTTGCGTCAACGGGATCCATCAGGAAGTTAAGCCGCTCGTCTCCTATGTACCCGGATACCAGGGTTTTTAGGTCCAGGCGTTTGCCGCCAGTTTTGAGTTCGGCGTGTGTTTTAATTTGCGGTTCTACTGGGGTGATGGAGCCACAATTTTTCAGAGTAATCGTGTTTTCTGGTAAAAGATAGTTTCCTTTATCTGGCCCGGAGAGCTTCAAGCCATCAATGATAATATCTTTTTCAGTGCCAACATAGCGGCTGTTATACTTGGCGGAGTCATAGGTTATGGTAATACTATCTTCTTTTTCGCTTTCTTGATCGACCAATGGCGAGATGGCTTTTAAGTGTGGATAGGCGCTGGCATTCCCATCATATATTTTATCGCATGAGCTAGTAGCCAGAGTCACGCCGCTTAAGGGATACGGAGTGATTTCGTAACTTATTGTTGCAGTACCGGTATAATTTCCTTTTCCGCTTATGGTGATAGAGTAGATGCCCACGTTTTTCCCAGCATTGTACGTTGTATCGTAGTTTGCTGGGTCCAGGTCCTCCCCGTTGAGCATGACAATGAAATCGGGGATCCATTTGCTGCCATCATATACATGGATGTTGCTTCCTAAAAATTGAATATCGGCATTTGAAATAGAATTTTCTTGTGCCTTAACTGATGTAGAAAAGGAGAATAGGATAAAAACGGCAAGGAAGGATACAGAAAAACTAAAGGTTTTCGACAGGTTGATTTTCATAATGGTGACCTCTCTTTCTGGTAGTCATATTAGGCTTCTGTCGTACTATGTTCATAATTTTACCACAAAAAATTGACATTTTCCAACGAAGTTCGACATATTAAAACAGAAAGAAGAAAGGGTTTGCCAAAGCAGGAAAAAACAGGTATAATCTCTTGGCGGAGGGGAACACCCTCCTTGGATGCTAGGCCCCGAAAGAGAGAGGAACGAGAATGGAGAAATTGACCTTTGTGATCCCAACCTTGTTGGGTGTGGAAGGGCTCACCGCCGACGAGCTGCGGCGTTTGGAGATGGAGGATGTCCGCGTGGAAAATGGCCGGGTATTCTGCCAAGGAACCCCGAAAGATATCCCCCGGCTGAACCTGAACCTGCGGACAGGGGAGCGGGTTCTTTTGCTGTTGGGCAGCTTCCCAGCCCAGAGCTTTGACCAGCTCTTTGAGGGGACAAAGGCCTTGCCCTGGGAAGCGGTGATCCCGGCAGATGGGGCGTTTCCGGTGAAGGGGTTCAGCCTGAATTCCGCACTGCACAGTGTCCCCGCCTGTCAGTCTATTGTGAAAAAGGCGGTGGCGGTCCGCCTGGGGGAGCGCTTCCATCGGGAGACCTTGCCGGAGACAGGGAGCCTTTACCAGATACAGTTCTCTATCATGAAGGATGTTGCTTCTCTGATGTTGGATACCACCGGCCCAGGCCTGTATAAGCGGGGCTACCGGGCCACAGGGGTGGCTGCACCCCTGCGGGAGACCTTGGCCGCGGCCCTGGTGTTACTCTCTGGCTACCGGGGGCGTGACCCCTTCTGTGACCCCTTCTGCGGCTCAGGTACCATTGTGATCGAGGCGGCATTGATCGCCAAGAACCGGGCGCCGGGGCTGAACCGCAGCTTTTCCGCTCAGCGGTGGGCTTGGCTGCCGTCCAGCGTCTGGGTGGACGGGGCAGGGGAGGCCATGGACCGGGAATACGACGGGGTGTACGATATTTGGGGTGGTGATATTGACCCCCAGGCCATTGCCATTGCCCAGGGCAATGCCATCAAGGCGGATGTAGAGGACTTGGTCCGCTTTACCCAGGCGGATGCCCGGAAATTCTCCCGCCAGGAGCCCTATGGCCGCATTGTCTGTAATCCACCCTATGGGGAACGCCTGATGGAACGCCAGGAGGCGGAACAACTCTACCAGGATTTTGGCAAAACAACCTTGGGACTGCCAAAAGGCTGGAAGCTCCATCTGCTTTCTTCCCACACGGAATTTGAACGGAGCTTTGGGCGAAGTGCCGATAAGAAACGGAAACTATACAATGGAATGCTGAAGTGCGACCTGTTTCAATATGGAGTGAAACGGCCTCGTAAGCCTTGAATACAGAGGATTTTGGCCGTATTTCTCTAAAGTGCACAAAAAAAGAATGGAATTTTCTCCCCATTTCAGAAGTTTCCATGTTGCAGAATCCCAGCGGGAAGGGTATTATAATACTTGACTTAGCACTCAGGATAAAAGAGTGCTAAACCGGAACTTGTGAAAGATTTTTTGAATGATATAAGGAGGAGCGCAAAATGACTCTGAAACCTCTGGCTGACCGTGTTGTCATCAAACGCCTGGAAGCGGAAGAAACCACCAAGGGGGGCATCATCCTCACCGCAGCATCCAAGGAGAAGCCCGACATGTCCATCGTGGTTGCAGTAGGCCCCGGCGGCCTGGTGGATGGCAAGGAAGTGAAGATGATTCTCAAGCCCGGTGATAAGGTGATCACCAGCAAGTACATGGGCACCGACGTGAAGGTGGACGGCGAAGAGCTGACCATCGTGAAGCAGAGCGACATCGTCGCTGTTGTGGAAGACTGATCCTCTAAAATCGAAAGGAGTTACTATACTATGGCAAAGCTGCTGAGTTATGGAGAAGAGGCCCGCCAGGCATTGGAGCGCGGCGTGGACCAACTGGCCAATACCGTGAAAGTTACCCTGGGCCCCAAGGGCCGCAACGTGGTCCTGTGGAGAGCCTATGGCACCCCCCTGGTTACCAACGACGGCGTGACCATCGCCAAGGAGATCGAGCTGGAAGACCCCTTTGAGAACATGGGCGCCCAGATGGTGAAGGAAGTCTCCACTAAGACCAACGATGTGGCCGGCGACGGCACCACCACCGCCACCCTGCTGGCCCAGGCCATCATCCACGAGGGCCTGAAGAACCTGGTGGCCGGTGCCAACCCTGTGGTGATGAACAAGGGCATGGCCAAGGCTACCCGCGCCGCTGTGGAGGCCATCAAGAAGAACTCCCAGCCTGTGAACGGCAGCGAAGATATCGCCCGTGTGGGCACTGTCTCCTCCAGCGATGAGCGCATCGGTACCCTGATTGCCGAGGCCATGGAGAAGGTGGGCACCGACGGGGTTATCACTGTGGAAGAGTCCAAGACCGCCGAGACCTACAGCGAAGTGGTGGAGGGTATGCAGATTGACCGCGGCTTCCTCTCCCCCTATATGGTGACAGATACCGAGAAGATGGAGGCCGTCCTGGACGATCCCCTCATCCTTCTCACTGATAAGAAGATCAGCAACATCCAGGAGATCATCCCCGTGTTGGAGCAGGTTATCCAGTCCGGCAAGAAGCTCTTGATTATGGCTGAGGACGTGGAGGGCGAGGCCCTGTCCACCCTGTTGGTCAACAAGCTCCGTGGCACCCTGAATGTCCTGTGTGTCAAGGCCCCTGGCTTTGGTGACCGCCGCAAGGAGATGCTTCAGGATATCGCTATCCTCACCGGTGCCCAGGTGATTTCCTCTGACTACGGCCAGGAGCTCCACGACGCCGACATCAGCATGCTGGGTACTGCCCGCCAGGTGAAGGCCGGAAAGGAGACCACCATCATCGTAGACGGCGGCGGCAGCAGCGATGCCATCAAGGAGCGCACTGCCATGATCCGCAACGAGTATGACCGCTCCACCTCTGAGTTCGACCGGGAGAAGCTCCAGGAGCGCCTGGCCCGTCTCTCCGGCGGTGTGGCTGTCCTCCGCGTGGGTGCTACCACTGAGACCGAGATGAAGGAAAAGAAGCTGCGCATTGAGGACGCCCTGAATGCCACCCGCGCTGCTGTGGAAGAGGGCATCGTCGCTGGCGGCGGCACGGCCTATGTCAACGCCATCACCGAGGTGGAGAAGCTCATCGACCAGGTGGAGGGCGATGAAAAGACCGGCGTACAGATCATTTGCCGCGCCCTCACTGCCCCCCTGCGTCAGATTGCCACCAACGCTGGTCTGGATGCCTCCGTTATCCTGGAGAAGGTCCGCAGCAGCAACGAGACCGGTTATGGCTTCGACGCCTATAAGGAAGTGTATTGCGACATGATTGCCAACGGTATCGTGGACCCCACCAAGGTGACCCGCTCTGCCTTGGAGAACGCCGCTTCCATCTCCGCTATGCTCCTGACCACGGAAGCCCTGGTGGGCGACCGTCTGGCACCTCCCTCCGCCACCGGTGCGGGAATGCCTGCGGCTGATATGAGTGGTGCAATGTACTAAGAAGCGCGGAGCCGTCGCGAGCAGCGGGCTAAGACCCGAAGTGTAAACAGCCCCACGAAATAAAGATCATATAGCCCCCCGTTCCCCAATATACTGAGGGGACGGGGGCTTTTTGCGCCCTGAGAACTGAGGGAGTGATTGCATGATCTATGTGGTAAAATCGGGAGACAGTTTAAGCGCCATTGCCCGGCAATACGGCACCTCCGTCTCCCGCCTGCGCAGTGACAATGGCCTGCTGCCTGACCAGCCCCTGGTTCCAGGTCAAGCCCTAGAGGTGTTGCAACCTATGTCTACCTACACCGTGAAGCCAGGGGACACCCTGTACAGTATCGCCGCCCAAGGGGGCCTTTCCGTCCTGGAATTGCTGCAATATAACCCTGTCTTAGCCCAGGGGCAGCCACTGTTCCCAGGGGAAACCCTGGCACTGGGCCTGGAAGGGGAGCGGAAGGGCCCGTATACCATCAATGGCTATGCCTACCCCCATGTCCGCCCCCATGTGCTTCGACGGGCTATGCCGTTCCTCACAGACCTCTCTGTTTTTTCCTATGGCTTTCGGGAGGATGGCAGCCTGATTGCCCCCCAGGACGGGATGTTGTTGGCGGAGGCAGAGCGCTTTGGCGCAGGGACTATGCTGGTCCTGACGTCCACGGACGAAAATGGCAGCTTTTCCACCCAACATGCCAGCCGGCTCTTTCGGGATCAACGCTTGCAGGACAAGGTCTTGGACAACCTCTTAGAGGTGATGTTGGAAAAAGGATACCGGGGGTTGGATGCTGACTTTGAATACATTGCCAAGGAGGATGCCAGTGCCTACCATGCCTTCTTAGGCAATGCCAAGGAACGGCTCCATAGGGAGGGTATGGTCCTCCATGTGGATTTGGCCCCAAAGGCCTATGCAGGCCAACCCGGCCTACTATATGAGGGCCACGACTACGGTATCATTGGTTCCCTTGCCGATTCGGTACTACTGATGACCTATGAATGGGGATATGCTTACGGAGGGCCCATGGCAGTGGCGCCATTGCCACAGGTGGAGGAGGTGCTCCGCTATGCCCTGACCGAAATCCCAGCCTGGAAGATTCAGATGGGAGTGCCCAACTATGGCTATGACTGGCTGCTGCCTTACATGGAGGGGCAGCGGGCAACCACAGTGGGAAATCAGGAGGCTGTGCTCCTAGCTTCCCAAGTGGGGACAGAGATTCAGTTCGATGAATCGGCCCAGGCCCCGTTCTTTCATTATTCTCGAAACGGGAGAAGGCATGTGGTTTGGTTTGAGGATGCCAGAAGTATTGCAGCAAAGCTCAGTCTAGCCCGGGAGCTGTCCCTGTCGGGTTGGGCCTATTGGAATCTCCTGCGGCCCTTCCCTCAAAACTGGGCACTGGTGAGCAACAACATCCTGGTGCGGCGGCGAAATATGTCGCTTATTTAGGGGTGGCCTCCTGGGGATGGATAATCGTTTGTTAGAGCAAAATGCAGGAAATGTTTCAAAAATTTCAAAAGCATATCATATTTCACAAAGAGGGCTTTGGGAATCTATGTGAATTGTATTCAGAAGAACCTTGCAATTTTGCCATAAATTGTGTATAATGAAACAGTCAACACGCGAAACGGGGCGCGATCTCCGGGTCGGCCCCCAAAACATTCTAAGGAGGAAATCTTAAGATGAAAAGAATTCTTGCACTGATTCTTGCCGGCGTGCTGGTCCTGGGTCTTGCTGCCTGCGGCAACAGCGATCCCGCGCCTGCAACAGATGGTGAGGGCAGCGGCGATTCCGCTGGCGTTACCAAGCTGAGCATGGCCACCGGCGGCACGTCCGGCACCTACTATGGCTTCTGCGGCGTTGTATCTCAGGTCCTGAACGAGAAGTTGAGCGACACCCTGAACATCAGCGTGCAGTCCACTGGCGCTTCCAGCGCAAACATTGACCTGGTGGATACCAATGGTAACCAGCTGGCCATCGTGCAGAACGACGTTATGTACTATGCAAATTCTGGCACCGATATGTACGACGGCAAGGAGCCCATCACCAGCTTCTCCGCTGTGATGTCCTGCTATCCTGAGCACGTGCAGATCATTGCCAACAAGAACATCACTTCCATTGCCGACCTGAAGGGTAAGAAGGTCAGCGTGGGCGATGCCGGTTCCGGCGTGGAGTTCAACGCCCGCCAGATCCTGGCTGCCTATGATATCGACATTGAGAACGATATCTCCAAGAACAACCAGAGCTTTGCTGACTCCGCTGACTCCCTGAAGAACGGCACCATCGACGCCGCTTTCGTGGTGGCTGGCTATCCCACCACTGCTGTCACAGAACTGGCAACCACCTATGACTTCAACCTCCTGTCCCTGGACGAGGAGCACGCCAACAAGCTGATGGAAGAGTATGGGTTCTACACCTATGACAAGATCCCCGCTGGCACCTATAGCTGCGTCACCGAGGATGTCCCTGCTATGGCTGTCATGGCCACCATCATTGCCAGAAATGACGTGCCTGAGGATGCCATCTATGCGCTGATCAAGGGCATCTTTGACAACAAGGAGCAGATCGCTGCTGGCAACACCAAGGGCAATGAGCTGGATATGGAAAAGGCCGTCTCCGGTATCAGCATTCCCTTCCATCCCGGCGCTATGAAGTTCTTCAAGGAGAACAACATTGCGATGCCTGACGCCGATGGCGAAGCTGACACAGCTGGCGACGCCGCTACCCCCGATGCTGACGAAGCTGCTGAATAAGTGAAGGCATCCGTAAAACTTACTACGGTCACAGCCGCCGTAATGATTTTCATTACGGCGGCTGTTTTCCTCTTTGGCTGTACCCAGGACAGTCCACAGCTGCTCCTCTCCAACGCGGAGGATGGTGAGGTCTATGCTACCTATCCCTTGGGGGAAGGGGACAGCTTCGCCGTGGAATTCATCCACTCGGTGAACAAAAGCCCAGTGCGGGATGTCTATACCATCCATGATGGGGCGATTTGGAACGAGGAATGTATTTATTACGGGTTCGGTGCCGGGGTAGAGACAGAGCTGGGAGAGGGGGAGACCCTTTCCTATGGCGAACATGGAGAGATGGTCATCTCTGGTATCCATAAGCCCATGGATGATATGGTCCTGGTGGTGGGGACAGTCTCCGACCACACCCTTTATCTGGGGGAGGAGACCATCAGCCTGCGGGACCTGTGCGGCCGGAACAGTAAGGTTCTGTTTCAATACAAAGAGGGATAACAAATGAGAGAGAAAAGGAGGTAGGTATCGTGCCGTTGTTTGGAAAGAAATCATTCAAGAAGGACCCGGAAGTGGAGTTTGCTTTCACGGAGATCGGAGAGGAATCCACGGTTGAGGCGGATGTACAAGCCGTCATGGAAAAATATGACCGGGAATCCAATGTCCGTATATGGGATGGCATTCCGAAATACGTTGTACGGTATATGCTGGTAGGCTTTGCCATTTACAGTGTGCTTTTGAACTTTGGAATTGACTGGGAGACCAGAATTGAGCGCGCTTCCTTCACGGGCCTGTTGGTCTTTTTGACCTTCATCGTGTTCCCTGCCCAAAAGGGTGCGCGCAAGAAGCTGAACTATATTCCCTGGTATGATGTGATCTTGGCAGTGTTAGGCGGCGGGAGCTACTTCTATTTTGTCTTTAATCTCCAGGACATCATTTCCAAGACCATCCGTCTGGATACCATGGATATCGTCATTGGTATCATCGGTGTGGTGGTCACGTTGGAGGCCTGCCGCAGGTCGGTGGGTATCCCCATTGTGCTTGTCTCCTCCGCGTTTATCATCTATATGATCGGCTTTGCGGGAAAACCCCTGGCCATCAACATTTATAACCTGTTTTACACCACTGAGGGCGTCATTGGTACGCCCATCCGCGCCTGTTCCACCTTCATCGTGCTCTTCGTAATTTTTGGCGCATTTTTGGAGCGGACAGGCATCTCACAGTTCTTCATAGAGCTGTCAAACTCCATCGCCGGCAGTTCCAGCGGCGGTCCGGCGAAGGTGGCGGTCATCTCCTCCGCCCTGTGTGGCATGGTCTCCGGTTCCTCTGTGGGCAACACGGTGACCACTGGTTCCGTCACCATCCCGATGATGAAGAAAAACGGCTACCGCCCGGAATTTGCCGGGGCCGTGGAAGCGGCCTCCTCCACCGGCGGGCAGATCATGCCCCCGATTATGGGTGCGGCGGCGTTCTTGATGGTGGAGTATGTGGGGGTGGATTATGGTGCCATCGCTGCGAGGGCTATCATTCCGGCAGTGCTGTACTTTGCTGGCATCTTCATCTCTGTCCACTTGGAAGCCAAGCGCATGGGCCTGAAAGGCATGTCCAGGGAAGAGCTGCCCAAGTTCGGCAAGCTGTTCCTGCGCAAGGGCTACCTCCTGCTGCCCCTGGTGGTGCTGGTCATTTTGATTATGAAGACCACCATGAGCCAGGCCGCTGTGGTGGCGACCGTCTTGGCCATCGTGGTGAGTATGTTCTCCAAGGACACCCGGATCAATATCCACAAGTTCTTTGACGCCCTGGAAAATGGCGCCCGGTCTACCCTTACCGTGGGTATCGCCTGTGCGGTGGCTGGTACCATTGCCTGCGTCATTACCACCACAGGCATCGGCAATAAGCTCATCTCTGCTATCGTAAACCTCTCCGGTGGGAATATGTTTATTGCCATGTTCCTGACCATGGTGACCTGCATCATCCTGGGTATGGGTGTGCCCACCACAGCAAATTACGTGATTATGGCCACCACCTGTGCCCCCATCCTCATCCAGATGGGTATGGCGAAACTGGCGGCGCACATGTTCGTGTTCTACTTCGGCATCGTGGCCGATATCACCCCTCCGGTGGCCCTGGCCGCTTATGCAGGCAGCGCCATCGCCAAGTCGAAGCCCATGAAAACGGCTGTGACTGCAACGACCTTGGCCATCGCGGCCTTTATCGTCCCATACTGTTTCGGTATGAACCCGGCGCTGCTGTTTGTGGACAGCACGATCCCGTCCTCCATCCAAGCGGTTGTTTCTGCCTTGGTGGGTGTGTTTGGGGTTGCCGCTGGCCTGCGGGGCTACGTGTTCTCCGACTTGAAGCTCTGGCAACGGCTCCTCATCATCGCTGGCGGACTGTGCCTGGTGTATCCGGGTACACCCACTGATATTGCGGGGATCGCAGTTGTGGCTGTGATCTGTGTACTCAGTAAGATGGCGGGGAAGCATCACAATGACAACACTCCAGTGGCAGATGCCTAAGGAAAGAAGTATAAAACAGCTAGATCAACAGAAAACGTGCGCTGCCGAAAAAACGGCAGCGCACGTTTTGTAACTTTATCAGGGTGGGTTTACACGAAGAGGCCCTTGGAGAGGACGATCTTTTGAATTTCGCTGGTGCCCTCATAGATCTGGGTGATCTTGGCGTCGCGCATCAGGCGCTCCACGTGATATTCTTTCATGTAGCCGTTTCCACCCATCATCTGCACAGCGTCGGTGGTCACGCGCATAGCGGTCTCAGCGGCGATGAGCTTGGCCTTGGCGGCGGACTCAGAGAAGGGCTTGTGGTTGTCCTTGTCGCAGGCGGCTTTATAGACCATGTACTTAGCCATCTCGATCTGGTTGGCCAAATCCACCATGCGGAATGCCAGGTGCTGGTTCTTATAAAGAGGCTTCTTGAACTGCTCACGGAGCATCATATACTTCCGGGCGATTTCAAAGGCTCCTTCTGCGATGCCCAGAGCCTGGGAGGCGATGCCGATACGGCCACCGTCCAGGGTCTTGAGGGCGGCGGGGAAGCCCTTGCCCGGCGGGGTAATCATGTTGGCGGCGGGGATATGTACATCCTGGAAGTGGAGCTCGCTGACCATGGCGCTGCGGATGCCCATGGTGTTGTGGCGCTCACCGATGGTGAAGCCGGGGGTGTTGCGCTCCACCACGAAGGTGGCCATGCTCTTGGCGCCAGCCTCCCGGTCGGTGATGGCATACACGGCGAAGTAGTCAGACAGGGGGCCGTTGGTGATGAAGCACTTATCACCATTGATGATGTACTCATCACCCACCCGCTCGGCAAATGTTTTCATGCCGCTGACATCGGAACCGGCGCCAGGCTCTGTGAGGCCGAAGGAGCCAAAGTGGCCGTCGCGGATGACAGGGGGCATGAAGCGCTTAAGCTGCTCGTCTGTGGCCTCGGAGAAGTACAGGCTGCCGCCATACAGGGAGGTGGAGACAGAGTAGGAGACGGAGAGAGAGGGGTCGACCTTAGAGATTTCCTCTACGGCCAAGGCATATTCCATGTAGCCAAGGCCCTGTCCGCCGTATTCCTTGGCATAAGGTAGGCCAATGAAGCCCAGCTCGGACATCTCCTTGTAGAGGGAGAGGTCATAAACACGGGACTCATCCCGCTCCAAAACGCCAGGAGTGACGCGCTTCTCGGTGAAATCCCGTGCCAGTTTCTGAATGGATAGCTGCTGTTCGTTCAGTTCAAAATTCATAACTTTTTTCTCCTCTTTCAGCATTGGTAAGAAGTAACCTGCTTGAACGGGAAAGCCGTCATTGGGGAATTTGTGCGGCAGCCAGTTCCGATCAAGAACAAATTTTGTATGCAATGCATACAATCTGACCTTATTCTACCACGGTAAAACGCGAAAATCAACGCGTTTTTTTTAATAGTCGATGTGAATAAATAAGAAAGAAAGGATGGAGGGAATGGAAATCCATGGACATATCACTGGCAAAGAGGTTCGGAAAATTGCGCATAAAGAAACGGCAGCGATATGGGTTCGCTGCCGTTCCTTTTGAAAAGAGAGAAAAGAGAGAGAAAAGAGAGTGTGTAAGTAGAGTCAGAAGTGATTTTTGTTTTCTGCTGCTTACAGGTGATATATTACCTTGGAATTATGACCAGAATATTGGAATCATGTTTCTAAATTATGAATTTGATTTCAAAATTGTAAACATTCCCTGGATTTTAACCACCCACGAGCCCTTGCTCCACAGCCTGGCGGTAGTTGTGGTAAGCGGTAAACAGATCCAGCTGGGCGGCGGCAACGTCCCGTTGGGCGCTGTCCACGGTGGCCTTGGCCTCTAGGAGCTTGCTCTGGGAGAGGTTGCCTTGCTGGAATTTCAACTCCTCGGCGGCGTAGCTCTGCTGGGCGTAGAGCAGGTCATTTTCCTTCACCGCCAAGGCAGTCTGGGCAGGGGGGATGGCCTGATAGAGCTTTTGGAAAGATAGCTCAAAGTCGGCAATGGTGGCCTGGTCCTTGTAGATAGCGGCCTGGTAGCTATGTTCCGCCATTTTGAACTGGTAGCTGTTCTTCCCATGGTCAGAGCGGGCGTCATTCATCTCGTCCTCCGCTTTCTCCACAGAGCGGGTGGAGGCGTAGAGGGTGTAGCTGTTGCTCTTGGCCTTGACTAGGTCAGCGCTGTAAGAGAGGATGAGTTGGCTGGGGGTGACGGAGGGGGTATCCGTGAGGGCGAGCACGCCGTTGGGGGTGTCCCCCAGCAGGGATTGGAGGGAGGATTTTAGGGTGGCAATGCTGTTGTCCAGGCTTTCCAAGGAGCTCTCCAAGGTGACAAGCCCATTTTTTACCTGGGTAAGGGTCAGTTGGGAGATTTGCCCCAGGTTGTACCGCAGTTCCATTTCTTCCGCTGTGCGCTTGGTGCTTTCCAGGGTATCCACCAGGGACTCCCGTTGCAATTGGGTGGAGAGGATGGTAATGTAAAGGGTCTCAGCACCTGTAACCGTTTGATCGATGGCAAAATCAATTTGCCGGGAGGTATCCTCAAGGGTTTTGGTATAGTCCTTTTTTTGTTGCTTTAGGTCATCAATTTGATCGTCTAAGGCTTCCACGTTGGCTTTCATACTGGCAGTTTGCATCTCTATGTAGACAGCCATTGTTTTTGCTGTACTGACACCGGTAATGGCCTCGGTCAATGGGCCAAGCATTTTAATGAGCGAATCAGCGTCTGTGATATTGGCTTTGATACTCTCAAGGGCTTTGGTTGCATTTGCGACACTGGCTTGTGCAGAACTTGACATGGTAAGGATGCTAAATTCCAATTCGTCTTTCATATCCTCAACTTCACGAATTGCGGCATTCCAGTCCATGGCCTTGGCGGACTCCAAGCTCTCCCTGGCGGATTTGATGTTGAGGTTGTTCCCTTCTATCCGTGCGCCGATCTGGGAGAAGGTCAGGGAACCGGTGTCGGAGGGCGTGGAGGCATTGGTGGAGTTGCTGGAAGGCTTTGGACCGGGGGCAGTGTTCACCCGAAGGGCCAGGGCGGGGGTGCTCATGGAGAGGGCCAGGGCGCAAGAGAGGCAAAGGGCCAGGGCTTGTTTTTTCATAGGGGAACCTCCGAAGTTTAAGGGAATTGTTAGAATACGTACAAACAGTGTAGCGTATAACTGTGAATAAAATATGAACAAAAAGAAAAAACCGAAGGTCCTTAGACCTTCGGCGGAATTTAATAAGGAAGTGCCTGGGCGGGTTCCTGTTCTTCTGTTTCTTCCAAGGTGGTGATGGAGATCTCAAAGGCCGTCCGCTCCTGGGTGATGTCCCCGATGGACTTAAGATACGTCCGGCTTTGGAGCCGTCCGTCCAGCCACAGGGGGTCTCCCACGCTCAGCTTTCCGCAGTGGATGGCCAGGCCGCCCCAGGCGATACAGGGTAAGTAGTCCGCCCGGTGATAGCGGCGGTTTACTGCCAGCAGCAGGTCGCAGATATCCCGCCCCAGAGGGGTGCGGCGTAGGGTGGGGGGTTTACACAGCACCCCTCGAAGCTGGACTAGGTTATAGGGGGGCTCCCGGCTCTCGCTGAGGGAGCGGGCCAACACCGTGATGACCAGACGGCTGCCCACGCCGCTGCGGTTGTTGAAAGACCGGACCTCTCCCTCTACCTGTACGTAAGTCCCCTCTGGGGGGATGGGGGCCTCCTCTGGGGTGCGGGAGAGCAAGATGTTCAAACGGTCCTCCCGTCCAGACAAACGGGGGACGGAGAGGGGGAACCGGTAGAAATCAATGCCATGTACCCGGTGGGAAAATTCCGCTGTGCCGGCGATGGTCCCCCGCAGGACCACCCGGTTTTCCTTTTGTTCCATGTCAGACCGCCTCCTATGTGAGTGACTGTCTGACTATATGAATTTTGGATATCAAAAATGCAAGGATTTTATTATCCCAGGGCCACATCCATGACCATCATGATGGAGAAACCCACCAGGGTGAAGAGGGCCATCCAGTCTTTGTTTTCGTTGGTTTGGCTCTCCGGGATCAATTCTTCTACGACGACGTAAATCATGGCTCCGGCGGCAAAGGCCAGGAGGAAGGGGAGGCAGGTGCGCACCTTCAAGACCAGCAAAGCCCCCAATACGGCAGCGATGGGTTCCACCACCCCGCTGAGCTGCCCATAGAAGAAGGATTTCCCCTGGGAAAAGCCCTCCCGGCGCAGGGGGACGCTCACGGCCATCCCCTCGGGGAGGTTTTGCAGGCCGATCCCCAGGGCCAGCAGCCAGGCACCGCCAGGGGTGCTGCCTTCCAGGCCGTAGGCCAGGGAGCCAAAGGCCACGCCGATGGCCATGCCTTCGGGGATGTTATGGAGGGTGATGGAGAAGATGAGCATAGCGCAGCGCTTCAAGCCGTGGTTTTCAGTCTGTTGGCCTAAGCTCCCCCGCTGGCTCAGATGGGTAAAGACCCGGTCTCCCACGAAGAGCAGGATACCACCGCTGATAAATCCTGCCAGGGCCATCATCCAGGCATTCATGCCTAAGGTCTCTGACATCTCAATGGAGGGGGCCAGCAGGGACCAGAAGGAGGCGGCGATCATCACGCCGCCAGCCATGCCCAACATGGCGTCCATGACATTGCGGTTGGGGGATTTAAGCAAAAAGACCACGCAGGCACCCAGGGCGGTGATGCTCCAAGTAAACAAGGTGGCGATGAGCGCTTGGAGCGGAAACGCCAGGCAGAAAAAACCGTCAAGCATACGAGTCCTCCTTATGAAAGATCTGTCCCCGATGAGACGAGGTTGTAGACCTTGCCTTACCGGGGACAGTACATCTTATGAAGGAAGATGGGAGATGGTGTATTTTCTGTCGGAAGAAGTGGTTTAGCCTGCCTGGGACGTGATGGGCTTAGTACTCCAAAACACCCTCATAGACCATGACAGCATCACCGGTGAGGATAACCTCATGGTCGGTGTAGTTGACAATCAGGTCGCCGCCCATCAGCTTGACCGTGATGTCACGTCCTTTTTCCACATAGCCGTTTTCTGTGGCGGCAATAACGGCAGCGCAGGCGCCGGTACCGCTGGCTACGGTTTCGCCGTTGCCCCGCTCATAGATCCGCATACGCAGGGTGTCCTCATTGACGATGCGGACAAACTCTGTGTTGATGCGCTCAGGGAAGTATTCGGCGTGTTCAAACTTGGGTCCGATGGATTCCAGGTCCAGGGAGGAGGGATTGTCGCAGAACACCACACAGTGGGGGTTGCCGATGCTGGCGCAGGTAATGTGGTAGGTGCCGTCGGCGATTTCCACAGGACGGTTGATGATGGTGTTGCCGGGGAGGGTAGTGGGCAGGCTGCTGGTGAGCAGGTCTGCCTTACCCATGCCCACGCTGACGGTGTTGGCCACACCATTGCGGGTGTAGAGCAGCAGGCTCTTGATACCTCCGGCGGTTTCAATGGTCATGTATTCTTTCTTGACGATGCCTTTGTCGTAGAGGTACTTGCCCACGCAGCGGATGGCGTTGCCGGCCATCTTGCCCTCGCTGCCGTCCCGGTTGAACATCCGCATTTTGGCGTCGGCGACAGTGGAGTCCTCAATGAGCACGATGCCATAACCGCCGATGCCGTAATGACGGTCGCAGACGCTGATGCACAGGGAACCGGGGCTGGAAATTTTGCCGTCGCGGTTGTCGAAGAAAATATAGTCGTTGCCGCAGCCCTGCATCTTGGCGAAGGGGATCAATTGCCGCCCCTGGCGCATATTATTCAGATCCACCAGCTCTGTGTTGCTCAGGTGGAAGCGGCTGGCCATCATGTCTGCCATGGCGTTGGCGGTGTCTAGGGCTGTAATGCAGGCCACGTTGTGGCGGATGGCCTCCCGGTGGAGCTCAATATAGGCCTGAATGGTGTCATCATAGAGGGCGCCGGTGTAGATGATGAGGCCGATCTTGCCCGCTTCCATGAGCTGGTAAGCCTCGGAACCGGGGACGATGGGGCCCAGCGCATGGGCTTCGATGCCCAGACTGCCGATGGCCTTGGCGGTGTCGGCGGTGGCATAGAGGGGCATACGCAGGTCGTCAAATTTCTTAGCCAGACCAACCACTTCGGGCAGCTCGTGATTCTCTACACTGATGAGTACGCCTTTCCCGGCGTAATGGCGGTAACCGGCGGCGGCAAAACCCTTGAACATGGCTTCGCTGAAGGTACGGCCCAGGCCCAGGACTTCGCCGGTGGATTTCATCTCGGGGCCCAGGAGGGAGTTGGC
This sequence comes from uncultured Oscillospiraceae bacterium, assembly GCA_910584805.1. Lineage (GTDB taxonomy): Bacteria > Bacillota > Clostridia > Oscillospirales > Oscillospiraceae > Evtepia. Next base: position 44,953 of record CAJUCB010000006.1, read on the forward strand.
GTCGGTGAGCTTCTCGAAGGAGAACACAGGGACTTTGACAGCGTAGTAGGGCGGAATCTTCCACAGCCCGGGGGCATACCCCAGCTCCTTCAAGGTTGCGCCCATCATGATACGGGTAGCCAGGTCTACCATGGGGATGCCGGTGACCTTGCTCAGATAGGGGACGGTACGGGAGGCTCTGGGGTTGACCTCGATCACAAAGAGCTGGCCCCGGTAGATCAGGTACTGGATGTTCACCAAGCCCTTGGTGCCCAAAGCCAATGCCAGCTTTTCCGAGCAATCCACCACCACCTGCATCATCTTATCTGTCAGGCTGTAGGGGGGGTACACGGCGATGGAGTCGCCGCTGTGGACCCCAGCCCGCTCAATGTGCTCCATGATACCGGGCATGAGTACGTCCACACCGTCGGAGATTACATCCACTTCCAATTCGGTGCCGGGCATGTACTTGTCCACCAGCACGTCATTCTTCATGCCGCCGGAGAGGATCACAGTCATATACTTTTTCACGTCGTTCCGGTCGTGGGCAATGACCATGTTCTGGCCGCCAATGACGTAGGAGGGGCGAAGGAGCACAGGATAGCCCAGTTCTTCAGAGGCCTCCAAAGCCTCGGGGAGGGAGGTGACACTGCGGCCCTTGGGGCGGCTGATGTTCAGGGTTTCCAGCAAGGCGTCGAAACGGCCCCGGTCCTCGGCGGTGTCGATGCCGTCGGCGGAGGTGCCCAGGATGGGGATGCCCTGCTGGTCCAGATATTCTGTCAGGGAGATGGCGGTCTGTCCACCAAAGGCGACCACCACGCCCACTGGCTTCTCCACTTCAATGACCCCCATAACATCCTCTGGGGAAAGGGGCTCGAAGTACAAGCGGTCGGCGGTGTCGTAGTCGGTGGAGACGGTCTCCGGGTTGTTGTTGATAATGACCACATCGTAGCCCATATTCTTCAAGGTCTGGACACAGTGGACGGAGCTATAGTCGAATTCGATGCCCTGGCCGATACGGATGGGGCCGGAGCCCAGGACGATTACCGTCTCCCGGCCGCTGCGGGGGAAGCTGCGGGCATCGCACAGGCTGTCGTAGGTGGCATAGAAATAGGGGGTCCGGGCCTGGAACTCGGCAGCACAGGTATCCACCATCTTATAGCTGGGGGCACGGTGGGGGAGTGCGGAGACCTCCACCTTGGCCAGCTTTGCCAGGACCTTGTCGGGGTAGCCGTATTTCTTGCCTTGGAGATAGGAGGACTCGTCAATACCCTGGGAAAGGGAGGCCTCGTAACGCACCAGGTTTTGAATCTTATGAATGAACCACTTGTCTACTCTGGTAATGGAATGGATTTCGTCCACGGAGACGCCCTGCTCCAAAGCCTCAAAGATGGTGAAGAGCCGCAGGTCGTCCATGGAGGCCAGGCGTTCTGCCAGGGGACGGCCAGACTTGTCCTCCCGGCGCAGGGAGTCCTGCTTGATCTCAGCCCCCCGGACGGCTTTCATCAGGGCGGCTTCAAAGCTGTGTTCAATGGACATGACCTCGCCAGTGGCTTTCATCTGGGAGCCCAGCTTCCGGCTGGCCCCGTGGAACTTGTCAAAGGGCCATTTGGGGAATTTTACTACCACATAGTCCAAGGCGGGCTCGAAGCAGGCGTAGGTCTCGCCGGTGACGTCGTTTTTGATTTCGTCCAAGGAGTACCCCAGGGCGATCTTTGCCGTGACCTTGGCGATGGGATAACCCGATGCCTTAGAGGCCAGGGCGGAGGAACGGGAGACCCGGGGATTGACTTCAATGACGGCGTATTCAAAGCTGTCGGGGTTCAGGGCAAACTGACAGTTGCAGCCGCCCTCAATGCCCAGCTCTTCGATGATTTTCAGGGCGGCGGAGCGGAGCATTTGATACTCCCGGTCGGCCAGGGTCAGGGCGGGGGCTACCACGATGCTGTCGCCGGTATGGATGCCTACAGGGTCGAAGTTTTCCATGGAGCAGATGGTGATAGCGGTGCCTTTGTGGTCCCGCATGACCTCAAACTCGATCTCTTTCCAGCCGAAAATGTATTTTTCAATGAGGACTTGGGTGATGGGGGAGTAGTCCAGGCCCACAGCTCCCACTTCCCGCAGCTCGGCCTCGTTATAGGCAACGCCGCCGCCGCCGCCGCCCAGGGTAAATGCAGGCCGGACGATGACAGGATAGCCAATCCGCTTGGCGATGGACACAGCGGTCTCAATGTCGTTGGCGGTATCGGAGGGGATAGTGGGTTGGCCGATGCGCTCCATGGTGTCCTTGAACATCTGCCGGTCCTCGGCCTTGTCGATGGCACTGGCGTTGGTGCCGATGAGGCGGACGTTGTTGGCCTCTAGGAAGCCCTCGTGGGCTAGTTCCATGGCGATGGTCAGGCCGGTCTGTCCCCCTAGACCTGCCAAAAGGCTGTCGGGCTGGGTCTCCTGGATGATGCGCTTAACGGTTTGGGTGGTGAGGGGTTCCAGATAGACGGAGCTGGCCATGGTGCTGTCGGTCATGATGGTGGCGGGGTTGGAGTTGATGAGGATGGTCTCCACGCCCTCCTGTTGGAGCACCCGGCAGGCCTGGGTCCCGGCGTAATCGAACTCAGCCGCCTGGCCAATGACGATGGGGCCGGAGCCGATGACCAGTACTTTTTTGATGGAAGTATCTTTTGGCATTTAGCGTCCCTCCTTCATCATATCGGTAAAACGGTCGAAGGCGTTCAGACAGTCCAAGGGGCCGCCGTGGGCCTCGGGATGGAACTGAAGAGAGAACGCACGGTAGGCGGGGTAGTCCACCCCTTCGCAGCTGCCGTCGTTGACGTTGACAAAGCGAAGCACCCCTTCGGTGCCGGGGAGGCTATCTTGATCTACCGCGTATCCGTGGTTCTGGCTGGTGATGGATACTTCGCCGGTGACCAAGTCCTTCACCGGCTGGTTGGCCCCCC
>CAJUCB010000006.1:47895-53564 GCA_910584805.1 uncultured Oscillospiraceae bacterium
TTTGCGCCGGCGGCCAAGGCCATCATCTGGTGTCCCAGACAGATGCCGAACATGGGGAGCTTGCCAAAGAGGGCTTGGATCTGTTGGATGCTGTAGCGGTTGTCCGCAGGGTCCCCAGGACCGTTGGAGAGCATGATCCCCTGGTGGTTCCCCGCCAGAATATCCTCCGCAGGGGTATTGTAGGGATATACCGTGACCTGGCAGCCCCGAGCCAACAGGGAGGCGGCGATGCTGTCCTTGGCGCCGTAATCCAGCAGGGCCACAGAAAAGCGGGTTTCGCCGTTAGGGGAGAGGACTTCGGGGGCCTTTACGCTGGTGTTCTCAACGGACTGGCGCACCCGGTAGGCTTTCAGGGCTTCCAGGTCGGGCTTGTCCTCCTCCGTGGTGATGACGGCATTGACGACGCCCTTGTCCCGAAGCTGTTGGGTGAGCATCCGGGTATCCACCCCGGCAATGCCTACCACGTTTTGGGACTTCAAAAAGCTGTCCACGGACTCATCACAGCGGAAGTTGGAGGGTTCTTCGCAGTATTCCCGGACCACCACGCCGCCCAACTGAACATGGGGGCTCTCCTTGTCCTGATGGCAGATGCCATAGTTTCCAAACTGGGGGAAGGTGTAGACCACCAGTTGGCCATAATAGCTGGGGTCCGTCAAGCTCTCCACGCAGCCGGTCATACCTGTGGTAAAGACCAGTTCCCCCATGGCGGTGCCTGAGGCGCCAAAGCTCTGCCCCTCTAGGACCTGGCCGTTTTCCAAATAGAGATATGCTTTCTTCATCGTGTTCCTCCATCCGTCAAAATATCAGGAATCGAACGCTTTCTCCTATCAAAACCGTACAATTTCTAACTCTTAAGTATAGCGGAAAATCAAGAGTTCGTCAATGCACTTTCTGGGAAAAGAACAGAAAATAGGATGGGTATTTTTTCGCCTTTATTACAAAATATGACGATACCTGATGAATAAATGAATAAAATGCAGTATATTTATTCACATTTCGACAAAGACCCGGAGAAAGCCAGGGCGGCTTTCTCCGGGTCTGATGTGCTCAGTAGAGTACCATGTATTTTGCGATTTCCCAGCTAGAGACACGAGTGCAGTATTCTTCCCACTCTTTTTTCTTCCCGGCGATGTACTGGGTGTAGATGTGGTCACCCAGGACAGTGTGCATCAGTTCATCGCTTTGGAGGTCCTCCAAGGCGTGTTCCAGGGAGTTGGGCAGGTCTTCGATGCCGTGGGCGGCACGGGTGGCAGAGTCCATGTCGAAGATGTTCTCCGTGATCTCCCCCGGAGGGGTCAGGCCCTTTTCGATACCGTCCAGGCCAGCGGCCAGGCAGACAGCCAACGCCAGATAGGGGTTGCAGGAGGGGTCTGGATTGCGCAGTTCCACCCGGGTGCTGTTGCCCCGAGCGGCGGGGATGCGGATGAGGGCGGAACGGTTGGAGGCGGACCAGGCCAGGTAGCAGGGGGCTTCGTATCCCGGCACCAGGCGCTTATAGGAGTTGACCAGGGGGTTGGTGATGGCGGTCATGGCCTTCACATGGGTCAAGAGGCCGGCGATGAAGTTATAGGCCTCCTTGGAAAGGCCCCGGGGGCCGTCAGGGTCAAAAAATGCGTTCTTACCATCCTTGAACAGGGACATATTGATGTGCATCCCGTTGCCGGCGGTGCCATAAATGGGCTTTGGCATAAAGGTGGCGTGGAGTTCATTGGCATAGGCAATTTTCTTCACCGTCTGCTTGAAGGTGATGATATTGTCCGCAGCGTGGAGGGCGTCGGCATATTTGAAGTCGATCTCATGCTGACCGGCGGCGCACTCATGGTGGGAAGCCTCGATCTCAAAGCCCAGCTTTTCCAGGGCTAGGCAGATCTCCCGGCGGGTATGGTCTCCGTGATCGATGGGGCCCAGGTCGAAATAGCCGGCTTCGTCACCGGTTTTCGTGGTGGGGCGGCCATCCTGGTCCAGCTCAAAGAGGAAAAATTCACACTCAGGCCCTACATTAAAGGTATAACCCATCTCGGCGGCCCGTGCCAGCACCCGTTTCAAAGCACCTCTGGGGTCACCGATGAAGGGGGTCCCGTCGGGGTTGCACACGTCGCAGATCATCCGGGCCACCTTGCCCTGCTGCTCATACCAGGAGAGCACGGTGAAGGTGTCCAGATCGGGATAGAGGTACTGATCGGACTCGTGAATGCGGGTAAAGCCCTCGATGGAGCTGCCGTCGATGGAGATCTGGTTGTTCACGGCTTTCACGATCTGAGAGGGGGTGATGGCCACGTTCTTGGCCTGACCAAAGATATCGGTGAACTGCATGCGGATGAAGTCTACGCCTTCCTCCTCTACCATGCGGATGATGTCCTCTTTCGTGTATTTGCTCATGAAAATACTCCTTTCAAACAACAAAGGACAAGTACACTTCGTTCCTCGAAGCACTCGCCCCCTTCAGGTGAATTATAAAGGCTGGGGCGGGCGCTGTCAAGAAAAAGCGTGAAAAACTGGTGTTTTTTCCCGGCTTTGTGCCCTTTGCACAGGGGCTTTTTTGAAATCATGGCAACAAAGATGAAGGGACCCATTGAAAAATTCCCAGTTTTGTGGGAGAATAGGGGCACATACAATGGTGGGAGGAAAGAAACATTGCCCGCCCCACAAGCACGACAGATGATGAAGAAAGGGAATGATCACCATGAAAAAGTTGGAGCAGATGTATGAGGGAAAAGCCAAGAAGGTATTCCGCACCGATGATCCGGAGCGCTTTATCGTAGAATATAAGGACGACGCCACCGCTTTCAACGGCCAGAAGAAGGGCACCATTCTGGGCAAAGGCGCCATCAACAACCGCATGACCAACATGCTCATGCAGGTGTTGGAGAAGCAGGGCGTACCCACCCACTTTGTGGAGGAGCTCAGCGAGCGGGAAACAGTGGTGAAGAAGGTGACCATCGTGCCCTTGGAGGTCATCGTGCGCAATATCTCTGCCGGGAGTTTTGCCCAGCGCTACGGCGTGGAGGAGGGCATCGTGTTTGACGAGCCCACCATCGAGTTCTCTTATAAGAACGACGACCTGGGAGACCCCCTCATGAACCAGTATCATGCCCTGGCCTTGAAGTTGGCCACCAAGGAGGAGATCGACACCATCAAGTCCATGGCTCTGAAGGTGAATGCTGTCCTGAAGGAATTTTTCCTGGGCGTTGGCATCAAGCTGGTGGACTTCAAGTTGGAGTTTGGCCGCACTACCGATGGGACGGTGATTTTGGCCGACGAAATCTCTCCCGACACCTGCCGCCTGTGGGACAAGGAGACCAACGAGAAGCTGGATAAGGACCGCTTCCGCCGGGATCTGGGCAATGTGGAAGGGGCCTATCAGGAGGTTATGCGCCGGCTGATGGGAGAGTGAGCCCCACTGCGTGCATCCGCGCGCGCCAACGAAAAAGGAGGAAACACGAATGTGCGGTATCGTCGGCTTCACCGGAAGCCAGAGCGCAGCACCCCTGCTGCTGGACGGCCTGAAAAAGCTGGAATATAGAGGATATGACTCCGCCGGGATCGCGGTATTGAGCGATAAGGACATCCATTTGGAAAAGGCCGCCGGCAAGATCAAAAATCTGGATGGAAAGATCCAGGGTGGGGCCACCATGACTGGGAGCTCTGGCATCGGCCACACCCGCTGGGCCACCCACGGGGCCCCCACGGATGAGAACGCCCACCCCCACATGAGCAGCGGTGGCCGCTTTGCCTTGGTCCACAATGGCATTGTCGAGAACTATGTGGAGCTCCGGGAGGAGTTGATGGCCCAGGGGATCCAATTCAAAAGCGAAACAGACACCGAAGTGGTGGTCAACCTGCTGGACCTGTACTATGAGGGCGACCTGAAAGCGGCGGTCCTCAAGACTGTGGCCCGGTTGGAGGGAGCTTACGCCCTGGGTATCCTCTGCAAGGAGGAGCCCGGACGGCTTGTGACAGCCCGCCACGCGGCCCCCATTATCCTGGGAGTAGGGGCGGGGGAGAACTATTTTGCTTCCGACGTCACTGCCCTGGTGGCCCACACCAAGGATGTCATTTACTTAGAGGACGGGGAAATCGCGGACATGACCCCGGCGGGAATCACCATTTATAACACTGCCGGTGAGGTTTTGGAAAAATCCATCGAGCACGTCACCTGGGATGTGGCTGCGGCGGAAAAGGGCGGCTATGAGCACTTCATGCTCAAGGAGATCATGGAGCAGCCGGAGGCCCTGCGGGCCACCATCGAGCCCCGGATCAAAAACGGGGAGATTGTTTTGGACGACTTTTCCCTGAGCGACAACGAGCTGAAAAAGATCAACAAGATCATGATCACGGCCTGTGGGTCTGCGTACTACGCCGGGAGTGTGGGTAAATACGTTATCGAGCAGCTCTGCCGGATTTCCGTGGAGGCCGACTTGGCCTCTGAGCTGCGCTATCGCAATCCCCTGGTGGATGAGAACACCCTTTTGGTGGTGGTCTCCCAGTCCGGGGAGACGGCGGACACCATCGCCGCCATGAAGGAGTGCAAGGCCCGCGGGGCCCGGATTCTGGCCATCGTCAACGTGGTAGGTTCCACCATCGCCCGCCTGGCGGACGACGTGATTTATACCTGGGCTGGGCCTGAGATCGCCGTGGCCACCACCAAGGGGTATACCACCCAGGTGGCGGTAGTGGATATGCTGGCGGTTTATCTGGCCCGTCGCCTGGGCAGACTGGAAGATGGGGAGTACAAGGCCCTGGTGGAGGCCATCCGCAGCTTCCCAGAGTTGGTGCAGCGCTCCATTGACCAGAATCCCAAGCTGCCGGAGCTGGCGGAGAAGTACCACGGCCACAACAACCTGTTTTTCATCGGCCGGAACCTGGATTTTGCCGCCTGCTTGGAGGGTTCCCTAAAACTCAAGGAGATTTCCTATCTCCACTCGGAGGCCTACGCCGCCGGGGAATTGAAGCACGGGACCATTGCCCTCATTGAGAAAGATCGGCCGGTGATTGCCCTAGCCTGCTATGAGGAGCTTTTGGACAAAATGCTCAGCAACATCCGTGAGGTCAAGGCTCGGGGTGCAGAGGTTTTGGCTGTGGTGTTGGAGGGGAACCGGGAGATTTTCGACGAGGCGGATGATGTGATCTTGATTCCCAGGACCCATCAGCTCTTGAATACCCTGCCGGAGATTGTCCCCCTGCAACTGTTTGCCTACTATATGGCAAAGGCCAACGGCTGCGACATCGATAAGCCCAAGAACCTGGCAAAATCCGTCACCGTGGAATAACGGCGGTATAGGCGATAGATTAGGAGGAAATAGCCCATGCGTGACTATGCAAAAGAAACCGAGAAGCGGATCGCCTTTATCCGCCAGTCCTTGGAGGAGGCCCACGCCGATGGCATCCTCTTTGGCAACAGCGGGGGGAAGGACTCCGCCCTGGTGGGCATCCTGTGCAAGATGGCCTGCGAGAATACCGAGGGGATCATCTTGCCCTGCAGCTCCAAGCGTAACTTTACCATTGACAAGGACGATGGAATGGAAGTGGCAGATCAGTTTGGCATCAAGACCCGTCTCATCGACCTGACGGCCCAGAAGGAACTGCTGATGCAAACTGTCTCGGAGGTGGCCACCCTCAATGACGCTGCCATCGCCAACATCGCCCCCCGTCTGCGGATGATTACCCTT
>CAJUCB010000006.1:53574-54949 GCA_910584805.1 uncultured Oscillospiraceae bacterium
GCACCGGCAATGCCAGCGAGTACTACATGGGCTACTTCACCAAATGGGGGGACGGCGCTTACGACCTGAACCCCATTGCGGACCTGACAGCTACGGAGGTCTTTGAGTTCCTGCGTTACCTGAAAGCGCCGGAGGCGGTGATCACCAAGGCCCCCTCTGCTGGCCTCTTTGAGGGGCAGACGGACGAGGAGGATATGGGGGTCACCTATGCGGCCATCGACCGCTATATCCAGACGGGAGAGGCGGAAGAAAAGGATAAGGCCATCATCGACCGATACCACAGCCGGAGCGAACACAAGCGCCGGGGATTCAACCGCTATCAGGGTTGAACACAGTAAAAAACGAAAATGCTTCCAGGTGCTTTGCCGCCTGGAAGCATTTTTTATATAGGACTTACCAATTATGGAAGGCTCACACCCACGACCTGTTTGCTGCGGGCTTTCCGTGGCCGAAATAGACCTGGCGAGGGCCAAGGGCGCTGAGGGTTTGGGCACTTTGCAGCAGGGCCTGCTTGTCATGGTAGAGTAGGGATATCGTAGGGGAGAGGAAGTTCATCAGCGCGTCGCCCACAATAACGCCTGCCTCACCCGCATCCACGCCGATGGAGCCCTTGGTGTGGCCTGGGAGGCTGAGGATGGTTGCGTCGATACCATAGTCTTGGAGGGAAGCACCATCCTTTAGAAGTACAGCAGGGGTAAAGGACTCAATCAGGTCTCGTTCCATGCTGCGCAGAGAGATGGACAGGAGCAGCTTGCCGAACAGTCCACGGGACTTCAAGGGCTGCACTAGGTTGTCTGTGAGCAGTTCCACGTCCTCTTCGGCCATTGCCACCGGGCAATGGAGGGCTTGGGAAAGGAATGCGGCATTTTGCGCGTGGTCTATATGGCCGTGGGTGAGGACAATCAAGGAGATATGGTAGGGCTTGCAGGCGGCTAGGATGGTGCCCCGGTGGGCGCTGCGCCCTGTGTCCACTAGGATGCCGGCCTCTCCTTTGGTGAGCAAAAAGCAGTTCACATTGCAGCAACGGATTTGGTGTATTTGTTCCATACTGTTTTCCTTTCTCTCATCGGGGGGCGACGGGAATCTCCCTTATTTTAGCACAATGCACAAGAAAAGGCTATCTTTTTCTGGGAGGGCATGTGAACAAGCAGGAACAGGGGACAATAAAGGAGAACGGGAGGAACGGAGGGGATGGGGGCTGGCAGTTTTGTTTTCGCTTTTCAAAGACTCTGGATAAAAGCGATTGACAAGGGGCGCGGGATTCGGTAAAATAAAAAGGCAAGCAAGCTGGACAGCCGCGTGGCCAGGCCGAAAGGCCGTCCATGAGGAAAGTCCGGGCTCCACAGGGCAAGGATAACGGGTAACGCCCGCCGAA
>CAJUCB010000007.1:0-1276 GCA_910584805.1 uncultured Oscillospiraceae bacterium
AGGTCAACGATATAGATGCCGTTGCGCTCGGTGTAGATGTAGGTGGCCATCTTGGGGTTCCAGCGGCGGGTCTGGTGCCCGAAGTGGACACCTGCTTCGAGAAGCTGCTTCATAGATACGACTGCCATTTGATTGTTCCTCCTGAATTGTTTTAGTTGGTGCCTCCGGGGTACTCATCCCCAGGGCCAATCTGCCCAGCAGACACAAGGCCCTGCGTCCCTCCCCGTACGGAATCGACTGGTATTTTACCACAGAATGTACCAGATTGCAAGTTTTTTTCTTAGCAACGCCGTCTCCCCCGGTGCATAGGCTGAATAGAAAGGAGGTTTTTTCCATGCCCAACACCGGTACCATCATCACCCGTACCTTCACCAGCCGGGGACAGCTTCCCCTGGAAAACGTCACCGTCTCCATCCTCAGAAGGAGTGAGACAGCCATCCCCCAGCTCATCAATGTCCAGATCAGTGACCGCAGCGGGAACACCCTGCCTGTCACTGTACCCACCCCGGACCTCTCCAACAGCCAGGGACCCGACCGCCCCACTCCCTATGCCCTCTTCGATATCTGGGCAGAGCTCCCGGGTTACCAGCTCCTGGTGGTGCAGAACATCCAGGTCTTTCCTGGGATATCCAGCATTCAGAACCTGCCTCTCATCCCCTTGCCGGAAGCCGGCGGGAGGCCATCCCAGGAGGTCAACATCCCCCCTCAAAACCTATAGGAAAGGAGGCCACACATGCCCCCCATCGTCACTCCTTATATCCCCACCTATATCACTGTCCACTTGGGGACACCAGACAGCGACGCGGAAAACGTCACCGTCTCCTTCCGAGACTACATAAAAAATGTCGCTTCCAGTGAGATTTATCCCACTTGGGAACACGCCGCCCTACGGGCCAACATCCTGGCCCAGGTATCCTTTGCCTTGAACCGGGTGTACACGGAGTTCTACCCCAGCCGGGGCTATCACTTTAACATTACTGGTACCACTGCCTATGACCAGCGTTTCATCAAGGGTCGTACCATTTTTGAGAACATCAGCGAGTTGGTGGACGAGATTTTCAACACCTATATCCGCCGCCAAGGCTTTGTGGAACCCTTGGCCGCCCAGTTCTGCAACGGCACCACCTCCTTCTGTGAGGGACTTTCCCAATGGGGCAGCCAGACCTTGGCCCAGGATGGGTTCAATTCCGTCGAAATCCTGCGCTACTACTATGGGCAGGACATTGAACTGGTACCCAATGCCCCCCTCCAGGATATCCAGTACTCTTATCCAGGC
>CAJUCB010000007.1:1306-9161 GCA_910584805.1 uncultured Oscillospiraceae bacterium
GGGGATACCGGGCCATACATACGCATCGCCCAGATCATGCTCAATCGCATCGCCGAAAATTATCCTGCCATTCCAAGGATTCAGCCGGTAAACGGGGTGTTCACTGCCACCATGGAAAAGACTGTGCGCATCTTCCAGGGCATCTTCAACCTCACGGCAGACGGCATCATCGGCCGTTCTACCTGGTATATGATGGTGCAGCTCTACACCAGTGTCCTGCGGCTCTCTGAGCTGGTCAGCCTGGGACAGACCTATTACTTCGTAGACTTCACCTACACTGCCCCCACCACCTACGGCCAGACAGGCAGCCAGGTTTCCCTGCTGCAATACATGTTGTCCATGCTGTCCCAGTTCAATGTGGTCATCCCCTTTGTCACCATTGACGGGATCTTTGGCAATGAGACCTTGCAAGCGGTCCTAGCCCTACAGCGGGACGTTGGCCTGCCAGAGACCGGGGTTGTGGACGAGGCCACGTGGCTGGCCTTGGTGAACCGCTACCGTGGAATCAACGAGACGGTAATCAACAACCCCAACTTCTTCCCAGACAGCCCCGAGGGGGTGGCCTTCTCCATCGACGAGCTGGAAAGCACTCTGGAAGCCGTCCGGGAAAGTGGGCTTCTGCCCATACGTTATGGCCAGACCGACACGGAGAGGAGGGTATCCCTATGAGCAATTACATCAACCCCACCGCTCCTGTGGTCAGCCTGCAACGGATGCTCAACGCCCTGTCCCCAGAGCTCCCAAACCTACCCAAGCTGCAACCGGATGGCGTCTTTGGGGAATCCACCATGGAGGCGGTGATGATATTCCAGCGCAGCCAAGAGCTCCCTGTGACGGGGATCGTAGACGCGGCCACCTGGGAAGCCCTGACGAAAGCCTACATCAACCTGATGCGCCCCTCCAAGCCCCCCCAGCCGGTGTGCCTTTACGCCCAGGTCGCTGGCTGGGCCGTCTCCCCAGGGGAATTCTCCCTCCTGCTCTTCCCCATCCAGGGGATGTTCTCTGCCCTGTCTGAGCGTCTGGACGGCGTACAGGCAGCCCCGCCCTCCGGTTGGCTGGACCAGGCCACCGCTGAAAACCTGCGCTGGCTACAGCGGTGCAGCAGCTGTGAGGTCTGCGGCTCCTTGAACCAATCCACCTGGAACTACCTGCGCCGAATCTATGAGACCTTCGTAGTCCGCGCCTTGGAGCTCCCTCCGGACAGCGTTTCCTGAGATAACAAACGCGCCCCCGAACAAAACAGCTGTTCGGGGGCGCGAAAGTTTATGGGAAATCGAAAGGTTCCATCAATAGACCACCACGGTAGTCCCGCTGGGGATGTTGTTATACATATACCAGATATCGTCGTTGTACATCCGCAGGCAGCCGTGGCTGACAGGGTAGCCGATGCTGGCATCGTAATAACGGTCCGAGTTCATGGGCCAATACTGCAAGCGGGAGTGGAAAGCCAAGCCGGAAGTCCCGTTGAAGCGGACAATGGGCCCACAGTAGTAGGAGCCATAGTTCCAATAGGACTGCTTATAGGAGGTGGTGTACACACCCCGTGGCGTGGCCGTGCTGGCCTTGCCAGAGGCGCACAGGCAGCAGCGGGCAATGTCCCAATTCCCCTGGGAACCTGTGAAAATGTTCACCCGCTGATAGGTCAGGTTCACCCAGACCAGATATTCAGTCTGGCTGGAATAGCCCTTCAAGTTTACCCATGCTTTTTTGATCTCCGCCGGATAGTCGTTATTGGCAGCCCAAGCAAAGGTGTAGTTCCCGGCATAACGGCTGGTCACGGTGCGCAGCACATCCTCCGCCGTCAGGCCATGGTAGTAGAGATAGTCATAGTTTTCCAGGGTAAGGTTGCTGGTGGCCTCAATCTGCTGGGCCCGGCCATCCAAGGTGGTATAGCTGAGCACAAAGCGTATGGTAGAGGCGGTGTTCATGGTTTCCGTGTAAGTATACGTATGGCTGAGCCTGGGAATATCCTGGCCCAGAAGGATATTCTGGGTGGATACCTTGTTGCCATCTACATACCACTCCCCAATGCAGTGCTTCCCTGCTTCGGGATAGTTGATATTGGCTGTGACCTCCAACGGCTGCCCTGCCGGCAGGGTCCCAGGGGTATTAAGGGAGACCGTAGCCCGGGCGATGCCGTTGTCCTCAAAATTCTCCAAGGCCAAGCTGGCGCTGCCGTCCACCTTCTGCTCCCGGCCGTCCTGGGTGGTATAGGTCAGGGCATAGGTCACAGTGCTGGTCTCAGGCATCCCGTAATAGTAGTCATACCGGTAGGACAAGCTGGCTGGGCCTCCGCCTAGGACAAAGCTGTCTGTGGCCACCTCTTTGCCGTCCACATACCAGTGGCCAGTACACTGCTGCCCGGCTTCCGGAGTCTCCACCGCAGCAGTAGCCGTGAGGGTTTCCCCTGCTGCCAGCTGCTCCGGCAGGGACACTGTAATTACAGCGTCCGCCAGGCCCAAGTCGGCAAAGGTATCCAAATAGATTTCGTCACTGTCCTCCTGGGTGTAACGGTCTCCGTCGGTGTTTTCAAAGGTCAGGACCGCTTTCAACTCCGCATCCTGTTTCAAATCGTGGGTATAGTTGGGCGTGATGGCACAGACGGGGTCCTCCTGGCCTAGAAGCAATTTCTGCTCCTGCATACACTCCCCATTCAGATACCAGGAAATGGTACACAGCTTGCCCTTGTCTTCCTCCGGCACAGTCAGCCTTGCGGTGGCCCGCAAGGTCTCCCCGGCTGGCAGGGCACTGGGGGCATTCAGCTTCAGCTCCACCCCGCTGATATCGAAGTTTGTCCACTTGGTCACGTTACCCTTGGAGACATTGAGCTGGTAATGTTGGGTATGTAAGGTCACGTCGTCCACCCGGCCGCCGCCATTGACCTTGTTGTCCCGGCCAGACAGCAGGAGGCTCTCTGCCTTCCCGTCCAGTTTCAGGGTATTGTTTCCCCCGGTGAACGCGATGTCCTTCACCGTGCATCCCTTGGCCAACGTGATGGTGTTCCCGCTCCCAGAGACCATCAAACGATCCAGGTTGCCGCTCAGCTCCACGGTGCGGCCGCTGCCAGTGACCTCCACCTGGGGGATATCTGTGCGCAGGTCCACCTTGCCGTTACCCTCGGCCACCACCAGGGTATCCACCTGGCAGTAAGCGGGATGTTTCAGGAGCACGTCGCCCTTGGCCGCCAGGACAAGGGTGCCAATCTGACTGGTGCCGTCCAGTTGGAAGGACTCCAACTGCTCAGAGCGGACCACCACCAGGTCTGCCGTCATGTTCAGCAGGCTCACGTTGGAGGCACTCTGATCCAGCCACAGGTTCTTCACCTGCAAGCCGTTCAAGGCAGCGTTCCCAGAGAGGACCGCCCCCTGGTTCCCCTGGCCTCCATAGCCATAGGCAGTGGTATACTCATCCGCCAGGCGGAACAGGATGGTGGCGAACTCCCCGCGAGTTAGGTTCCGCTGGAGCTGAAGCCCTCCGTCCACACCGGAGACCACCCCTCTGCTCACCAAAGCTGCCGCCGCCCGCTGGGTCTCACCGGTGAGCAAGGCGGTATCAGAAAAAGCATCCAGCACAGACAGGTCCGGCACCGCCCCCACCACCTGGAAAGCCCGGCCAAAGAGGCAGAATGCATCCCCACGGGTGATGGGTTCGTTGAGGGAAGCTGCCATATCCTTATCCAACAGCCCTGCATAGATGGCCTTGGCAGCATAGTCCCGATACCAGGCGTTTGGGGGAATATCCAAGTCACTGATGTCCGCCTGCCCGGTAACATTGAGCACCCGGCAGAGGATGGTTACCGCCTGGGCGGTGGTGATGCTATCGTTGGGGGCCATGGTGGCCGGCCCGCTGCCGGACATAAGCCCTTTCTCATAGGCCTGCTGCAAGGTATCCTTCGCCCAATGGTCCTGCACATCTGTAAAGTCCGCAAAGGCCGCCGAAGCGGACACCATACTGCCCAAGGCCAGGAGCGTTCCCAGGAACGCAGCCGCAGCCTTTTTCCCTCGTTTCCTCATCTCTCGTTCCTCCTGTGGGGGGTCTCCCCAGTACATTTACCCGGAAGCGGCAAAGGGACAGGGCCACTTTGCGCCTCAAGGCAGAAGTTCTCCCTGTAGTGTAGCGGATTTCCCTTGAGATTGCAAGGTTTCCGGAAAGTTTTTCTTCCCCTTCTTCACCCACTTCCCGACAGGGCTAGAAGCTACCGGTCACACAGAAGGCTTACTTCTCCTGAACCTGTAGGAAGGACTTTGCCAAGGTCCGCTCCCCTGCCCGGACAAAAACCATGTGTTCCTGTCCCTCCTGCCGGTGCAAGATTTCCAGCGCTTCCCCCTCACGGCCCTCGTTGGCATATTGGATATCAAAGGTCTTGACCTGATGCTTGTCCCAGAACCCAGAGGGAAAGGCATCGGCGACCAGGCGCACATAGGCCACATTGTTGATATGGCTGTTCATGTCTGTATCCATGGTGCGAACCTGATGCCGGTATGCCAATTCCATTTCCTCCAACACCACCTTGCGCCGCCGGAAGGGCTCCGTCACCACCGGGGGCAACAGTTCAATGTCCTGGGGGAAGGGCGTGGCATTGAGACGGCCCATAGCGTGGTTGGCCACGTCGATTGGGCACAGCTCCTGGCGGCAGCGGACCAAGGGCGTCCCGTCCAAAGCCTCCACCTGGCTGTCCAGATGGACCGCCAAGGTGGTAAGCTTCACCGGGAACGCCCGGAGGCGCACCTGTTCCATCCAGCGAGGGATGCGGTCATAGCACAGCTTGCTTCGAACCACGGCCCAGACCATGCCATGGCTCTGGCTCATGCCCACAGCATCACAGCCGTATTGATGGAACAGCTCCGTCATACCGTCCTGAAAGAGGAGGGAGGCGTGGAAGGGCCCCATCTCGCAATCACGATCCACATAGGCTGCGGAAACCAACAGCTCCTTTTCTAAATAATTTTTCATTCTTCCCGATCCTTTTTCTTGAAAATTTAGGAAAACTGCCGTATGATACAGGGGTCTTATCTCAAAAGAGCTTGTCTCCTTTTGCGGTACGACGAATGTATCCGCCGGAATTTTCACGGTAAAGGATATTTTACAGGAAAGTTTTCAAGAACGCAAGGGGAGACCATGGAGAGTTTTACCTATATCCTCCGCTGCGCAGACGGCAGCTTATACACCGGCTGGACCAATGACCTGGCAAAACGGCTGTCCACCCACAATGCCGGGCGGGGTGCCAAATACACCCGCACCCGGCGTCCGGTGGCACTGGTCTATTGGGAGCGGTTCCCCACGAAGCAGGCGGCCATGTCCAGGGAGTGGGCCATCAAACAGTTGAGCCGGCAGGAAAAGCTGGCCCTGATCCGCACCCAGGGAGGGGACGGGCAGCTGCCGTGAGATGCCTCCCCTCCCTGGTGCTGTAGATCACCGTTCCATCCCCTCCCGCAGTTTCCCCAAGGCCTTCTTTTCCAGCCGGGAAACATAAGACCGGCTGATCCCGCAGACGGCAGCAATCTCTCGCTGGGTACGGGGGCCCTCGCCGTCCAGCCCATAGCGCAATGTGACCACCTTAGCCTCCCGCGGGGTCAGGCAACTCTGGACGCACTGGCGGACCTTGGCGCAGGAGTCCCGGGTATCCAGGTTTTCCAGCATATCGTCGTCCACGCTGATCACATCCATCAGAGACAGGGCATTGCCCTCCCGGTCGGACTCGATGGAATCGGAGAGGGAGACGTCCCCCTGGTACTTGCGCTGGCTGCGGAAGTACATCAAAATCTCGTTCTCTACGCAGCGGCTGGCATAGGTGGCCAGGCGGACGTTTTTGTCCGGCTTGAAGGTAGATATCCCCTTGATGAGCCCAATGGTCCCGATGGAGAGCAAGTCATCCTGGTCACTGGCCTGGACATAGTATTTCTTCAGTATGTGAGACACCAGGCGAAGATTGTGCTCAATGAGCTTGTTCCTAGCCTCCATGTCCCCTTGGGCAAAGCGTGCTAAGTATTCCCGCTCCTCTTCCGCTTTCAAGGGCCGGGGAAAGGAGCCGGTATTGCCCAGCCTCAGGGGAAAGCAGACCGTATTGAGCAGCAGCATAAGCCATGCTGAAATCATTGGCAGCACCTCCTATCTTCTACTCTATTCCCCGGTGCCTGTCTCCATTTCCTAAAATTGACCACTTCACGCACAAACCCACAGGCGGAACCTGCTCCACCTGTGGGTTTGCACCATTCAAATCAAAAAACCAATACGCTTCCCAGGGACATGGCTGCCCCTTTTCCTCCCTCACGGATTCTCATCTGTCCGGGGTGCCACCAGCACTTCCATGGGGATTTCCAGCACCTTACTGATCCTGTAGACCACGGAACAGGAGGAATTTGTGTCCTTGGTGATCAGGTTGCGCAAATGCCGGTCGGTAATGCCCAACTGCTCTGCAAAGGCTTCCTCTGTCAGCTTCCGTGCTTTTATTTCCCGCTTCAGGATATCATGTCTCAGGAGTGGCGAAACAGCCATCGCTCACACCTCCTTTCTTGCTTCTAGCATAAAGAAAATATGGCGAAAGTGCTAGGAAGTATATTTCCACCCCGTCGAATTATCCCGAATTCAGGGATGTTACCCGGAAAACCGTTTCATCAGAAAAATAGGACCGAAAATACAAGCCTGTTTGGTGGGCGTTTTTCCTTTCAACAGCTGCCCGATCCATCCATCTCCACCGAAATCCCCCGCCGCTGCGCCAGCTGCAACAGTTGGCGGTTGCCCTCATTCATGGTCCCGAAGTGCTCTACACAACAAATCAGCCGCCGGCACTGCCCCACTACCGCAGCGGCCTCCTCCAACGCCCTTGGGCCGATGGGCTCAAAGGCCCGCTCTGTGATGAGCCGCGCTGCCAGGGCCTGGGCCACCGGGAGGTCCAGGTCGTTTTCCTGAAGTACCCCCGCCCCAAAGGGGATGCCCTGGCGCTGCAAGCGGCGGTAGACGGGAATCCCACTGCCCCCACCGCCAAGGACGAACACCTCTGGCACCCCTGTCACAGCAGGGAGTTCCAGGCTGCCATAGCTGGGTTGGAAGCTGCCTTGGGTCACGCCGTAGAGCTGGTGGATATAACCGACGGCAAACACCTCCTCCGGTGTCCCCCAGCGCTGGATTCCCCCCTCGCCTACACAGAGGACAAGATCGGATACCTTTTGTGCCAAATCCAACTCGTGCAGACTCATGACCACAGCCAACGCCCGGCTGCGGACCAGCTTTTTCAACAGTTCCAAAAGCTCTAATTTGTAGCGAATATCCAAAAAGGACGTGGGCTCATCCAGGATCATCACCTGAGGTTCCTGGCAAATCGCCCGGGCCAGCATCACCCGCTGGCGCTGGCCATCGCTCAGGCGGCGGAACTCCTGATCCCTTAGCGCCTGCACCCCCACCAGCTCCATAGCCGCGTCCACCTGGGCCCGATCCGCCGGAGTGAGCAGGCCTAATCGCCCGGTGTGGGGATAGCGCCCCGTACCCACCACCTCCTCACAGCGCATCAGCTCCGGCATCACCCGCTCTGTGGTGAGGATGGATAGCTGCAACGCCAGCTCCCGTTCCGGCAGTTGGCGCAACTCCTTTCCTTGTAGCAGAACCGCGCCCCCCACAGGGGCCAGCAGCTTGGAGAGTGTCTTTAACAGCGTCGATTTCCCCACGCCGTTGGGCCCGATGAGAGTGAGAATCTGCCCAGGATGCACCGCTAGACAGACCTCTTCCAACAGAGCCTTGCCCCCATAGCCCACCTCCAGGTGGTGGGTGTGTAACACTGGCTGATCCATATCCCTCACATCCTTTGGCGGCGCAGCATCACTGCAATGACCACAGGCGCCCCTAACAGTGCGGTCACAGA
>CAJUCB010000007.1:9171-22956 GCA_910584805.1 uncultured Oscillospiraceae bacterium
GAGCAAAGACCGTCCGGGCGATCATATCGCACAACAGGCAGAACACCGCCCCCCCCAGGAAGGAGGCCGGCAAAATCACCAGGGGCTTAGCCGTATGGAACAGCCCCTTCACCAACTGCGGCACCGCAATACCCACAAAGGAAATGGGCCCCGCAAAGGCAGTCACACAGGCGGAGAGGAGGCCGGAGAGGAGGATCAACGCCACCCGGAAGGACTTGATCCGTACCCCCACATTGGCCGCGTAGCTCTCCCCTAGCTGATACGCTGCCATGGGCTTCGCCAGCAGGAGCGTACACAGCATCGCCACCGCTATCACCGGCGTCATTGTGCGCAGGTTTCCCCAGGACAGGCCGGAAAAGCTGCCCATGGACCAGTTGTGCAGGTTGACGATGTTGCTGTCGTCGGCAAAATTCACCGCAAAATCGGTGATGGCGGAACAGATGTAGCCAATCATTACACCGCAAATGATGAGCATGGACCGGCTCTTCACCCGCCCTGCAATCAACAGGACGAAGCCCATAGAGATCATGGAGCCCACAAAAGCCGCCACAATCCATGCCACCGAACCCAGTACGATCCCCCGGCTCAACGCAGCAATGGTCACCAGGGCCACCACCAGCTTCGCCCCGGAGGAAATCCCCAGCACGAAGGGGCCCGCAATGGGGTTTGCAAAAAAGGTCTGAAGGAGGAACCCCGCCACCGACAGCGCCCCGCCTAAGATGGCCGAGCCCAATACCCGGGGCAGGCGGCTGCGCAGTAGGACCTGCGCCTGGGGGGTACCCTGCTCCCGCCCTAATAGGATAGCCAAAACCCGCTCTGGCTCCAAGGCCACACTGCCCGCGAAAATCCCCAGCAGAAGCAGCACCGCCAACAGCAGCAGCAAGAGCAGATAGTCCAGGGCGTATCGTCGGTTCTGTTTCATGCTCCCTCTCCCTTTTGTCTCTTGCTAGGTCAAGCGGTACAGGACATTCAGCTCCGCACCCTTTTCGGCATGTCCGCTGACGATGTTGTGGATGTCCAAGATGATATCCCCCACAGCGGTGGTCTGCTGGAACATGCTCTTCCCAGTACACCAGACCTTCCCTGCCTGCACCGCCTTGAAATCTGCCAACAGCTCGTCCTTTTCAACCAGCTGGTCAATGGTCTCCAATTCTCCGTCAATGGCGCTATTGTAAATCAAATAGTCCGCGTCCCAAGCCTCCGCATAGAACGCCTCCATTTGCATATTCACCGTGGACAAGGCGTTTTCCTCCCCTGGCAGATCAGAGAACACATAGCGCCCCCCGGCCAGTTGGATCATCTTCGCCACATAGTCCCCCGGCTTACGCACGTTGACCGCACCGTTGGCGGTGATGTAGAAAAACGCCACCGTCTGCTCCCCGCTCTCCTGTTCCAAGACAGCAGACAAGCGTTCCAACTCCTGGTCAAACCAGTTGTCCGCCTCCTGGCTCCTACCTGTGAGCAGGCCATAGAGCCGGACCCACTCCATCCGCCCCAGGGGGTGGGGTTCGTAGCTGGAACGCTCCACCATCACTGGCAGTCCCAGGGCTGTCAACTGTTCCAAGGTCTTGGGGCTGTGGTGGATCATGGTGGATTCCACCACCAGGTCACAGCCCTCGGTAACAATGCGCTCATAATCTGGCTCACTGTACTTGCCCACATAGAGCATGTCCCCTTTGTCCAGGGCCGCCACCACCTCTGGCAGGCGCCAGTTATCCCGCTCCGTACTGGTCATACATACCTGGTGCAAGGCATTGATCTGGCGGAAAAAATCCATGGCAGAGGAGGCCGCAAGATAGATGCGTCCCAAGGGCTGTTGCAGCACCACGATGTCCTCCTCCAAGCCCCCAGGCACTGCCTTACCCTCTGGTACCAGGAGATAGCGGCCACTGTCCTCTATGGTAATCAAGGCATAGTCCCCAGGATAGAACGCCACGTCAAATTGCTGGGCGTACCGCAGCTCCATGTGATGGTTTGGCTCCATGGTGTCCCAGGCCACTGTCTCAGCAGCTTGGGGCGGCGTTTCTGTCCCATCATCTCCCCCTCCCCCGCAGGCAGCGGTAAGGAGCAGTAGAAGGAGCACCATGGCTATGGGCAGGCTGGGATACCTTTTCATGACACAGCCTGCAAGCTTTCCGAGGCAAAGGTCAAGGTATATTCGATTTCATGGGCCGTGCTCATGGCCACCGTGTCCGCAATGACCTTCACAGGGGCGTCAAAGCAAGGCAGGGGGATTGCAAAGGTGGAGTTACCCTGGGTATTGGTCGGAAGGTATTTCTCCCCCTCCACCACCATGTAATCGTAGTTCGCGCTACCCCACTCCAGGGTAACGATAGCCTCTCCGTTCTCCACCTTCACCGCCGCTGGGGAGGTCACACTGGCCCGGCCGGAACCGCCGTCCAGGGTAACTTCTACGGTATATTCCCCATCTTCCAGGGCCAAGCTTTGAACGGTCACCTGCTCCTTGGGGGTTTGATAGGCCTGGGCCGGAAGTCCATCGGCACGGAACACCAGGGTGCGGTCATACCACAGCTCCTTTTTCTTGCTAAACGCCGCACAGGAGGTGGCTTGATCCAAAGCTTCCACAGGTACGACAAAGCTATGGCTGCCGTCGGCATTCTCCGTAAAGGGGATGTAGGCCGATTCCTCTGCTTCCGCAGCTTCCTCCCCCGACCCCATGTATACATAGAGATAGCCAGTGCCCCCCATGGTCATGGCGGCGGTCATTTCTCCGTCTTTCACAGTCAATGTACAGGCCTGGATTTGGAACATAGACGAGCTGGACTCCACCTGGATGTCATATTCCCCATCCAGTAGTTCCGCCCCAGTAACAGGGGTCAAACCCTGGGTGTCCAGCTCCACCGGTGTGGCCAGATCCGCTTCCCCTGCCACTTGGCTGCCAGCATTCGGTTCCCCGCCACAGCCTGCCAGGCACAGCAGGGCCAACAGACAGGCCAGGATACAACGCAGTTTATTTTCTCTCATAACAGTTCCCCTCTTTTCTTATGGATTCAGAGATTGGATCGCCGCCTGGGCGTGCTCCACCAACAGGGCTTGGATTTCTTCCAGCTCACCCAAGCCCTGGACCAGGCAGACCACCTCATACCCTGCCGCGTCAAAGACAGACTTCCAGGAATCCGCATCGTCCCCGGCCATGTCATTGTTGGCATGGTCCCCGGCTACAATCATCAGGGGCATCAGCACCACACGGGTGTACGCCCCAGCTTTGACCCTGGTGAGCACATCCTCCACGGTGGGTGCGGCCTCCACTGTACCCACATAATAGTGGGCAGCCCCCTGGTCCTCCAACACCTGTTGAAGCTTAGCATACACATCGTTCGACTTCGCCGTGGTTCCGTGGCCCATAAAGCAGATAGCCGTCTTGCCATCGTCGTACGCCTTGGTGGCCTTGGTGATGGCTGCCGCCACAGTCTGGAAGTCCTGGTCACTGGTGAGCAAGGGTTTCCCGATGGCCAAGCCCTGGAACGCGTCAGCATAATTCCCGGCCTCCCGCACCAGTTCGTTGTACTCCAAGCCATCCAGCAGGTGGGTAGGCTGGATAGCCAGGCGGGTAACGTTGTTGTCCATGGCCCGTTTTAGGGCCTCCTCCACATTGTCAATGCTCACCTTGTCCCTGGACTTCACATGGTCGATGATAATCTGGCTGGTGAAACCCCGGCGGACACTCCACTCGGGAAAGGCGGCCTCCAAAGCCTCCTCAACGGCACCGATGGTCAGGCGGCGGCTGTCGTTGTAACTGGTACCAAAGCTGACCACCAAGAGCTCATCCGGGCCTATCCCGTCTTGGTTGCGGGTGTTGTCCAGGGACGCATCCCCGGTGTTGTAGTTCTCCTCCTCCGCGGGTGTTGGGACAGGCGCGGCGTTTTCCACGCCCTCCTTGCCATCCCCACAAGAGGCCAGCAAGCTCACCAGCAACAGCGCCACCAGCAGGGTCGATAGGACTCGTCTCATTGGTATGTACCTCCTCAATCATTTCTACACAGGAAAGTACAGAAATCAAGCCCCTGGCCCAATAGGCAAAAGAAAAACCCTTTGCACCACAGAGCAAAAGGCATCGCAAAACAAACATTGCCGCCCAAGGGGCAATGCTGGGAAAACGATACGGCCAAAAACTCGTGACCTGGGAGCAAGCTCCCTGTACCAAGCGAGACGGCAGGTTTCCTGGCTGATGGATCCACACACCCGGCAGCCTTCCCAACCCCTCGGTCAGTGGCCGCGCCCTCAGGCGCTTTGCCGTGCATTCCCCAATCACAGTGACGAGCTCGTACAGGATTCCCACCTGTTTCCCTTTTACCCCCTGGCCCCGCGTCCAGAACGCGGTCAGGGGCACCGTCCGCTTTTTGATTCATTTGTGCTGGGTGCATTATAGCATGGGGCAAAAATGCTGTCAAGCCGCGCCTTTTGGTTGACAGCCCTCGACAGGAAGCCTATAATGGTATGGCTTACAAAGGAGTGGTCGCGTATGGACGTCAAATGCAAGAAATGTCAGGGGCACTATCTGCTGCGCCAGGGGAAATACGGCCTCTTTGCCGGCTGCTCCAACTTCCCCCGCTGCCGCTCTACCATGAAGCTGGCGGCATTCCTGGACGCCTCCGGCCAGACGGTGGAGGATTCCCTTTCCCCCCAACAGCTCCCTACCCGCTATGTGGCCTTTGACGTGGAGTCCCCCAACAAGGCCAACGACCGTATGAGCGCCATTGGCGTAGCGGTAGTGGAGGATGGGCAGATTGTGGAGGAGTTCTACACCATGGTACAACCGGAGACCCACTTCGACCCCTTCAACATCGAGCTCACCGGGCTCAGCGAAAACGTGGTGGCAGGCTCCCCCACCTTCCCGGAGCTCTGGCCCACCTTGGCCCCCCTGCTCTCCAGCGGCCTGCTCATCGCCCACAATGCCCCCTTTGACATGAGCGTCCTGGCTAAGTGCCTGCGGGACTACAACATCCCCTGGCGGGGCATCTCCTCCTACGCCTGCACCTTCCAGATGGGTTGCCGCTGCTACCCAGAGCTCCCCGGCCACAAGCTCAGCACCCTATGTGAGCACTGCCACATCTCCCTGGACCACCACCACGCCGGCAGCGACAGCCGGGGCTGCGCCCTGCTCCTGCTGGATTACCTGGACCATGGCATTGACTTGAAAGACTTCCTGCGCCAATACGACATGGTCAACATGCGCACCATCCGCGCCCACAAACCCAAGGCCGCTGCCAGCACAGAGCCGTCCTGAAAAACCGAATACAAAAATACAGAGCCGATGGCTAGGGATTCCCAACCACCGGCTCTGTTTGTTTCCATTTACGCCAAATATTCTTCCAGACAGATCCCCTGCTCCATGATCTTTTTGGCCGCCTCTACCCCCACAAAGCGGTAATGCCAGGGCTCATAGCCGATGCCGGTGATGTCGCTCTTGTCCGTGGGGTAACGGAGGATGAAGCCATATTCCGCACAATGGGCCATCAGCCACTGCTGGACTGGGGTGCTCTCCTGTTTTTCGTTCAGGAGTTGGTAGGATACATCCACGATATCCACCGCCAGGCCAGTCTGGTGCTCGCTGGTTCCCGGCAGCGCCACCCACCGGGAGGCCTGCTGCTCCGCCTCCTCCCTGCCGTAGCCTTTTGCGATCCACTTTTGGACCTGCTGCTCAAACAGCGCTTCCTGCCGCTCCTGGCTGCGGTAGGAGGAACAGACCAAGGGCTCTAAGCCCGCCGCCTGGGCGTCGTCCAGCATCATTTGGAGCGCGGGATAGGCCCGGGCATCTAGGACGTGCCCGTTGCGTAGTTGCTTCAAGGCTGGAACTTCAAAGTCCTCTGGGAGAGGGTTGTCCCGGTTGACCAGGAGCAACTTCCAGCTCTCCCTTTCTACCTCGTCCTCCTCCCCAGACGTCACAATCACCATATCCCCCCCAGCGTCAGAGGCCTCTGTTGGACCGGCCGCCAGGGCGGTAGATTTCCCCAAAAGGAAGCCGCCTAGGAATAGGCTGGCTCCCAGCAGGAGCAAAAGGGGCAGGATGGTGCGGGACAAGCGGCGCTTCCGCCGTCTGCTGGGCCGAGGGGATACATAGGAATCCTGCTGTCTGTACGCAGGCTCACGTTGGGAGACAGTTGCCATGGGAAACACTCCTTTACTCTGCCTGTCCCCTCAGGTAGGACAAGCAGCTTTTGACTGTTTCCAGGATAGTACAGGCTCCCATCAAAGCCCCCACATTTTTGCGTCATTTTCCTACCGTTTTTCCATCGATCCTGTATCATCTATTTCCACCACTTTGGTGATGGGCTTCCCATTCCAATATATGATCTCATACTTTCTCGTCCCCACATCATCAACTCCCACCGATCCATCGGGCAGGTTCATCAGCGGCTGGATGATGAACAAGTTCTGGCCCAGGTAAATATGGCAGTAAAATCCCGTGTCCATCACCTTGACGGCACTGCTATCTTTCATCTCCCGGTGCAGCGTCTCCCCGCTCATCCCTAAGTAGTCCAGATAGCCCCGGATGATGGCTTCCTGGGCATCCACCCCCCACGCCGAAGGCTGGGGGCCAGAGATCCTCAGCGAGACAACCTTCTCCATGGCCTCATCCAACGTCATAAACAAGGTCCAACCCCGCTGGTCAAACCAGCGGAATTGAATAAAGTGGGCAGCTTCCCCAGTGTCCCAGTCGAAGATGCTCTGCCGGTCCCCTTCGATTTCCGGCATTTCCTGGGGAATCAGAGGAGCAATCGGGGGCACTTCCGCTGCCAAGGCCCGGAGGGCATCTAAGGCCCGCTGCTCTAAGTCATCACTGTGTGTCATCAAGCTATAGTCCATCGCCTTGCTGATATTCTGGGGCAGATTTTCTTGGGAAGTGCCCAGGGAAGCATTGCCGTCTGTAACGTCTGTGAATGCCCCATTCTCCAACTCCCATCGGGCCAGGAGTTCTATACGGGTAGCCAGGTCCCCCACTGGGGAGAAAAGGGTATCCGTCGCCGTCTCAGCGTTGACCTGATGAAAGAGCCCCCGGTCCCGTGCCTGGGAAATCTGCTGGGGCAGCACCGCCGCACCTACTACCACCAGGATCGTCCCCAAAAGCAGAACCCATTTCTTTGGGATTTTCACACCGTCCCCCCTCCTTTCAGCTGGATGGTCACAGTAGTGCCCTCCCCCCAAATGCTTTCCAAGGCCAAGCTGCCGCCGTGGAGGGCCACGATACGCTGGCACAGGGCCAGCCCCAGCCCTACGCCCCCCTGGGCCCGGGCACGGGACTTATCTACCATGTAAAAGGGTTCTGTCACCCGCGCCAGCTCTCCTGGCGGGATGCCCTTGCCGGTGTCCCTCACCTGAAGGCAATAGCCCTCCCCCTCCACAAAGCCCTTCAGCAGGAGTTCCCCGCCGCCCTCCATGGCCTTCCGGGCATTGTCCAACAGGTTCAGGCAGACCATCTCCATCAAGTCTGGTTCCAATGGCACCTGACCCGGTTCTGCCTGAACCGTTAGGTGGATGCCCACCTCTTCCAGGGCTGGGCTCAGGGTCCCGCCTACCAGGGCCAAAAATTCCGGCATAGAGACCTCCCGCAGGGGGAAGTCCCTCCGGTCCAAGATGATGAGTTCCAACATTTTCTGGGACAAGGCTTCCAGCCGCCGCCCCTCCCGGAAGATATACCCAGCGCTCTCCTGGACCTGCTCCGGGGCCATCGGGCGGGAGCAGAGCAAATCCGCATAACCGATGATGGAGGTCAGGGGCGTCTTGAGCTCATGGGCAAAGCTCCCAATAAACTCCTCCTGGCGGCGGGCGGCATCGGTAAGGGCCTGGACCTGCTCCTCAATTCGCGCTGCCATGGTGTTGAAGTCCTGGGAAAGACGGCCCAGCTCATCGTCGCTGTCCACCCTGACCCGCTCTGCCAAGACCCCTTCCGCCAACCGCCGGGTAGCGGAAGACAGGCGGCCCAGGGGACGGAACAGCAAGTAGGACACCAGCAGCGACACCAGGGCCACCCCCACCACCAGCGCCAACATGAAGGTAAAAAAGCTGCGATACTGCTCCGCCCGGTTGGAAAATAGGGCGCTGATATCCCGGCAGTTTTCCAAATACAACGTCCCCCCTACCAGCTTCAACGCACTGGCAGTGTGGAGATACGTCCGCTCCCCCACCCGCTGAAGCATCCAGCCCCGTTGATCCTCCCCAAGCTGGGAGACCAGAGGGGTGGCCTGCACGGGAAGGCTCCCTTTGCCCCCCTGGTGCATGCCTTCGCTGTCGCTGAGGCGGTAGGGTACTGTCCCGCCCCTGGCCGTGACCTCCACCTTCCCCGCTTTCTCTACCAACCCCTCTGGGGATAGCGGAAACGCCCCCATTTCCCGGTGTAAGGCATAGCGCAGCAAGTCATTGATTTCATAGAGGGAAGCCGCCTCCCGCTCAACAGAGTTCCTCCACTGGGCGTCGATGAGAAAGTATCCCCCCACAGAGCAAGACAGCACCGTGACAATGACCATGCTGCAAAAGAGCTTCCAATAGAGCTTCACGTCACACCTCCAAGCGGTAACCCACCTTATACACTGCCACCAGGCGCTTCTCTAGCCCCAGTTTCTTACGCATACGCTGGATGTGCAAATCCACAGTACGGCTGTCCCCCAAAAATTCCTCCCCCCAGACCCGCTCATAGATGCGGTCCCGGTAAAGGGCGATGTTTTTGTTTTGGAGGAACAGCAGCAGCAGGTCATATTCCTTGGCCGTCAGAGCTACGGGAACACCCCCCCTCTTCACCACCCGTCCTGCCGTATCCACCTCAATGTCCGGGGGCAAGGACAGCACCCGTCCAGTTTTGCCACAGCGGCGCAGCACCGTCTCTACCCGGGCCAACAGTTCCATAAGCTCAAAGGGTTTCGTAATGTAGTCCTCCGCCCCCAGGCGCAGGCCCTTCACCCGGTCCTGGACCGTCCCCTTGGCAGTCAGAAAAATCACCGGCGTATCTAAGCTCTTGCAATACTCCAAAACCTCATAGCCGTCGGCCTTGGGCAGCATGATATCCAGTAGGACCAAGTCAAAGGGGGCTGTGTCCAACAGATCCGCCGCCGCCCCACCGTCAGCAGCCCAGGTACAGTGGTAGCCCGCCCCCTCCAAGGCCGTGGAAATCAGGTTGGCGATGGGGGCCTCGTCCTCCGCGATCAGAATTTTATTCATGTCTGCTCCTCCCCTCTTCGGTCAGCTTATTCTGTCAGTGTGCATCTTCCCGCCATCATTTTTGCATCCTTTTCCCTTTTGACAGGAAAAAGCGGCCGAAGCCCCCAATCAGGTCCGGCCGCTTGTCTGTTTTGTTATTTCCCGGCAGTCTCCTCTGCCAGTACCTCCCGCTCCTTGGGGGGCGGCTGTTTGAACTCCCGCTTGCGGATGATGAAATAAGCTGCCAGAACCATCACCGAGGTGGTCACCCAGGTGAACGGATAGACATTCATCAAAACCTCAAAGCTCCGCCCCGCCCAAAGGAACACCGTGAACAGCCACAGCACCCGCAGTACGCAGGAGCCAAAGACCGTCAGCAGGGCTGGGAGCAGGGAGTGGTTCATCCCCCGCAAGGCACTGCCGGAGACCTCGTAGAGGGAGGGTAAACAGGCAAACACCTCCACGTGGAGGATACGGACGAGGGCGTATTGGATCACGTCCTCCTCCGGGGTATAGATTCGGATGAAGGGGTTGCGGAAAATTACAAAGGCGGCACTCATACAGAGGGTAGCCGCCAACGCCGCTACCATGCAAATGCGAAAAATCCTCTTGCAGCGTTGGTAATTCCCCGCCCCAAAATTCTGGCTGGTGAAGGTCACCGCCGCCTGGGAAAACGCACTGACCATGAAATAGGTGAAAAATTCAAAGTTCACCGCTGCCGCCGACCCCGCCACCGCCTGGGAGCCGAAACCATTGATGGCGGTCTGAATACACACATTGGACAGGGAGAACACCATCCCCTGAAGCCCCGCCGGGGCCCCGATGCGAAACACCCGGAGAAAGTAGTCCCTGTTCCAGCTCAGTTTCCGCAAATCCAGGCGGAAGGTCTCCTCCTCATGGGTGAGGAAGTAAAGGATCATCCCCGCGCTGACCCCGTTGGCCAACACCGTGGCAATGCCCACACCGGCTACCCCCAGGTGGAACACAATCACCAGGAGCAGGTTCAATCCCACGTTGACCACCCCTGCCAGGAGCAGAGCATAGAGGGGGCGCTTGGTGTCCCCCTTGCTGCGCAGGATAGCAGAGCCAAAGTTATAGAGCATCACGAAGGGCATTCCCAGGAAGTAGATGCGCAGGTATATGGTGGCCAAGGGGAGCACATCCAATGGGGAGTTGGTAATCAGCAGGATGGGTTTGGCCAAAAACTGCCCAATCACCAGCAAAAATACGCCGCTGAGCAGCGCCACGCTGATGACGGTATGGATCACGTCCTTGATCTCCCGCTTGCGCCCCAAGCCGATGAAGTGGCCGATGACTACGTTGGCCCCCACAGACAGGCCCACAAACAGGTTGGTCAGCAGGTTGATGGCCGCAGTGTTGCTCCCCACCGCCCCCAAAGCCTGCCGCCCGGCAAAATGGCCTACCACGGCGATATCGGCAGAGTTGAACAACTGCTGTAGGATACTGCTGGCCGCCAGGGGCAGCGCAAAGAGCAATATCTTATCCAGCAGGGAGCCATGGAGCATATCCATCTCTCTCCGCTTTTTTACCGGCTTCACTTCCTGCGTCATAGCCCCTATCCCTCCATAGAAAAGCTTTGACCGTTGTAATAGATCTCCCGGATACGGTCCCGATAGGGCCGGCTCTCTGGCCGGCGTTTCAGGCGTTGGACAATGGGAAAGTCCTCCCAACTGTGCATGGGAAATACTGCCTTGGCCTGGAGGGCCCGCATCATCCAGTCGAAGCCCCACCAGTAGGCGTCCTCCTGGCGGGGGTCCAGGACCAAAAAGGCTGCGTCCACCGCCCGGTTCTGGAACTGGGCACAGGCGGCTTTGAAGTCCCGCTCCATGTCCTGGTTCCAGCTTCCCGGCTCCCCATTCCAGTGCCACCAATTCAGATCCCCGGCATGGAAGAGGGCCTTGCCCTCCGCCTCCACCAGGAAAGCCACCCCTGCGTCAGTGGAGGGGAAGGTCGTAACGTGGAGGGGTCCCAGGTCTATTTCCCGCCCCGCCCCCAAGCGGACCACATGGTCCTCCAAAATCCCCAGGGCCAGCTTCCTCTTGGCAGAGAGGCGGATGCAGTTGGACAAAATATACCACACGTTGTCCATCCCCAGGGCGGTAAAAATCTCTGGGGAATAGTGGTCCCCATGGTGATGGCTGGAAAAGACGTACAGGGGGCGTGTCCGGTCAAGCGCCGGTAGGGTCCCACCATACCAGTCAAAGAGCAGGGTACAGTGATCCAGCTCCACCAGGAAAGCACTATGATAGAGAAAGGTAATCTTCATTTCAGCGCATCCCGAAAGCGTTGGAGCATGGCGCTGGCCTCCGCGCGGCTGGCCTCCCCGCCGGGGTACAAGTCGCTGTTGTCCCGGCCGGTGAGGATACCCACGCTCACTGCCCAGCCCATGGCCTCCTTGGCCCAGTCAGATACCGTTTCCTTGTCCGCAAACTGATTCAAATTGTCGCTGGCAGAGACGTCCGCCTGAAGGTATCGGCTGGCATAGTTGCGCAGCATCACCGCCATCTGCTCCCGTGTCAGCTTGCCGTCAGGATTGAACTGGCCGTCTCCCACGCCGTTGGCTACACCGTTCTCCTCCGCCCAGGCCACAGAATCGGAATACCACTGGCCCTGGGGCACGTCAGTGAAGGAGGACTCGCCACTGGTCTCCGGCTGGTCTGCCATACGGTAGAGCACCGTAGCCATCATGGCCCGGGTGACGGGGGAATGGGGGGCAAAGGTGGTGCTGCTCACCCCGGTGAACAGACCCTGGACATAAGCATAGCAGGCGGAGGTGTAATACCACTCTGTGCTGAGGAGGTCTGTAAAGTGGGTGGCCTTTTCTCCGGAAGCCTGGACAACACTCTCCCCCTCCCAGAAGAATGCCGCCGCGTCAGAGCGCACCATGATTGTGGCGGTGGCACCCTCGCTGACCAGATAGCGGTGTCCCTCCTTCAGGCTCAGCTCCATGGCCTCTGTCCCCGTGGTGGCATCAATGAATACCCCACCTATGGCAGAGCCCTGGGCAGTACCGGCGGTGAGGATCACCACAGACCCCTGGGACAAGGTGATCTGATCCCCACGGCTGCAACGCTTGCTGGCAACGTTGCTGACGCCGCCTCCCGCTTCCAGCTGACTCACTGCCCGCTGGTACGAGAGGGAAACCGCACGCTCCACCTGATCTGCCACCTGCTTGATGAGGTCATTTTGATATGTATGATTCAAATAGTCCAGGGAGACCAGAGGATCAGATGCCGTCCCGCCGGTGGCATACGCTGTGGTAGAACACAACAGCAACACCGCCAGGATGAGGCCCAAGAACCGCCTACCTTTCATCTGCGCCGCCTCCTTTTTCAACTCAGTTTCTTTCCTGTCCTTTTTGACAGACTGCGCAAAGCTACTCCTAGTTTACTGTATTCTCCAAGAAAAGTCAACGCATCACTTTTTTCCTTCTCCATACGCAAAACACTTTAGCGCCTCTTTCTCCTGCGCCCAAATCCTTCTGGTTTTTTATTGTATCATGGGCTGGAATCTATCGCAACTCTGATTTGACAGAGTTCTTGCAAATTGGAGGAAAAAAAACGGATTTTCCTCTTGACATCTTGGTGATTCTGTCGTATAATTCATGCTGTTCTGAGAAGAAAATTGATAAAAGTCCTAGTTTCCCTTTCTTTATGAAAGTACCGCCTCTTCGTTTCGTTCCGAAGAGGCGGTACTTTCATTCTATTTTGATTACGCTTACCGGGCAGTCCTCCACCGCTTGGCGGACATCACCCTCTTTGCCGGGGGGCACCTGACCCACCGCCTCTGCGATGCCGTCCTCATTCATGGTGAAGAGGTCGGGATACTCCTCGGTGCATAGGCCGCAGCTGATACAGCCGTCCACAACAGTGACTTTCATGGCGTTCTCCTTCCCGGAGCTGGGGGCTGATCTCTAAACAGCCCCCGCCTGCTCTCCGAGATAGTTTGCCGGAAGCGCAAGGATTTATACCCCTTGAGAAAAACACGGTGGATTCCAGCGCCGCGTTCTATTGTTAGGAGACCCCGGCGGCCTCCTTGGCGTCCAGGGAGGCTTTCCACTTCTCCACCAGGGGAAGGAACAGTCCGCCCACCACATTACCCAGGGACACCAACACAATCCGCAGCAGGGATTCCCCCGGCTGGTCGTACAGCACCCCGGACACACTCCAATAATACATGTCCGCAATACTATGCTCTGTGCCGCAGAGGATGAACACCGTCACCCCCAAAAACAGGGATAAGTACTTCCCCAGCTGGTGGGGGTTCTTGGCATATCCGTTCACCGCGATGAAGATGCAGATATTACATAGGACGGCCAGAACGAAGAGGCTCAACAGAGAGGCATTCATCTTCCCCTCCACCAGCCCAGCCGCCGCCGCGTCAATCCCCACCCCACCGGTGATGCTGGTACACTGTTCCAGGGCAGCGATGAGCATACAGCCCAGGAAGTTGCCCAGCCAGATAATCCCCAGGTCCAGCAGGTAGGCGGGCAGGGGATTGTCAAAGAGGTAGCAGGCTTTCCCTGTAAAGAGGTTATACCCCCGGGTGCAGATGGTGAACAGGCCGATGGCGAAGAACAGCGCCCCCACCACAACGCCCCCGGTGAAGCTG
>CAJUCB010000007.1:22966-42249 GCA_910584805.1 uncultured Oscillospiraceae bacterium
GCGCAGGAAGGCAGTGCCCCCCAGGCCGATACAGAAGCCCCCCAGCAGGGCATACAAGAAGATTCCCCAATTACGTCTCATGCCCTTGCCTCCTTTTCCCCCCGGATATAGTCCAGGAGGATGCCCAACAGCTCCTCCCGGCCCACACCCTTTTCCGCAGAAAAGGGCAGGACCGGGACCGTCTCCGGTAGCTGCAAGGTCTCCCGGATCAGGGCAAGGTTGGGCTCCAACTGGCTTTTTTTCAATTTATCCTGCTTGTTGGCCACCACCACAAAGGGCTTGCCACTGTCCTTAAACCACTGGCACATGACACAGTCGTCCGCTGTGGGTTTGTGGCGCATATCCACCAGGAGCAAGCCCAGGGTGAGCAGGCTGGTGTCGGCAAACCACTGTTCCATAAGCTTGCCCCAGCGGGCCCGCTCCTGTTTCGACACCTTGGCGTAGCCGTACCCTGGAAGGTCTACAAAGTAGACCTTCTGGTCAATCAAAAAATAGTTAATGTGGGTGGTCTTGCCTGGGGCAGAGCCCACCCGGGCGAAGTTCTTCCGCTGCAACAAGCGGTTGATCACCGAGGACTTGCCCACGTTGGACCGTCCCGCAAAGGCGATCTGAGGCAGACGGTCCCGGGGGCAATCCGTAAGGCTTGCAGCAGAGCGGATAAACTCCGCCTTTTGTGTGTTCAGCTCCATAGTGCTCCTCTCATGCCTGGGGGCGGGGGGTGTGGGTCTCCGGGCTCTCAGGCAGGGTGGTCAGGCTCTCCCCCATCCCCTGTGCCTGGGCCAGCGGGGGGTGCTCCAAGGCGTTGGCCAACACCTGGTCCACATGATCCACTGGGATGAACTGAAGGGCACCCCGGACGGTCTGGTCAATCTCCTCCAAGTCCTTCTCATTCTCCTTGGGGATAATCACCGTATGGATGCCGTTGCGCAGAGCCGCCATAGACTTTTCCCGCAGGCCGCCAATGGGCAGCACCCGGCCTCGAAGGGTGACCTCCCCGGTCATCGCCACGTCACTGCGGACGGGGATATTCGCCAAGGCGGAGACCATAGCGGTGCAGATTGTGATGCCGGCGGAAGGACCATCCTTGGGCACGGCCCCCTCTGGGAAGTGGATGTGGACATCCTGCTCTTTGTAAAAGTCTGCGGCAATGCCCAACTGTACCGCCCGGCTGCGGATATAGGTGAACGCTGCCCGGGCAGACTCCTTCATCACGTTGCCCAGGTTGCCGGTGAGCTCCACCTTGCCGCTGCCTGGGGCCACATTGACCTCAGCCTCCAAGAGGGTTCCCCCTACGGAGGTCCAGGCCAGGCCGTTCACCAGACCCACCTGGTTCTCGGTTCCCTGCTTCTCCGGGTGGTACTTCCGGGGACCCAGATAGTCCTCTACCGTGTCGCCGGTGACCTTCACCTGTTTGCTCTCCCCGGAAACAATCACCATAGCCGCTTTGCGGCACAGGGAACCCAATTCCCGCTCCAAGACACGGACACCAGACTCCCTGGTGTACGACACGATGGTCTCCCGAATGGCGTCGTCCGTGAGGCGCAGTTGAGTCTTTTTCAGGCCGTGGCGCTTGAGCTGTTTGGGCAACAGATGCGTCTTGGCAATCTGTAGCTTTTCTTCATCGGTATAGCTGGGCAGTTCAATGACCTCCATCCGGTCCAGCAGGGGTTTGGGGATGGTGGAGGTAGTATTGGCTGTGGTGATAAACATGACATCAGACAGGTCAAAGGGCAGCTCAATGAAGTGATCCCGGAAGCTGCTGTTTTGCTCCGCGTCCAGCACTTCCAGAAGGGCCGCCGCAGGGTCCCCACGCATATCACTGCCCATTTTGTCAATCTCGTCCAGGAGCAGCAGGGGATTGCTGGTCCCTGCCTGGCGCACAGCATTCATGATCCGGCCGGGCATGGCCCCCACATAGGTCTTGCGGTGGCCGCGAATATCTGCCTCGTCATGGATACCACCCAGAGAAATCCGGGCCAGCTTGCGGTTCAGGGCACGGGCCATAGACTTACCGATGGAGGTCTTACCCACACCAGGGGGGCCCACCAAGCAGATGATCTGCCCCTTCAGCTCTGGGGCCAGCTGCTTCACCGCCACGAATTCCAGGATACGTTCCTTGACCTTCTCCAAGCCAAAGTGATCCGCATCCAAGATTTTACGGGCAGAATTGACGTTCACCCGCTCCTTGGACTTCTTGTTCCAAGGAAGCTCTAGGCACACGTCCAGGTAGTTGCGCAGCACCGAAGCCTCCGCTGAGGTAAAGGGCTGTTTTTCCAGGTGTATGACCTCTTTCAGCAGCTTTTCCTCCACCTCCTCCGGGAGGTGGGCATCGGCGATCTGCCGGCGGTAGGCAAGGATCTCATTGTCCCCGTCCTCCCCCAGCTCCTCCTGGATCACCCGGACCTGCTCCCGCAGGAAAGCGTCCTTCTGGTTCTGGGACATATTCTCCTGAACCTGGCGCTGGATGTTATGCTCCATCTCCAAAATTTCTACTTCCCGGCGGAGCAAACGATTGAGCTTGTTTAGCCGCTGGACAGGACGGATCTCGTCCAGGATCGACTGCTTATCCAGCACCCGCATGGCCACATTCTGGGCAATGAAGTCGGCGATATAGCCGGGGTCCTCACTGGATAGGATGTTCATAAGCACATCCGCAGAGGACGCCTTGGGGTTCAGGTCCGTGTAGCGGTCAAAGAGCTCATAGGCCTGGCGGATGGCCGCCTCTGCCCGCAGGGAATTGCTGTGGCCCTCATAGCTGGCGGGAAATTCCACCTGCTCCACCTCTCCCATCAGGTAGGGTTCTGTCTGGGTAAGGCTGTGGAGCCGGGCCCGGAACTGCCCCTCCGCCATGATGCGGATGGACTTCCCTGGCAAGCGCAGAATCTGCCGCACGATGGACACCGTCCCGATGGGAAAGAGCTGGTTAACGTCTGGCGCCTCCACCCGGATGTCCCGCTGGGCCACCAGGAAAATCGGCTGGTTGGAGGCCATGGCCTCCTCCACAGACTGGACGGAGGACTCCCGGGCTATGTCGAAGTGGACCATCATCTTGGGATACACCGTCAGGCCCCGCAGCGGCAGGACCGGAATGGGATATAGCTTCTTCTCTTCCTCTGGCAAGGTGTTTCACTTCCTTTCCCCGGCCTTATATGCCGGGCGATTGTAGAAAGGGCGGAGAGTTTCCCCTCCGCCCTGGGTCTTGTCTCAGGCTGTGCCGTCCCGACGGGCCAGACCACCGTTCTGGGCCCGCAGGGCCGCAGCACCCAGGCGGGGCCGGGGCGGACGCTCCGGGTCCCGAACCAGGCCGGGGGCAGCCCCCTCTTTTACGCTCTCAGCGGTGATGTCCACCTCTACGATGGAGTCGTCGGAGGGGATATCAAACATGATCTGGTTCATGACACCCTCCAACACAGCCCGCAGGCCACGGGCTCCGATGCCCCGCTCCATGGACTTGTCGGCCACAGCCTCCAACGCCCCTGGCTGGAACACCAGGTCCACCATATCATATTCCAAGAGCTTTTGATACTGCTTCACCAGGGCATTCTTGGGCTCGGTGAGGATACGCACCAGATCCTCCCGGCTCAAGGGAGACAGGGAGGTAATGACGGGCAGACGGCCCACCAGCTCCGGGATAATGCCGAATTTCAATAAGTCGTGGGGTTGGATCTGCTCCAGCATATTGCGCTTTTCCAGCTCTTCCTTCCCCAAAATCTCCGCACCGAAGCCGATGCCCTTCTGGTTCACCCGCTTCTCGATGATCTTCTCCACGCCGTCGAACGCGCCGCCGCAAATGAAGAGGATATTCTTGGTGTTCACCTGAATGAACTCCTGGTGGGGGTGCTTTCTGCCTCCCTGGGGCGGGACGTTGGCCACAGTGCCCTCTAAAATCTTCAGCAGGGCCTGCTGGACCCCTTCCCCGGATACATCCCGGGTAATAGAGGTATTTTCACTCTTTCGGGCGATTTTATCCATCTCGTCAATGTAAATAATGCCCCGTTCTGCCTGCTCCACGTCATAGTCGGCAGCCTGCACCAAACGCAGGAGGATATTCTCCACATCGTCGCCCACATACCCCGCCTCAGTGAGGGTGGTAGCGTCGGCAATGGCAAAGGGCACCCGGAGAATTTTGGCCAGGGACTGGGCCAGCAGGGTCTTCCCGCTGCCAGTGGGGCCGATGAGCAGGATGTTACTCTTTTGCAGCTCCACATCGTCGCCACCGCCAAAGTAGATGCGTTTATAGTGGTTGTACACAGCCACAGAAAGGGCTACCTTCGCCAGCTCCTGCCCCACCACATACTCATCCAGGTAAGCCTTGATCTCTTTGGGGTTGGGGATGATCTCCGGCATATCCGTAGAGAGCTGGTCCTCCGGTTCGGGCATCTCATCCAAGATATCCATACACAGGTGGACGCACTCGTTACAGATGTATGCGCCAGGGCCTGCGATGACCTTGGACACCTGATCCTGATGCTTGCCGCAGAACGAGCAGCGAATGGCCCGCTTTTCATCTTTGTTCATTTGCTTCACCTCTTTCTTCCAATGTCCATCACAAGGAATCCGAACTCTATTGTTCACAGTTTTCAGTAGATTTTACATCATACAGTTTTTTCTGTCAACTCTTATAACATAGAAAAAGGGGGACAAATGCCCCCCTTTTTCTTGCTTCTTAGCGCTTATCCAGCACTTTGTCAATGATGCCGTAGGCCATGGCCTCGTCTGCGGTCATAAAGTTGTCCCGCTCACAGTCGGCGGCGACGACTTCCAGCGGCTTGCCGGTGTTGTCGGCAAGAATCTGGTTCATACGCTTTTTGATGCTCTCCAAGCGTTTCATGTGGATGGCCATGTCGGTAACCTGACCCTGGGTTCCAGCGGAGGGCTGGTGGATCATGATCTCCGCATTGGGCAGCGCCATACGCTTGCCCTTGGTCCCAGAAGAGAGCAGGAATGCGCCCATACTGGCGGCCATACCGATGCAGATGGTGGACACATCACACTTGACGTACTGCATGGTATCATAAATTGCCATGCCCGCCGTGACGGAGCCGCCGGGGCTGTTGATGTAGAACTGGATATCCTGGTCTGGATTCTGGGATTCCAGATACAACAGCTGGGCGACCACAAGGCTGGCTGTGGTATCGTTCACCTCTTCCGAGAGGAAGATGATCCGGTCGTTGAGCAGGCGGGAGAAAATGTCATAGGACCGCTCTCCCCGGTTGGTTTGTTCTACTACGTAAGGTACTAAACTCATGCTGATGATCTCCTTTTTCCGTTTAGAACAAAGAGTACCCTGTCTAAAGGAAAATTATTCCTCCGGCTTTTCTGTTTTCTTTTTTCTGGTGGTCTTCTTGGGGGCCTCTTCCCCCTCGGCTTTCTCTGCCTTGGGCTTTCTGGTCCGGGTAGTCTTCTTGGGGGCTTCTTCCCCCTCCTTTGCCTCAGCATCCTTGGGGGCAGCCTTCTTGCGGGTGGTCTTCTTCGCGGGCTTCTTCTCTTCCGCCTCTTCGCCCTCCGCTTCGGGGGCCTTCTCTGCCTTGGGCTCGTCCTTTGCGTCATCCTTGGTCACCTCAGTGACCTCGATCTCGCCGTCGCCCACGGCAGCCTCCACCATGTGGGGCTTCGCCTCAGTGGCCACCAGGGCCATGGCGCGGTCACGGGCTAGGTCGGCTTTCAAGCCGTCGCGGTCCAGACCTTCCGCCACCCGCTCATAGGGCACGTTCAGGTTGGCAGCGGCCTTCTTGACCTCTTCGTCCACATCCTCGTCGGAGATGACGATATTCTCAGCGGCCACCACAGCGTCCAGGGCCAGCTGCTGCTTGATCTGGGTGACAGCAGAGGAGCGCAGGTCGTCGCGGATCTGGTCAATGGACATCTGCATGTACTGCATGTACATCTCCAAGGTGATGCCCTGCTGCTCCAGCCGGGCAGCATAGCTCTCCAGGAAGCGGTCTGTCTGGGCATCCACCATGGCCTTGGGCAGCTCAATGTCGACCTGGTCGCACAGCATTGCCAGCAGGCTCTGGCGGAACTTGGCCTCGCTGTTGTTCATGTTGCGCTCAACGACCTTCTGCTTCAGGTCTTCCTTAAACTCAGCCAGGGTGTCGAACTCGGAGACATCCTTGGCAAACTCGTCGTCGATCTCGGGGAGCTTCTTCTCCTTGACCTCCACACACTTGACCTTGAAGGTCACGGGCTTGCCAGCCAATTCCTCAGCGTGGTACTCCTCCGGGAAGGTCAGGTCGATATCCTTCTCCTCACCGGCGGACATGCCCACCACCTGCTCCTCAAAGCCAGGGATGAAGCTGTGGGAGCCCAGGAGCAGCTCATAGCCCTGAGCGCTGCCACCATCGAAGAGGGCACCGTCTTTATATCCGGCATAGTCGATCACCGCGGTATCGCCCATCTGAGCGGCGCGCTCCACGGCCTCCAACTGGGTGGCGCGGTCAATGTACTGCTGAAGCTCTGCGTTCACTGCCTCGTCGGTAACGGTGGGCAGCACTTTGTCAGCTTCCAGCCCCTTATACTGCTTCAGGGTGATCACGGGACGGACAGTAATGATTGCCTTAAAGCTGAAGCCTTCCTTGCCCAGGTCCAAAATCTCTACCTGGGGAGGGGCGACGGAGTCCAGATTGTTCTCCTTGATGGCGTCCTGGCAGGCCTGGGGATAGATTGCCTCAATGGCATCCTCATAAAACACGCTGGCGCCGTACATGCCCTCAATCACCTTCCGGGGGGCTTTGCCCTTACGGAAACCGGGGACACTGATGCTACCACGGCTCTTGCGGTAAGCCTGATCCAGACCAGCTTCAAATTCCGCCTGGCCGACTTCCACGGTCAATTCGACCTCATATTTTTCTTTGTTCTCTACAACGCTCTTGACATTCATGTCCTTTTTCCTCCTGTGAAGCGCACCTTCCGCCCTGCAGGCTGGGAACGGGCGCTGTGATGCAGTATATATAGGTTATCATAGCAGATTACGTCTGGAATTGCTAGACCTTTTTTTCATCATTCCAGGACTTTTTCCGGGGTGAATTTCAAATAATCTGCCGAAATCATATGGTATTCCACACTCCCCTGTTTCCCTTGGAGCGCAAGGCGGTGGCTGGCCCCGTGGAGGTGGCCGTAATAGCAGGCCTTGACCTGGTATCTCTCCAAAAGCGCTAGGATGGGCTCACAACGGTAGCCGGTGTAGAAGGGTGGATAGTGGAGGAAGCACAGCTTTTCCGCCTCCCCCGCCGCTTTCAGGGACGCCTCCAAACGGATGAGTTCCCGGTTGAACACCTTCTGGTTCTGCCCTGCTTTTTCCTCCTCATAAAACCAGCCACGGGTGCCACACAGGGCCACGTCCCCGTAATAATGGCAGTTGTTGTGGAGGATACGCAGGCTGGAAAAGCCCTTCTCCGCAAAAAAACGCTCCATTTTTGCGGCGGTGTTCCACCAGTAATCGTGGTTGCCTTTGAGGAGCAGCTTTGTCCCTGGAAACGCATCCAGAAAGGCGAAATCTGCCTCCGACTCCTCTAGGCTCATTCCCCAGGACACGTCCCCGGCAATCACCAGGGTGTCCTCGGGCCGGAGCACCGACAGCCCCTGGGTCAGCTTTTCCTGATAGCCCGCCCAAGCGCCGCCGAACACATCCATGGGTTTGTCTGCCCCCAAGGACAGGTGGGTGTCCCCTATCGCGTACAATGCCACAGTGATCCCCCGCCCTCAGCGCAGCATGTCCAGGACCACGTCCATCATGGCTTCCTTGTCCACAGTTTCCTGGAAGCGAACAGCCCTGTCCCGCAGGGAAGCCAGGGGCACCGGCGCAGGACGGCCGGAACGCTGGGCCAACTGATCCAGGGCATCCAGGCCCTCTCGGACCTCCTTCTCCCCCAAGCTCTTGAGCACATTGTCGCAGAACTTGAAGGGGCTGGCGGTGGAGACGAACACGGTCTTGTTCTTGTCCCCGCTCTCCTGACGGTAGCGCTCCATCACCGCGTAGGCCACAGCGGTGTGGGGATCAATGAGATAGTTTTGCTCCGCCCAAACCTTGGCGATGGTGGCGCTGGTCTCTTCCTCGTCGCAGAAGCCGGCGGTAAAGTCCGCCCGAAGCTTCTCCATCACGGGCGCGGGGACGGTATAGCTCCCCTTCTCCTTCAACTGCGCCATATAGTCCGCCACAGCTTTGTCGTCCTGGCCGGAGAGGGCGAAGAGCAAGCGTTCTAGGTTGCTGGAAACCAGGATGTCCATGGAGGGGGACATGGTGGTGTGGAAGGGGCGGTTCTTATTGTAGGTGCCGCTGTTGATAAAGTCCGTGAGGACGTTGTTGCTGTTGGAGGCACAGATGAGCTTACCCACAGGCAGGCCCATTTCCTTGGCATACCAGCAGGCCAGGATGTTGCCAAAGTTCCCGGTGGGCACGCAGTAATTCACCCGCTCCCCCATCTGAACCTTCCCCTGGCCCAGCAGGTCACAGTAGGCAGAGATATAATACACAAGCTGGGGCAGGATGCGGCCCCAGTTGATGGAATTGGCAGAGGAGAAGAAATACCCCCGCTGGGCCAAATCCTCCCGGAGCTTTTCGTCGGAGAAAAGGACCTTCACTCCGGTCTGGGCATCGTCGAAGTTGCCCCGGACGGCGCATACCCCCACGTTGTCCCCCTGCTGGGTCTGCATTTGCAGTGCTTGGACAGCGGACACCCCGTCCTTGGGGTAAAACACCAGGATTTTCGTCCCTTTTACATCTTTGAAGCCCTCCAAAGCGGCCTTGCCGGTATCCCCAGAGGTGGCCACCAGGATGCACACCGTCTTTTCCTCCTGGTTCTTCACCAGAGAGGCAGAGAGCAAGTGGGGCAGAAGCTGCAATGCCATATCCTTAAACGCGGAGGTGGGGCCGTGCCACAGTTCCAGGCAGTAGGTGTCCTCGTTGATGCTGTGGAGGGGGGCAATGCGGCTGTCGTCAAACTTCTCCGCAGAGTACCCTGCCTGGGTGTAGCGGGTCAATTCTTCTTCGGAGAAATCCTCCAAGAAGAGCTTCATCACCGCCACCGCCCGCTGGCCATAGGACTTCCCCACCAGGTCCTGGAAAAACTCCGGGGTGAGCTTGGGCAGCATTTCGGGGGTCAGTAGTCCGCCATCCCGGGCCAACCCTTGGGCAATGGCCTGGCTAGCGCTGAGGGAGACGGTCTTATCTCTTGTGCTTACATAGTTCATTGGGTATCACGTGCCTTTCTGAAAATCAAAACAATATCGTAAGATACGAACATCCTGCATGTATCAAAACGCATTGGGCCAATGGCGGATCACCGGCTCCCGTGTCTGCTCCCCCTGGGGGGCATAGACCTCTACCACGTCGAAGCGGGGTTGGAGCTTAGAGGGATGTCCCGCCAAATAATGCAACGCCGCAGTGCGAAGTTTTTTCTGTTTAGACCAGGTGACGAACTCCCTTGCCTGGGCCATGCGGTCATTTTTCCGTAGCTTCACCTCCACAAAGCAGAGGTAACGCCCCTGGCTGGCCACCAAATCCAGCTCCCCTTCCCGGCAACGGAAGCGGCGGTCTAGGATACAGTAGCCCGCCCGTTCCAAAAAGTGGGCCGCCTGTTCCTCACCCCATAGGCCCAGGGCCGTGCGGTCGCCGCCCCTCACAGCTTTTTCAAAAAGCTACGGCGGTGGATGGGGCAGGGCCCAAACTCCCGCAGCAGGGCGTAGTGCAGTTTCGTAGGGTAGCCCTTATGCCGCTCAAAGCTGTATTGGGGATACTCCTCCGCCATGGTACACATGAAACGGTCCCGGGAGACCTTAGCCAGGATAGAGGCCGCCGAAATGGAAGCGCTCTTCCCGTCCCCCTTCACAATGGTCTGGTTGGGCAGGGTAATTCCCTGGCTCCAATTCCCGTCGATGAGAGCAAAGTCAGGCGTTACAGATAAGCCCTGGATGGCCCGTTCCATGGCCAGCATCCGGGCGTTCAGGATGTTCACCTGGTCAATCTCCCGCTCATCTGCCCAGCCCACACACCAGGCCACCGCCGCCTGGGTGATCTGCTCATACAACGCTTCCCGGCGCTTTTCCGTGACCTTTTTGGAATCGTTTAAGTAGGGGGCAGTCCAACCCCTGGGAAGGATCACTGCCCCGGCGCACACCGGCCCCGCCAGAGGGCCCACACCGGCCTCGTCCACACCGCACACCAGGGTGTGGCCCTGGGCGAAGCAGCCCTCCTCTATGGCCCAGAACTCAGTCGCCTCCATGGCTCTCCTCCAA
Organism: uncultured Oscillospiraceae bacterium; assembly: GCA_910584805.1. Classification (GTDB taxonomy): domain Bacteria; phylum Bacillota; class Clostridia; order Oscillospirales; family Oscillospiraceae; genus Evtepia. Next base: position 33,200 of record CAJUCB010000007.1, read on the forward strand.
GTCCTCTGGCAGCTCCAAGGTAATACGCCCCAGCTTTCCCCCCCGGAACTCGTCCAGAAGGATGTTGGCCATACGTTCCAAATCCACCTCGCCGCCAGAGATCAAAAAGCCACGCTTCCGGGCCCCTTCCTCCAACAATTCCCAGCCGGTCTTGCCCTCTTGGGGCTGAATCTTGAAACGGGCGGTGAGAGCCTCCGGCTTGCGCTTGGCCAACAGTTCAATGAGATGGCAGGACAAGGTTTCCACGTCCATGATAGCATCCCGTACCGCCCCAGTGAACGCCAAATGGAGGCCGATGGTCTCGTCCTCAAACTTGGGCCACAGGATGCCAGGGGTGTCTAACAGCTCCAAGCTCTGGTCCACGGTAATCCACTGCTTCCCCCGGGTAACCCCAGGGCGGTCAGAGGCCTTGGCAGACTTGCGCTTGGCAACTTTATTGATAAAGGTAGATTTCCCTACATTGGGGATACCCACTACCATGGCCCGGACAGGACGCCCCACCTGGCCTTTCTCCCGCCAGCGGGCAATCTGTTCCTTCAAAGCCTCCTGCATCACCGGGGAGAACCGCTTCACCCCTGTGCCGCTTCGGGCATCGCACTCCAACACAGATATCCCCCGGGCCCGGTAATAGGCCCCCCAGGCCTTGCTGGCAGCGGGGTCCGCCTGGTCGGCCCGGTTGAGGATCACAACCCTGGGCTTCTCCCCTACCAGCTCGTCGATGTCTGGATTCCGGCTGGCAATGGGGATACGGGCGTCAATCACCTCAGCCACCACGTCCACAAATTTCAAATTTTCCGCGATCATCCGCCGGGTCTTGGTCATGTGACCGGGGTACCACTGGATGTTCATACCTTCCCGGCCCCCTCTCTTTTGTATCCTAATTTGAGTTTGCATCATTGCATGAATGCTTTATTATACATGATTTTTTCCCTTCTGAAAAGGGGGAATTTCTCTATATATTGACCAGAAGGGCAACAGTCCATGACAAATTGTTGTCCCCCGTCGCAATTTATCCCTGCCATCCCCGGTCTGCGGGGTCCAAGGTCCCAGCAGCAGTGTACAGCAATGCGTTACAGATTGCGGCAGCCACATTGCTCCCCCCCTTGCGGCCCATGGCCACAATGGCGGGGACCTGCCAGCGATAGCAACAGTCCCACAGACGTTCCTTGCTCTCCACCACATTCACAAAACCCACAGGCACGGCAATCACCAGCGCCGGGCGGTACCCCCGTTCCATCTCCTGGCAGAGGCTGAACAGGGCCGTGGGGGCATTGCCGATGGCAAAAACCCCGTTGGGCACAGCTTGCGCCGCTTTTTTCATGGACACAACAGCCCGGGTCGTCCCCTCATTTCGGGCAGCCTGGGCCACCTCCGGGTCTGCCATAAAACAATAGGCCTTGCCCCCCAGACGTTCCAGTGCCGCCTTGCTCACCCCAGCCAGAGCCATATTGGTGTCGGTGACAATAGGGGTCCCGGCCCCCAGGGCCGCTTCCCCCAAGGCAACGGCATCGGGCGTAAACCGCAAATGTTTCACATAGTCAAAATCCGCCGTGGTATGGATTACCCGCCGCACCACGGCAGCATTCTCCTCCGGCAACACAATTCCACGCTGCTCCAACTCCTGGCAGATGATTGCCATACTGCTGCGCTCAATATCCCCTGGAAGGGTATGCTTTATCGTTCTATCTTGCAAGCGTTCTCTCTCCTCTTTTCTCCGGTCAGCCCCATCATGTCATAGACCGCCGCCAGATCCAAACTGGCCCGTACGCCCTCTGCCAGCTTATCGAACTGTTCCTGCTGATAGGCCCAATGGGATACCACCGGTTTTTTCTCCATCTCCACGCCCTTACGATGGCACAGCATCTGTGCCACATACTCTGTCAAGGCCCCGGAATCGAACAATCCATGAAGATACGTTCCAAATACATTGCCCCTGGCGCAGCCCTCTGGCCGGCCATCGGGGAATCGGGCAAAGGCCTCTCCCCCCACGATAGACTTCCCCGTGTGGATCTCATAGGCCTCTAACTCCGCCCCTGCCAAGGGCAGCGCCTGGACGGTGGCCCGCACCCTGGTGCGGGTCTTTTGGGCGGTAAATACGGTATCCACAGGCAGCAAGCCCAGACCTTCCAAGCTTCTTCCAGACACGCCCTCCGTCCCTTCTGGGTCGGATAAGGAGTTCCCCAGCATCTGATACCCGCCACACACACCCAACACCGGTGTTCCGCCGGCAGCACAGGCCAAAACACTGGCCTCCAACCCCTGCTCCCGCAGCCAGAGGAGGTCGTCCAAGGTGCTCTTTGTCCCCGGCAAGATAAGCAAATCCGGCGTGCCCAGCTCCCGTAGGGTCTGAACATAACGCACCCCCATCAGTGGATGGGCCTCTAAGGGGGCAAAGTCTGTAAAGTTGGAGATATGGGGGAGCCGGATCACCGCCACATCCAGGGATGTCTCTTCCTCCCGCCGGGTCAGCCGGGGGGCAAGGGAATCCTCGTCGTCCAAATCCACTGGGAGGTAGGGCACCACTCCCAGCACTGGCAGGCCAGTCTTTTCCTCCAACATAGTAAGGCCTGGGCGAAGCAGGGCCTCGTCCCCTCGAAACTTGTTGATAATAAGCCCCCGAATCCGTGCCCGCTCCTGGGACTCCAAGAGGGCAACGGTTCCGTAGAGCTGGGCAAACACCCCCCCTCGGTCGATGTCCCCCGCCAGGAGCACCGGAGCATCCACCAACTCCGCCAGGCCCATATTTACAATATCGTCCGCTTTCAAATTGATTTCCGCCGGGCTCCCCGCCCCCTCAATGACGATAATGTCGTATTGGGCGGCAAGGCTCTCATAAGCGGATAAAATATCTGGAATCAGGCTTCGCTTCTGGCGGAAATACTCCACCGCAGACATCTGCCCCAAGATTTCCCCCTTCAAGATCACCTGGCTGCCTGTGTCGCTGGATGGTTTCAACAGGATGGGGTTCATCCGCACATCCGGTTCCACCCCGGCGGCCTGGGCCTGGACTACCTGGGCCCGTCCCATCTCCAATCCATCCCGGGTTACATAGCTGTTGAGGGCCATATTCTGGCTTTTGAAGGGGGCGGTGCGGTAGCCGTCCTGGGCAAAGATACGGCACAGGGCAGTACACAGCAAGCTCTTCCCCACCCCAGACATGGTCCCTTGCACCATAATACACCGGGCTTTCCTCATGACAACACCTCCTCAAGGGCACGGAGCAACACTTGATTGTCCAAGCCCGTGCGCACAGCAACGCGATACCAGTTTCCTTCTAAGTTGTGGTAGTTCCCGCAATCCCGGAGCAAAATTCCCCGCTGACGCAAGTGGGCAGATAAAGGCTTGGGGGCACGAAACAGCAGGTAATTGGCCTCCCCTGGCACAACTGTAAGTCCCAGAGCTTCCAGCCCTTGCCGCAATAAGGGGCGCTGTTCTTGGATTAAGGTACGCAGCGTTTTGACATACGCCACCTCCCTCAAGGCGGCCACCCCCGCCGCCTGGGCCAGCCCCGACACAGACCAGGGAGGGCCAGCGTTTTCCACCTTCTTCAACAGCGGAGCTTGGGCCAAAGCATAGCCCAGGCGCACTCCCGCCATTCCGTAGAATTTGGTAAAGGCCTTTAGCAACAAAAGATTGGGGCACTCTCCCAAAACATCCACCATACTGTGGGACTTGGGCTGGTCCAAAAAGGAGTTGAAGCACTCATCCACCACCAATACAGCACCCACCTCCTGGCAGCGCTGGACAATCTTCCAAAGCAGCTTCTGGGGGGTAGTGCGCCCCGTAGGGTTGTTGGGCTCACAGAGAAATACCATCCCGATCCCCTGGGTTAGATACTGCAAAATATCCTCCTGGGGCACAAAGTCATGGGCCTCTCCCAAGGGATAGTGCAGTGTATCACAGCCCACCGTATCCAACGCCGCCTCATATTCTGAAAACGTAGGGGCCAGCACCAGGGCCCGTCTGGGCTGGAAGGCCAGCACCCCTCGGTAGATCAGCTCCGCCGCGCCGTTGCCGCACAAGACTTGCTCCGGCTCCACCCCCTCTGTCCCGGCAATGGCCTGGCGCAGCGTCCGGCAAAGGGGGTCCGGGTAGCGGTCCACTGCCTGTGCGGCGGTGGCAATGGCCGCCTGCACCCCCCTGGGTGTGCCCAGGGGGCTCACGCTGGCGGAGAAATCCAGGGGCACCGCACCATATTCCGCCACAAAGCTTGCCCAATCCCCCCCATGAGGCAGACGATCCACGCTCTTTTCCTCCCTTACAACAGTATCACCACCAGCGCCCGGACCCCCAGGCAAAGGAGAAGCGCTAGAATGCTGGCGGCATATAGCGCCCGATTGGCCCGCAAGATGTCCTCCGGTTCCACCGGGCGGCAGCTGTCCCCAATGGTGGGTTTTTCATGCAGCATCCCAAAATACCAGGCTGGGCCCGCCAACTGTATCCCCAAGGCCCCGGCACAGGCGGACTCTGTTTGGGCAGAATTGGGGCTGGGGTGATTGCGCCTATCCCGCCGCCAGATACGGAACGCCCCCTTGGCATCCTGCCCCACCAGTGAGGCCGCAGCAATCCACAGGAGTGCCGCCAGGCGGGCGGGCAGGTAGTTCGCCCCATCGTCCAGCTTCGCCGCCGCTCGGCCGAACTGCAAATACCGCTCGTTTTTATACCCGATCATACTGTCCATGGTGTTGACTGCCTTATAGGCCAGGGCCAGAGGTGCACCGCCTATGGTCATATAAAACAGCGGCGCCAGAACCCCGTCGGCGAAGTTCTCCGCCACTGTCTCCACCGCCGCCCGGGTCACGCCCTCAGAGGTCAACGCCTCGGTGTCCCGCCCAACAATGCGGGATACCGCCTTGCGGGCGGCGGACAAGCTGTCCGTGGTCAGGGCGGTATATACCCGCCTGCTCTCCTGGGCCAGCCCCTTCACCGCCAGGGCCTGCCAGCACCACAGGGCCTGCACCCCGAAGCCCAGCGCCGGATGCAGATATGATGCACCCAGAACGATACTCCATGTAATCGCCAGGGTTCCCACTGGCAGCAGGACAGCCAAAAGCGTACCTCCCAAACGCAGTCCCGCTGGTGTAGCGGGAAAAATACAGCGAAAAACACGCTCCAATCCCACAATGGCCTTTCCCATCAACACCACTGGATGGGGCAGCCACACCGGGTCCCCCAACAGCAGATCCAGAAAAAAACCGCAGGCTATCGCCCCTAAGAGCGCCATGACCAAACGTCCTCACCGCTGGATACATAGGAGAGCTTTCTCACCACTTCCACGCCGTTGCCACTGTTCCACAGCCCTTGATCCGTCCGAAGAAGATAGCCACTGCCATTGGGGGCGTACCATGCAAAATACGGACGATGGGGCCGGGCATAGCGCTCCATCACCGCCATTTGTGTTCCCCCGTGGGCCACGATACACAAAAGCGTCTCCCCCCGGTCCAGCGCTTCCTCCACAAGCGCTGCGAATGCCCCGCAAGTCCGGGCCGCAAACGCCTCCATGCTCTCACCGCCAGGAATCTTACCCTGGCAATTCCCATCCACCCAGGCACGGTAGGCCTGGTCCTGGGCCATCTCATCGGCGGTACGTCCTTCAAAGTCCCCCAGGTCCATTTCCTGGAGCCCTTCCAACACAAGCTGCTCCGCCTCCGGGAAGAGGCGTTGGGCCGTCTGCCTGGCTCGCATCAGAGGGGACACATATACGGCTTTGGGAAACACCTCCGCTTGACAAAGTGATTCTGCCCCCTCTGGGGAGAGCGGGATATCCCGCAGGCCCTGGTAACGTCGCTCCCGATTGTATTGCGTCTCCCCATGGCGCAGCAAATAGATCTCCATCACAGCCTCCCTTTCAGTACGGTGGGGATGCCACAAAACACCCGCACCACAGTGTCCGCCCGCTGGGCCAGCAGGCAGGCCAAACGGCCTGCCCGCTCCCTGGCCCGGCGCTGGGCTGGGTCTATGGGGACCACACCGCCGCCCATCTCCGTGGCAATCACAACGGGGTACTGTTCTGCCAGCCGTCCTGCCAGTGTATCCAGGTTCTCGTCCCCAGCAGCCAGGTCTTCCACGTTCCAGATCGCCAGACGGGAAAAGTCCTCTTCTTCACAGTGCAGGAGTTCTCGTGCAACCTCCCGCTTGCCGCTGAACAGCGGCCCGGTGATAAAAATCATCCTGTTCCTCCCTATCCTGTCCCCAATGCCCGGAGGAGCAGTTGGGCCGCCACCAAAGCGGTCAACTGCCACAGCTCAGCCACTTGCAAGAACCATCCAGCCAGGTCCCCGCTCACGCCGCCAAACTGCTTCTTCGCCACCCTCCAATACCAAACCAGCGCCGCCAACGCCGCCAGGGCCATGGCTATGCCCCCGATGTCCCCCAGCGCCGCCATCCCTCCGGCCGAAGCACAGATCAACAGCAACAGGATATTTTTTACCCGGCGGCGGTCTGCCGCAGTGGCAAAGCTATGGGCAAGGCCACTGTCCTTGGCCAGGGGGAACACGGCAATGGCATAGCCGGAAAGGCTCCGCTCCAACACGAAAGCCAGACCCACACAGAAGGGGGTATTCCCTCCTGTCTCCACCACCGTACATAGGGCAAGCATCCAAACAAAATACACACACAGCCGGATCACTGCAAAGGCCCCACAGTGGGGGTCCGCCAAAATCTCCTGCTTCCGCTTTTGGGGGGCACAACTGGCCAAGGCATCACAGGTGTCGGCGTATCCGTCCAGGTGGATGCCCCCGGTGACCAGCACCGGCACCAGGCAAAGCCCCGCCCCCCGCAGCAGATCCGGCATTGCGAGAAACTCCGCCAGCGCCGTCCAGCCCCACCAGCATAGGCCGCACACCAGCCCCACCAGGGGAAAGGCGCACAGGGCATAGCGCATGTTCCGGGGCGTCCACGCCGGTTGGGGCAACGGCAGGGCAGAAAACATCCCAAAGGCCATAGCGATGGTTTGAAAAACAATCATGGCATGTTCTCCTGTCCGCCTTTGTGGCAAACTGGCAGGCCGCATACCAGTTCATATACCGCATCCGCTTGGGCAGCCAGGCGGCGGTTCACCGTAGCCAGTAGGCGCAGATAGTGTAAGGTATCCCCCTCATAGTCTGTCCCGGCAGAGAACAGCTCCCCGGAGACGATTACCAAGTGCTCACACTGCATCCGCAGCCTGTCCACCCCTCGGAGGATGGCCTCCAAGGCCGCCCCCCCTGCCCCCTCCGGGTCGTACAGCTCGTTGGCCACCAGGTTGGTCATACACTCCAACAAAACGTTCCCTCGCTCCGGCAGCACCAGCCCTGACAAGTCCGTGTACCGCTCGATGGTCACAAAGTCCTTCTGGGCACGCATGGCCCGGTGCCGTTCAATGCGCCGGCGGCATTCCAGATCAAAGGGGTACAGGGTGGCGATATAGTACCGCACCCCTTCGGCCTGGAGCAACAACTCCTCGGCAAAAGCGCTCTTCCCGCTGGCCGCGCCACCGATCACCAGAGATACCATCAAATTCCTCCTTGGGGGGTATAGGGTTCAATGCCGCAGCCGGAAAAGGTATAGCTCTCGGCATACACCGCCAGAGCCATATCCAGAAGCGGCAGGGCCGCCACCGCCCCAGTGCCCTCCCCCAGGCGCAGCCCGGCCGTGATCAGCGGCTTCTTCCCCAGGGCCGCCAGCAGGGCCTGTCCAGCAGGTTCGGCAGAAACATGGCTGGCCAAAATCGCCCCAGAGGCTTTGGGACACAGCCTCACCGCACACAAGGCCGCCGCCGCGCTGATGACGCCGTCCATCACCACAGGGAGGCGGTATACCGCCCCCCCCAGGTACAGGCCACACAGCCCCGCCAGCTCAAAGCCCCCCACCTTTGCCAAAACGTCCAGGGGGTCTCCGGCGTCCGGACGATTCACCGCAATGGCCCGCTGGACCGCGTCAATCTTCCGGGCAAGCCCCGCATCCGACAGACCAGCCCCCCGCCCTGTCACCGCCTCCGGCGGACAGCCCAGCAGCACAGCACTCACCGCACTGGCGGCGGTGGTGTTGCCAATGCCCATCTCCCCTGCCGCCAAAATCTTCGTCCCCTGCTCCGCCTCCCGGCGGACCAGTTCCATCCCAGCACACACAGCTTGCACAGCCTGGGCCCGGCTCATGGCAGCACCCTGGGTCATATCCGCTGTGCCGTTGCCCACCCTCAGGTCCACCACGCCGGGATAGGGCGGGAAATCCACCACACCCAAATCCACAGGAACCACCTTGCAATCCGTCCGCGCCGCCATGCGACATACCGAGGTCTGCCGGGCAGCCAGCCCACGGACTACGGCGGCGGTCACACTACTGTCCGTTTGGGTCACCCCCTGGGCGGTCACGCCGTGGTCGGCGCACAGCACCAGCACTGCCCGGCGGGAGAGGTCGATGTCCGCACTTCCGGTCAATGTGGCGATCTGCTCCAACGCCTCCTCCAACAGGCCCAGGCCTCCCAGGGGCTTGGCGCAGGCGGCCCACCTCCGGTGCGCCTCTGCCCTGGCCTGTGAATCCGGCTCCGGTACCGCTGCCAGTTTTTCTAACAATTCCTTCTCTTGTTCCATCGCTTCCTCACGCTCCTCCCAATACACCCTTGGCAGCATATCCCGCCGCCGCAGCCACAAAGCGCTGGGACAATTGGGGGCTTCCCGCAAAGTACAGGTGGGGAAACGCCGCGTATAGCGATGGCCCCAGAAAGCCACAGTCCCAGCTTCTGCCGCTGATGGGTTTCTCCGCCCTGAGGGCCGTGCCGTTCTCTGTACTGTCCCAGTGGTGGAACTCATGGGCCGGCACCGTCTCCCCGGTGCGGAATAGCAATCCATCCACTTTGGCGCTGAGTTGGGCATAGCCAAAGCGCACCAACCGCCCGGCGGCAAACCCCGTCCCAGGCAGGGCGCCCGCCATAGGCAGCTTACGTCCCGTCCCGGCCTCTTCCAAGTGCTTTCCCAGATACAAAAAGCCGCCGCATTCCGCTACGGTGGGCATACCTGCCGCAACTGCCTGATATACTGCCCACCGCATCCCCTGGTTCTCGGAAAGGGCTT
>CAJUCB010000007.1:42259-51401 GCA_910584805.1 uncultured Oscillospiraceae bacterium
AGATATAATCCGGCGATATCCGGCGGGAGGGCAGTATCTTCCAGAGGGCTGAAAGACACCAGCTCTGCCCCGGCATCCGTCAACGCATCCAAGGTTTCTGGGTAGGTGAAGCAAAACGCACTGTCCTGGGCCACAGCAATGCGTGGGGGCACAGCTTGTTGCGGCGCAGCAAGCTTGCGCAACTTGCCAATTTTTTTCTTCCTCTCACAAAGGCGCAACAGACGGGGCAGGTCCGCGTATTCCTCCAATCCCGCAGCCAATTTCTCCAAACGGAGAGGCAGGTCCCCGATCTCCTCTGCGGTACACAGCCCCAGGTGGCGGCTGGGCAGGCTCGCTTCCTCCATCGGGGGCAGGCAGCCCAACACAGGGAGGCCCGTCTCCGCCTCTAGCATAGGGGACAAACTCTTGCACAGGGTTGGGGGACAGTCGTTCAACAGTATCCCTACAATATGGCTGGGGGTACGGAACCCCAACAAGCCCCGGAGCTGCGCCGCCAGGGTCAGGCTGGCCCCCTTGGGGCGCAGGATTAGCACCACTGGCAAGTCCAGCACATCCGCCGTATGCCAGGCGCTGGCCTGGGTGGTGGTGCCCCCCACTCCGTCGTAAAAACCCATGGCTCCCTCGCACACCACCGCACTGTGGCCGGCACTGTAGCGGTTGTACAGCCCCTTTGCTGTCTCCTTATCGGATAAAAACAGGTCCAAATTGTGGCTGTCGATTCCCAGGGCCGCCCGGTGAAACATCGGGTCGATGTAATCCGGCCCGCACTTAAAAGCACAGGGATTCAGCCCTCGCCGCTGCAATGCCGCCAACAGGGCACAGGTCACCATGGTCTTTCCACTGCCGGAGGCGGGGGCAGAGAGCAATACCTCAATCATCCCGGCACCCCGCAATGAGGAACACCGGGTTGTTGGCCATCATCAGGTGCATCCTCCCCGCTTCCCTGCTGCGGCTGACGGCAAGCTGGGTCACTTGCGGCGTGATCCCATGGTCCGTCAATGCCTGCACCGCCACATTTACCGTCTCCAATGCAATGGCGGAAATACACAGACGGACACCAGGGTTCGCCGCTAAGGCCGCCTCCACAATGGCCGGGAGTTTCCCCCCACTGCCACCGATGAACACGCCATCCGGTGCAGGCAGGCCCTCCAATACCTCGGGCGCACGCCCCTCCACAAGCCTGAGATTCCAGACGTGGAAGGTCTCCCGGTTTTTCCGGATCAACGCCCAAGCTTTCGCCTTGTCCTCTATGGCGTACACCTGCCCCCTATTCGCTGCCAGGGCAAGTTCCACACTGACGCTGCCAGTACCAGCCCCCACGTCCCAAAGTATATCCTCCGGTCCCACCGCCAGCTTGGCAAGGGCCACAGCCCGAACCTCCTGCTTAGTCATGGGCACCGCACCCCGCACAAACGCTTCATCTGGCAGCCCTGGGGTACGCCGGGGCTGCACGTCTGGGGCCTCCACCAGCAGGACAGAGAGTGGGGCAAAGGGTTGCGATGCAAGCATTGCGGCTGTCCCGGTAGTGAGCCGTTCTTCCCTTCCTGAAAGGTTCTCTCCCACAGTAACAGGCAAATCCCCCAAGCCCTCCGCCGTCAAACTGGCGCAGAGTTGTCCAGGGCCCAAAGCACCGCCGGTGAGGAAACATACAGGCTTCCCCTGGCTCACCGCCGCCACTGGGTCACAGTCCACCCCGTGGGCGGAAACCAGGGCCCAGTCCTGCCAGGGCCGTCCCAGACGGGCCGCCAAAAGCTGCACACTGGACACCCCTGGCAGGACCTTTCCGGAAAAGCCCTGGGCAGCCAGCGCCGGAAGCAGGGTCCGGGCCCCAGAGTAAAAGCCCGTATCACCACTGTAGCACACCACAGCCAGTTTTGCCCCTCCCTGCCGGGCCCTTTGCAGGCCCGCCAGCAGGGCGTCGGAGGTGATGGCCTCCACGCGGTTTTGGGTACAAGCCTCTGGCAGGTTTGCCAGCAGACGCTTTGCACCCAGGATACAGTCCGCCGCCTGTAAGGCCCTGGTACATTCCGCCGTCAGGGTTTCCGGCGTCCCGCCGCCCATGGCAGCCAGGTACACTGGCATCTGCCCTGCTTGTTCTCCCAGTCTCCCGGTCTCATCTGCCAGAAGCATCTTACAATAGGACAAAAGCGCCCCATAGGGTTCCCCGCTATCCACCGGACGCCGCAACACCACCAGGACCGCCCCCACGGATTCTGCCGCCGCGGCTTTTTCGTCAAAGCCGCCCTGTTCTCCGCCATCCTTGGTGACGAGCCATTTGATCTGATATTGCCGCAGGATCGCCGTGTTCAGTTCCTGAGAAAAAGGGCCCTGCATGGCGAGAATATTCCGGCGGGGTACCCCCAACGCCTCACAGGCCTGCAAGCTCTCCTCCATGGGCAGGACCCGGGGATACAGCCGCTGGACTCCAAGGGATGCGAATGCCCCTAGCTCCTTCGTGCCAGTGGTTAAGAGGACATTGCCGCTGGTATTTTTCAGGTAAGCCGCAGCCTCCGCCGCAGAGTCCACACAGACGCTTCCTGCAGGCAAGGTACTCCCCTCCCGCAACAGACGGCGGTAGGGAACCCCCATCTCCTGACAGACCTTCCGCAACTGGGCTGTCACCTGAGCCGCGTAAGGATGGGTGGCATCCACGCACAGCGCCGCACCCTCCAGCACTCGGCCCATTCCTGCCTCGTCCAGCCGCCCGGTATGCACGGAGATACCCGGGGCATAGCCTTGGAGTTCTTGCCCGTAGGCTGTGGCCACGCAGACAGTCACCAACGCCCCCGCCTCTGCCAGGGCCTGGGCCAGTTGCCGCCCCTCTGTGGTACCGCTAAATAGTACGATCCTCATGTTCGATACCCTCTGGGTGTCACCATCCGCCCCTGCACTTCCCGGGTGGTGCTGTTCCCAATGTAAACGGTGGTAAACATGTCCACCTGCTCTTCTCGTAGCTGCGCCAGAGTCAACAGCCTTGCCGCTTCCCCTGGACGACCGATGTTGCGTACCCAGCCACACAGGGTATCCGGGTCTCTCCCCTCTGCCAGTACAATCTCACAGGCGGTACGCAGATAGTCCCTCCGCTTCCGGGAGCTGGGGTTGTACAGGCACAGGGCAAACTCCCCCTGGGTGGCTAAGCGCAGGCGCTTCTCTATGGTCTCCCAAGGTGTCAGCAGGTCCGACAGGGAGATGACACAAAAGTCGTGGCCCAGGGGAGCCCCCAGCACCGCCGCGCCGGCGTTGGCTGCGGTGAGCCCCGCCACGATCTCCACCTCCACCTTTGGATACTCTGGGGACAGAAACAGCACAGGACTCGCCATGCCGTAAATCCCGCTGTCGCCGCTGCATACCAGGGCCACCGTCTTGCCCTTTTGGGCGGTCTCCAAAGCCCAGCGGCAACGCTCCAACTCCTGGCGCATCCCGCTGGTGTAGGTCTCCTTTTCTGGATAGAGAGGGGCGATCAGCTCCACATAGAGGGTATAGCCGCACAACACCTGGGCGGCCGCCAAAGCGGCCTGGGCTTGGCCAGTGAGATAGTCCGCCCCACCGGGGCCGATCCCTACTACAAACAGTTTATGACTCATCTATCCATCTCCAATCCGGTGTATACGGCCTTGCCGCCAGCGCCAGGGTCACACCCTCAGACGTATACTTCTTCTCCACCAGTGTCCCCCCACTGGCCAGAACCGCACTGCGTTCACACACGTTGTCCACCCCAGTCACCTGTTGCACAAAGGGGGAAGCAGTAAAGTCCCCTGCCACAGCCCTCAGCGCTTGGGCAGAAAAGGTCTCCAACGGCCAGCCATGTCTGGCACAAAATTCCACCAATCCCCCCTCGTCCTGTTTCAAGTCGATGCTGGCGGCGGCGTAAATTCCCTGGGGTTCCATGCCCCTTACCTCCAAAAACGATGCTAGGGCACGCTCCAAAGCAGCGGCAGTGGTCCCCCGCCTGCACCCCACCCCCAGCACCAGGATTCGGGGCACCAGGCGCAAAACCGTCTGCCTATCTTCTCTTCGGAGGGTAACACGCACCATGGCATCCGCCGCCTCCGTAAGGCAGACACCCTCCGGCGGCACTCCCCGCACCGGCCAATCGCTGGACAGGGAAACCGTCTCCCCTGCCAGACATTTGGAGGCAATGGACTTGATCCCCTCCGGGTTGCAAACCTGACAGTTTTGGTGCCGTGCCCAGGCATCCACAGAGAACACCCCGTTCACATCTGTGGCCGTGGTGATGGCAGCCACCCCACCGCAGACTCTGGCGATTTGCCGGGCCAAGTCATTGGCCCCGCCCAAGTGGCCGGAGGCCAGGGGAATGGCATAGTTCCCCCCCTCGTCCACTGCCACCACAGCGGGGTCCCTGGTCTTGCTTTCCAGGTGGGGCGCAATGGCCCGCACCGCAATCCCCGCCGCCCCCACATACACCAGGGCCTCACTGTCCTGAAAGCGCTGGTGAGTCCAGTCCCGGAGGTTTAGAGGGGCATTGCAGCGCCAGGCTGTCCCCCCCAGGGCAGCGGACAGCCCCTGGGCCAGGGCTTGTCCCCGGTCTGTAAAAGAGAGAACCGCCAGTTTCATGGCGTTGTCCCCTTCCGGTACCCCGTGGTAAAGCTGGGATCGTAGAGCTTACTGCGCTGGTACCCCTCTTGGGAATGGGACAAGAACTCCCCCACCAGCACCAGGGCCGTCTTACTGATCTCCGCCTCCGCCCCTCGCTGGGCCAGGGTACCCACGGTACAGCGCAGCAAGCGTTCCTCCGGCCAGGTGGCTTTATACACCAACGCCGCCGGAGTATCTTCCTTATAGGCCCCCGCCAACAAGGCGGCCTGGACCTGGGGGAGCATCCCCGCCGAGAGGAACAGGACCATACTGGCCCCGTGGGAAGCCAGCAGCTCCAACCGCTCCCCCTCCGGCACTGGGGTCCGTCCAGCGATACGGGTGAGGATCACGCTTTGACTTACACCGGGCAGGGTATACTCCTCCCCTAGTGCGGCAGCGGCCCCGCAAAAGCTGGACACCCCAGGGACAGTATCGTAAGCAATCCCCTCCGCCTCCAAGGCATCCATCTGCTCCCGGATAGCCCCATAGACGCTGGGGTCCCCGGTGTGGAGACGCACGGTGGTTTTGTCCTCCGCCTCCATTTCCATCATCACAGAGAGCACCTCTTCCAAGGTCATCTCCGCGCTATTATAACAAAGGCAGCCCGCCCGGGTCAGGGCCAAGAGCTCCGGGTTCACCAGGCTGCCCGCGTAGATCACGCAGTCCGCCTCCCCCAGCAGCTTCGCCCCCCGGAGGGTAATCAGGTCCGGCGCACCGGGCCCGGCACCTACAAAATGTATCATAAAACCGGCCTCTCAATCTATCGCACAACGATGGTAGTAAAATATCCCCTATCCTCCGGCAGGACTGTACTGTCTATCTGGGAAAATACCTGTTCTTGAGGCAGGCCGCAGTCACAAACCATGGCGCTGCGTTTCAACAGCTCCATATCCTCCAAGGTAGACAGGACTTCCGGCAGCTGCCGTCCAGATTTCATCAATACCTTAGTGCCAGGACGGGCCAGATGTTCCCGTAAACTTTCCTCGGACAGCCCACTCCCCGGCAGTAGCTGCATGGGCTGTTCCAGCTCCGTGAGGCCGACCCCCAGTTTCGCCGCCACCGCGCAAAAGCTGGGGACACCGGGGATCATGCGGGTCTCATAGCCCTGGGTCTTCAACTGCTCCATCAAATAACGATAGCTGGCATAAATGGACACATCCCCCAAATTCAGCATGGCCACATCCTGGCCCTGATCCAGATGGCTGCGTACTGCCGCCCCAGCGGCCTGGTGGGCGCGCCGCCGGGTCTCCGGGTCTGGCGACATGGAAAAAGACAGGGGCACAATCACTTTCCCCGACAGGTCCACCGCCTGGCGGGCAATTTCCAGGGCCAGCATCCCCCCATCCCTAGTCTGGGGTGCGGCAATCACCGGGCAGTGTTCCAAGAGACGCACTGCCTGTAACGTCAACAGCTCCGGGTCCCCCGGGCCCACCCCCACGCCATAAAAAATGCCGGGGGTCATATTGTTTCGTTCCATTGGGCCAACAGCTCCTTTGCCTCCTGGGTAATCCCCAGCAGGCCATATTGGTTGGAAAACAGCAGGGCCCCCACGGTAAATGCCCCGGCGGCCCGGCGGGTCAACTGCCGCTGGACTGCTGCTGTCAGGCTTTCCAGTACCGGGGCCCGGAGGCCCTTTTCTTCTAGGAGGGCGATGCAAGCATCTGTCGTGGAGGCCTCCATCAGGGCCTGGCAGGTATCCCGGTCTGCCCCCTGAACAGCCGCGTGAGCACAGAACAGCTCCCCCCGGCAGTCGCCCCAGCGGGAATGGGTATTCATAATCCCCCCCGCCAGCTTCACCAGCTTGCCAATGTGCCCCACCAGCAGCACTTGCTGGAAGTCCAGGCCTGCGGCGATGTCCAAGGCGTCCCCGATGAAGTTGGAACATTTCACCACAGGAACACTGGAAAACAACCTCCCATTTTTCTCTAGGTAGTCCATACCATAGTTCCCCGGCGTCAAAATCAGGCGGGTGCCGCCGGACACCGCCACCTGCCGCTGCTCCAAGGCAATGGTATCCACAATGGCCTGTTGGCTCATGGGTTCCACGATGCCGGAAGTGCCCAGCACGGAGAGCCCCCCCACAATGCCCAGGGCGGCGTTGAAACTGCGCTTTGCCACCTCCGCCCCACCAGGGATGGAGATCACCACCCGCAGCCCCCCGGTGTAACCCGCCCTGGCGCATACCTGCTGGACCTGCTGCCGAATCATCTCCCGCGGCACCCGATTGATGGCCGCCGCGCCTACGGGCTGGTCCAGTCCTGGCTTGGTCACCCGGCCTACCCCTTCGCCGCCGTCAATGAGGATGCCCTTCTCTGTCCGGGACACCGTGGCCGCAATGGACAGGCCGTTGGTCACGTCCGGGTCGTCGCCGCTGTCCTTCACCACGGCGCAGCAGGCGGCTGTCCCCTCCATGGAAAGCCCTGCCGGGGTCAGTTCCACGGGAATCCCCGCCGGAGTCAGGAGAGAAAGCTTTGACAGTTTCTCCCCGGTCAACAGCAGTTGGGCGGCACCCCCGGCGGCCAGGGCGGCGCAGGTACCGGTGGTATAACCGCAGCGCAGCTGCTTTTGTCCCAACCGCACTCTGTACTCAAAGCCCACGAAGCCACCTCCCGTCCAGCAAAAAAGAAAAAGAGGCCACGCCAGTCGAGCATGACCTCTCTGCATATTAAGAAGGACTGCAATACCGGGACAGACATGTTCTCTGTCAATGGTACCATTATACGGAAAGGAGCGGGCCCCTGTCAATGGGGAAGCGTTTTTTTGCTCAGTTCAGCAGCCACACCCCCAGGTTCAAATATCCCGCAAAGCCCACCCAGAGCAGGTAGGGCAACTGTAGCCAGGCTGCGGCAGTGTCCAGCTTGCGGAAACTATGGATCATCCACAGGATCAGCACCCACAGCACCAGCAGCCACACAAAGGCCACGCCATAGCTTTGGAAGTTGAAGAAAATGATGCTCCAACAGAAGTTAAACGCCAGTTGAACCAGGAAAATCCGCAGGCTCAGGGCTCGGGCGGCGGAGGGGGGTGTCCCCTGCACCAGGGCCATCCCCACCCCCATCAGGGCAAATAAAACCGTCCAGACCATGGGGAACACCACACTGGGGGGTGAGAGAGGCGGTTGCTCCACCTGGGTGCGGTAAACCTCCGCCCCGCCCCGGGTGAGCCATCCAGCCAGGGCCCCCACCGCCTCTGTGAGCAGGACCCAGCCAAGGTAAGAGTTCCACTTGTTTTTCATTGCTTATCACCGGGAGTAGGATATGCGGCGGGGGCAGGAATCATACAATTGTACCCTGTGCTCTATGTCCCGGCCCCCAAAATTCCTAGGCCACAGCGTATTTTCTTCCCGTTATGTGACGATATCACAGTATTTTCCCAAGGTTTTGGGTATCCTTAAGAAAACGAATCGTTGCATAAAGGAGTGTTGAACCATGTCTGTCATGCCCCTCAACCAGGAGAATTTTTCCCAACAGGTCTCCGGCACCACCCCTGTCCTAGTGGACTTTTGGGCATCCTGGTGCGGCCCCTGCCACATGCTTTCCCCCGTGGTGGAGGAGCTCTCCCAGGAACATCCAGAGATCACCTTTGCCAAGGTCAACGTAGATGAGGCCCCGGAGCTGGCTCAAAAGTTCCATGTCTCTGCCATCCCCACCCTGGTGTTGTTCCGGGACGGGGAGCCTGTGGATGTATCTGTCGGTGTCCGGACCAAGGAAGAACTGGAAAGCTTCCTGTCCTGACCCCGACTTCCCCCTACCTCTAAACCACGGAAAAAGGCCTTGGACCAGCTCTCACGGTTCCAAGGTCTTTTTTCCATGGGCTATGGTAGACTATGTGATGTCCATTTTCCACTCCTCTTGACCCCCACAAAATTTCTCTTGACTCTCCCCTTACGTCATAGTGTAGAGTACAGGCAGACGGGCAAAGGAAGCGAGACAAAGGAGGAAGCACCATGCGAACGGTACGTGAGATGAGCCGGCTGACCGGGGTAAGTGTGCGCACACTGCATCATTATGATGCCATCGGCCTGCTCAAACCCAGCCAAACCACCCAGGCGGGGTATCGACTGTATGACGACGCAGCCCTCACTAGGCTGCAAAACATCCTCATGTTCCGGGAGCTCCGCTTCCCCTTGAAGGAGATCAAGGCTATTTTGGACAGTCCAGACTTTGATCCTCAGGAAGCCTTAGCGCAGCAAATCAAGCTCCTGGAGCTCCAGGCCGCACATCTCCAACTGCTCATCCGCTTTGCCCGTGAAGTACAACGAAAAGGAGTGGAGCAAATGGACTTCCACGCATTCAACCGAGAGGAATTGGACCGCTACGCCCAAGAGGTCAAGGAGAGATGGGGGGCCACCCAGGCTTATGCCGAATTCGCAGAAAACAGCAGAGGTCTCTCTCAAGGCCAGCGAGAGGAGGCGGTTGCCCAGCTATTGTCCCGCTTTGCACAGTTGGGTGCTCTGCGGCAGCAGTATTCCCCCGCCGACCCCACCGTGCAGGCGCAGCTTTCCGCTTTGCAGGCCTTCATCACCAGCCACTACTACCACTGTACC
>CAJUCB010000008.1:0-19228 GCA_910584805.1 uncultured Oscillospiraceae bacterium
GGGAATGACGCAGGAGGTGATGAGCATAACGGCCAGGGCTTCCAGGAAGTTGTTGATGATGCCCCCAACCTTTTCTGTGATACCAGAGGTAACATTGGAGATTCCATTCCCAATCCAGGAGAAGAGGGAGTCGTTTTCCTCGTCGCTGCCTTCCTCCTTTTGTGCTTCCTGGGCGGCGTCCTTGGCGTCCTCAATGGTGTTTTGGATGGAGGTTTGGTAGGTGGATTCGATGAGGTTGGACAGCTGTATACTCACGGGAATGACCAAAACGATCACCAGGCCGAAGAGGAACAGCTTCCGTCCAAGGGATTTGAGTATATCCATGCCGAAAAACAGGTGGATGATGTAGAGCAGACAGGCGAGGGGGATGAGAAGGTTGAAGGCGGCGTACCCTGTGAGAGTCAGGAGGTATTTCTCCAAAAAGATGGCGCACAGGACGATGAGGAAGTGGGTGCTCAGATCAGCTAGTTTGTCGGCAATGGGGGTGGCGGTATCTCCGGGGAGCAAGGTGATTGCCGCAGAGGCCGCGGCCGCGGCGGCGGTCAGTTCCAGGACGGTGGTTTTCTTTTCCTCCAAGGTGGAAATGCTGTTGGCGTGGAAGTCCATGGAGGTGGCAACCCTGGATGCGCCGAAGAAGGAGAGCAGCGCAATGGCGACAGCAATCAGGATAAGAATGGGTCTCTTTTTGTCAATCTCTTTCATAGATTCGGTTCCTTTCTCTGGTGTAAGGGCCCTGCTTTGATTGAGCCCACTGTGTGGCAGGTGTTCACGGTGTATCACCCCCCAGCATGCCTGCCCCATAAAAGCCCTTGCTTTTTTCGCGGGCATACGTGCAAAGTTTATCATATCATGTCGCCTACCATTTGTCACGCAGAAGGGACGGGGAAAGAATCCCAGGGTTGTGCTGTCCTGTTGCAAAAAAACCTTGAAAAACAATGGGAAAAGGTATACAATATAAAACAATGAAAGGGCAGATACTGCCAGACGCAACAGAGAGAAGGAAGTGGAAGCAACAAGTACATAGGGAAATCCAGGAGGGAATACTATGTTCCGGGTGGGAGACAAGATCGTACATCCCATGCATGGTGCCGGCATTGTGGATGAGATCGTAGAACGGAAGGTAAATGGCATCGTCCGGGACTATTACAGCCTGAAACTACCCAGCGGAGACATGCTGGTGATGATCCCTACGGATACCTGTGAGGCCATCGGTGTACGCTCCATCCTCACCGGGGCGGAGACGGAACAGGTTTTGGGGGAGATATCCCACCTGGAAGTCCAGATGGATACCAACTGGAACCACCGTTATCGGGACAATATGCTCCGGTTGAAAAGCGGCAACCTCTTGGAGGTGGCCAAGGTGGTAAAGGGTCTCTCTGGGCGTGACAGCCGCCGGGGGCTCTCCAACGGGGAGCGGAAAATGCTCCACACCGCCAGGCAGATCATGGCCTCGGAGATCGGCTTGGCCCAGCACATCAGCTATCAGGAGGCGGAGTGCCGGGTGGACCAGGCGACCCACCCATGAAAATAGGTAGGAGACACGAAAGAGAGAAGGAGCCGCCGGGAGCACCGCCAGGCTCCTTTTCCAGTGTGCCCGGCAGAAGCCGGGGAAGAGGAGATCGTATGGGTTTATTCAATTTGCTGTTCGGGAAGCGGAAGCCAACCCGGCCCTTCTGTTCTGTTATCGTGGTGGCAGCGGGACGGGCTACGCGGATGGAGGGGACCGACAAGGTCCTCTGTCCCCTGGGGGGGACCCCGCTGCTGCTCCACGCCCTGGCCCCCTTGCAGGTCTCAGAGCTGGTGGATGAGATTGTGATCGTCACCCGAGAGGACTTGATGGTCAGCGTAGGTGCCCTGTGCAGCCAACAGGGGATTACGAAAGTCCGCCGGCTGGTGAAGGGGGGAGCGGAGCGGATGGACTCCGTCCTGGCGGGGCTGAAGGAGACGGACCCCGCCGCTACCCTCATCGCCATCCACGATGGAGCCCGGCCCTTCCTCACTGTAGAGGTATTGGAGGAGGCCATCCAGGCTGCTGCCCAGCGGGGGGCCGCAGCTCCGGCCATCCCGGTGAAGGACACCATCAAGCGGGTCCAGGACGGGGTGGTGGCGGAGACCTTGGAGCGTGCTTCGCTGATGGCGGTGCAGACCCCCCAGGTCTTTGACGCGGAACTCATCAAAGGGGCCCTCACCAAGGCCCAGCAGGACCAAGTAGCCCTCACCGACGATTGCGGGGCGGTAGAGCGCCTGGGCTTTCCTGTGTATCTCACCAAGGGCCAGGAGGAGAACATCAAGATCACCACCCCGTCGGATCTGCTCCACGGGGAAATCATCCTGGCGCAGCGGCGGGGACTGTGACAAGAGGGGAGGATTGCGCTGTGCGCATTGGCCACGGTTACGATGTACACCGGCTGGTGTCCAGCCGGAAGCTGATTTTAGGGGGGGTGGAGATTCCCCACTACCTGGGGCTGTTGGGCCACTCCGACGCGGATGTGGTGACCCACGCCCTGATGGACGCCCTCCTGGGGGCGGCGGCCCTGGGGGACATCGGCACCCACTTTCCCGACAGCGACCCAGCTTACGCTGGGGCCTCTAGCCTGACCCTGCTGGGGCGGGTGATGGAGCTGCTCCGCCAGGCAGGATGGCAGGTGGAGAACGCGGACATGACCATCCTGGCCCAGCAGCCGAAGCTGAAAGGGCACATCCCCCAGATGCGGCAGAACTATGCCCGGACCATGGGGGTGCCGGTGGACTGCATCAGCGTGAAGGCCACCACAGAAGAGGGCTTGGGCTTCACCGGGACGGAGCAGGGCATCGCCGCCCACGCTGTGGTCCTGCTCCAAGCCCTGAAAAACCCCGCAGTCGGGGAAATTTGACACCGTTCCTCCTCCCGCGCATAAGATGAGCGTGGGAGGAGCTAGTTTTATGTATTATCTCATTATGTGCCGATCCCTGACCTATGGGCAGCGGGTAGCCAACGGCTTGGAGCGTGCGGGCA
Organism: uncultured Oscillospiraceae bacterium; assembly: GCA_910584805.1. Classification (GTDB taxonomy): domain Bacteria; phylum Bacillota; class Clostridia; order Oscillospirales; family Oscillospiraceae; genus Evtepia. Next base: position 2,996 of record CAJUCB010000008.1, read on the forward strand.
TCCCTGCGCGGATTCTCCGCTCCCCGGCGGAGATTTCTCCCTCCGGGTGCAGTTATTCGGTGAAGGTCGCGGCCCGGAACCTGTCCCGGGCGCTGACCGTCCTGAACCGTTTGCGCCTGCCCTACTTGGGGGTCTATGTAAACTCCCCTGATTATGGCTATCAGGAGGTGACGCTTTGATCTATTTTGACAGTGCCGCCACCACCCTGCAAAAGCCCCCCATGGTGGCCCGGGCGATGGCCCGGGCCACCGCCACCATGGCCAGCCCCGGCCGGGGGGACTATGGCCCCGCAGCCCGGGCCTCCCGCATCCTTTTGGCCTGCCGGGAGATGGCGGGGCGGCTGTTCCAGGTGGAGGAGCCGGAGCGGGTGATCGTGACCACCAGCGCTACCCACGGCCTGAACATCGCCATCCGCAGCCTGGTTCAGCCGGACAGCACGGTATTGCTCTCCGGCTGGGAGCATAACGCCGTCACCCGGCCCTTGGCTGCGATCCCCGGTGTGCGTATCCGGGCGGTGCGGGCCCCCTTGTTTGCCCCGGACCGCTTTTTGGAGGAGCTGGAACAGAGCCTGAGGGGGGGCGTGGATGTGGTGGTATGTACCCATGTGTCCAACGTGTTTGGCTACATCCTGCCGGTGGCGGAGGTGGCGAAGCTGTGCTGCCAGCGGCAGGTGCCCCTGATCGTAGACGCCGCCCAGAGCGCCGGGGTGCTGCCCCTGCGCTTGGAGGACTGGGGGGCGGAGTATGTGGCCATGCCCGGCCACAAGGGCCTATATGGCCCCCAGGGCACCGGGCTCTTGCTGTGCCGCCGGGCGGCGGGGGAACCGCTGCTCTATGGCGGCACAGGGAGTGCGTCCCGCCTGCAAGAGATGCCCCCCTTCCTGCCGGACCGCTTGGAGGCGGGGACCCACAACATCCCCGGCGTGGCAGGGTTGTTGGAGGGGATGCGCTTCGTTGGCAGCAAGAAGCCCGGGGTGATCTTCCGCCATGAGTGTGCCCTTCGGGAGCAGGCGGCGGCGGGGCTGAAACGCCTGCCGGGGGTGGAGGTGTTTTCCACCAGGGGGGACTGCCAGAGTGGCGTGCTCTCCTTCCGGCTGCCCCGGCTGGACGTGGGACAGGTGGCGGAGTTCCTGGGGAGCCGGGGGATTGCCGTGCGTTCCGGACTCCACTGTGCCCCGCTGGCCCACGGCACTGGGGGGACCGCCACCAGTGGAACCGTCCGCCTGAGCTTTTCCGCCTTCAACACCCACCAGGAGGTGGAGCGCTTCCTTCAAATCATGGGGAGGCTGGTGTGAACCAGGGAGACTGCCTGACCAACGGATTGGTGAGGCAGTCTCTTTCTGTCAACGGGCTTTTTTGAAAGCCAATGGCGGCATTCGTTCAAATCCGCTCTTGTAAATGTAAGAGAAATATTATATAATAAGCTGAATTGGAATCTGCAATCCTGGGCCAAGCTGTGGGCCGGGGGCGCGGGGAAAGGGGCGCACGGTGACGACGTTTATGAACTATTGCGTGGTGGTAGTGGAATACCTGCGCTTGATCACCCTCTCTGACCTGGTCGACATCGTGATCCTTTCCTTTATCCTCTATAAGTGCATCAACCTGCTCCAATGGACCAACGCGGCCAAGGTGGCCAAGGTGCTGCTGATTATGGTGGCCTGCATGTGGGTCTCCTACCAGCTGAGCTTGGATGCCATCAACTTTCTACTGAGCAAGGCCATGGAGCTGGGCTTCCTGGCCTTGGTGATCCTCTTCCAGCCGGAAATCCGCCGCTTTTTTGAACAGGTTGGTACCAGCGGCAGGATATCCCTGGTTCGTCTGTTCCGGGACAATGGCCCCAGCAGCGAGGTGGAACGGGCCATCCAAGAGACGGTGGAGGCCTACCAGGAGATGTCTGACAATAAGGTAGGCGCCCTCCTGGTCTTTGAGCGGGATGTGAAGCTGGACAATGTGATTTCATCGGGGACGGCATTCCAGTCCACGGTGAACAGCGAACTATTGAAAAACCTCTTTTACAATAAAGCCCCCCTCCACGACGGCGCGGTGATCGTCCGCCGGGGCAAGATCGTGGCGGCGGGCTGTATGCTCCCCATGTCCGACAGCATGAGCTTGAGCAAGGACCTGGGAATGCGCCACCGGGCGGGGCTGGGAATGAGCGAGCGCTCCGACGCGGTGGTGGCGGTGGTTTCCGAGGAGACCGGTGCCATCTCCGTTATGCTCCGGGGGACACTGCGGCGGCATCTCTCCGCTGCAACGTTGAACCGGGTGCTGCGCAACGAGCTGCTCCCCCGCCAGGAGGAGGCGCAGGGTGGAAGGGTCAGCCGGGCCCTGGCATTCTGGCAAGGGAGGGCACAGCGCCGTGGAAAATAAGAAGAAAAGCCGCCGGGTGCTCAACGCCATCCTTGCTGTGGGCTTGGCGGTGGCCCTGTGGCTGTATGTGGTCAATGTGGAAAACCCCACCGGCACCACCAGGCTGCGGGACTTGGACGTGGAAATCCAAGGCTCCCGTCAGTTGGCGGAGCAGGGCCTAATGGTTACCAGCATCAGCCAGGACCAGTTGGACCTAAAAGTGAACGGCAGGAAAAAGACCCTGATGAAGCTGAGCCCCAAGAACGTCTCCGTCTATCTGGATGTCTCCACCATTGAGGAGAAGGGGGAGTGGCCCCTGAGCTGCCGGACGGTGTTTCCCTCCAACGTGAGCAGCGATAGCCTGACGGTGGCCAACTGGGACGACCTGCGGCTGACGGTGACGGTGGAGGAAGTGGAGACGAAGCGAGTCCCCGTCCGGGGCAGCTTTTCCGGCGTGACCGTCACGGGATTCATGACCGGGGAGATCGAGACGGAATTGAAAAATGTTGAGGTCACAGGCCCGGTTCAGATTTTAGATCAGATCGACCACGCCCAAGCCCAAGTGGGGGGGGAGGCAGTATCCGCCACCATAGAGGAGGACGTGGAGCTGCGCCTCCTTGGAAGCGACGGTACCCCGGTGGATTCCAAGCTGCTTACCCTCAGCGAGCAGAGCACCCATGTCACAGTGCCGGTGGAGGAAGTGGTCTCCATCCCCCTGCGGGTGGACCTCCAGGAAAGTGAAGAGCTCAAGGAGGCGGACGTGAGTTGGAGCATATCGCCGTCCTATGTGAATGTGGTGAAGGAAGAGGGGCAAGAGCTGCCCGAGGTCTTGAACCTAGGGTCCATCGACCTCAAGGGTGTGTACGACGATACCGAGTTCCACATGCCCATCCAACTGCCCCAGGGAAGCGTAGGCTGGAACCTCCCAGACTATGCCACATTGAGCTTGGTAGTGGACCGTTACTCTAGCCGGATGATGCCAGTGGAGGATATCCGCTTGGAGAACATACCTGAGGGCTTAGAGGTGGAGCAGGTCACTGGGACCATCTTCGTTTGGAGCTGGGGGCGCACCCGCCAGCTGACGGATTTGAAGGGGGAACAGTTGGCCGCTTCTGTGGACTTGTCCGAAGCCGAGGCCGCGCCGGGCATCCAACGCTTCCCGGTGACGGTGTGGATAGAGGGCACCGATGGCGTGGAGATTTTGGGGAAACACTATACTGTGGCCCTTCGTCTGACAGAAAAATAAGAATATGATACATGGATTGGAATACAAGATAGGACCTGAGGGGAGGAGCTTTTTATGGAACAGATCGCAGTGGTAAAGGCCGTGCTGAACAACGGCATGGCGGAGGTCACCGTGGAGCGGGAGACCGCCTGCGGTGCCGCCCATAGCTGTTCGGAATGCGCTGGCTGCGAGAAGATGATGACCCGGACCCAAAATGTGGTCACTGCCTACAACGACGCCCAGGCAGGCCCCGGTGACCTGGTGAAGCTGCGCAGTGAAAACGCCGCGTTTTTCAAGACGGCGGCCATTGTCTACCTCCTGCCCCTGGCGTTGCTCCTGGTGTTTTACTGCATCGCCGCTGCCGCTTCCCTGGGCGGGGAGGGGGCGCAACTGCTCATCGGGGCCCTGGGCTTTGTGCTGGGGATTCTCCTGGCCGTCCTCTGGGACCGGCACATGAAAAAGGTCAACGGGCTGCGCTTCCATATTGTGGAGGTCAAGCGGGCATGTTCGGGTACGTAAAGGCCCTGCCCGCGGTGCTCAGCCCGGAGGATGCCCAGCGCTATGAAGGGGTCTACTGTGGCCTGTGCCGCACCCTGGGGAAGCGCTTTGGGTGGAGTGCCCGCCTGATTTTGAACTATGATTTCGTCTTTCTCGCCCTCCTTTTGGCCCAGCCGGAGGAGACGGGGGAGTTTCCCTGCCATGCCTGCCCAGCCAAGCCCTGGACCAAAAAGCCATGCTGGCAGGCGGACCCAGCCCTAGAGGCGGCAGCGGATGCCAGCGTGATCTTGACCTGGTGGAAGCTTCAGGACAGCTTACGGGATGGCGGCATCTGGGAGCGCCTGGGCAGCCGGCTGGCCTGCCTGGCCCTGGGCCGGCATTACCGGAAGGCTGCGGCCTACCGGCGGGAATTTGATGGCCTGGTCCAGGCCTGCCTGGAAGAGCTGCACCAGTTGGAGGCGGAGAACATCCCCTCGCTGGACCGTCCAGCGGATACCTTTGCCCGGATTTTACAGGGGGCAGCTACGGACACAGAGCCTGCCGCCCGCCGCAGCGGGATCGGCCAGATCCTATACCACGTGGGGCGGTGGGTTTACTTAGCGGATGCCTTCGACGACCTAGAGGAGGACCGGGCCCAGGGGAATTACAACCCCCTCCTGGCCCGTTACGGCCCCCGGGCGGAGGAGGAGCAGCAGGCCCTTCGGGAGACCATGCATGCCTCCTTGGGACTGGCCAACACAGCCTATGCCCTGCTGGACTGGGGCGTGTGGGAGAGCTTGTTGGGGCATATCCTCCACACAGGCCTGCCGGTGGTGGAGGAGGCCGTGTTTACAGGCCAATGGAAAGATAGAAAGAGATGGATGAGACAGAAAAAGAGACTGAATTCCCTGCCCCCCGGCACGTCTGGGGCGCAGGAAGAATAAGGAGACGATCCCTATGAACGATCCCTATACCGTATTGGGTGTCAATGCCTCTGCCAGTGATGAAGAGATCAAGCGGGCCTATCGGGAATTGGTGAAAAAATATCACCCAGACAACTACAACAACAATCCCCTGGCCGATCTGGCAGAGGCCAAGATGAAAGAGATCAACGAGGCCTACGACGCCATCGTGAAGATGCGTACCCAGGGGGGCTACCAGGCCTCTGGGAACTATGGCAACCCCGGCGGGACGGGGGGCGCCCACTACAGCAGTGGCAGCCCAGCCTTTGCCCAGGTCCGCCAGCTCCTCAACCAGGGCAATATCATGGAGGCGGAGCGTATCCTGCGAACTTCCCGCACCAACTCTGCGGAGTGGTACTACCTGATGGGGGTGGTCTCTTACCGCCGGGGGTGGTTGGATGACGCCCGGCAGAACTTTATGACGGCCTGTAATATGGACCCCGGCAACATCGAGTACCGCCAGGCCATGAACAATATGGGGATGCAGATGAACCGGGGGGCCTATGCCGGCAACGATATGGCCACCCTCTGCACCACCATGTGCTGCCTGAACTGCCTGTGCAACTCCTGCACCAACTGAGCCTGGATGAAAACGAAAGAGAAAAAATGAGGTGGTTTCCGTGATCCGAAGCATGACCGGCTACGGCCGGGGGGAGGCTGTGCTCCACGGGCGCAGCATCACGGTGGAAGTGCGTGCCGTGAACAATCGTTATCTGGACTGCGCCGTGAAGATTCCGAGGCTCTATGTCTTTGCCGAGGAGGGCATCAAGGCCCTGGTGCAAAAGAATGTAGGCCGGGGCAAACTGGATGTATTTGTGAGCATCGACAGCTCCGCCGCTGACCAGATCAACGTCAAGGTCAACCGCCCGGTGGCCGACGGCTACTACGCGGCATTGAAGGAATTGGCCCAGACCTACAGCCTAAAAGACGACCTCTCTGTCTCCCTCCTCTCCCGTTTCCCTGATGTGCTGTTGGTGGAAAAGGAGGAGGCAGACACGGACCTGATTGCGGAGGATATCAAGCAAGTGCTGTCCCAGGCTTTGGAGGGCTTTAACGCCATGCGCACCCGGGAGGGGGAGAAGCTCTGCTCCGACCTGCGCACCAAGGCCGCCAACATTGCCGCCCTGGTGGGGCAGGTGGAGGCCCGTTCCCCGGAGACCGTGGCGGAATACCGCCAAAAGCTTCTCCAACGCATGGAGGAGGTTTTGGGCAATACCCAACTGGACGAGAGCCGGATTTTGACCGAGGCGGCCATCTTTGCCGACAAGGTCTCTGTGGATGAGGAGACCGTCCGCCTGCGCAGCCATCTCTCCCAGTTGGAGGAGATGCTCAGCCAGGGCGGGGCCATCGGCCGGAAGCTGGATTTTCTCATCCAAGAGTTCAACCGGGAGGCCAACACCATCGGGTCCAAGTGCAGCGACGTGGCCCTGGCCCGGGTGGTGGTGGAGCTCAAGGGGGAGATCGAGAAGATCCGGGAGCAGGTGCAGAACATCGAATAGGAGGAAGGGCGATGAAGCTCATCAATATCGGCTTTGGCAACATGGTCTCCGCCGGACGGCTCATCGCCATTGTCAGCCCGGAGTCCGCCCCTATCAAGCGTATGGTGCAGGAGGCCCGGGACCGGGGCATCCTCATCGACGCTACCTATGGACGGCGGACGCGGGCGGTACTGATTACAGACAGCGACCACCTCATCCTCTCAGCCCTCCAACCAGAGACCGTGGCGGGGCGGCTGAACGGACGAGAGGAAGAAGCGGGGGAGGAAGAAGAATGAACAAAGGAACACTGCTGGTGCTCTCCGGGTCCTCCGGGGTAGGAAAGAGCACAATCATTGCCCAGGTGCTGGAACAACGGCCGGAACTGTACTTTTCCGTTTCCTGCACCACCCGGGCCCCCAGGCCGGGGGAGGTGGATGGGGTAAATTATACCTTCATCAGCCGGGAGGAGTTTCAAGCGCGGATTGAACGGGGAGAATTCTTGGAGTATGCGGAATATGTGGGCAACTACTATGGCACCTCCATGACCGTCATCCGGGAGAAATTGGAACAGGGCGTGGACGTTCTCCTGGACATTGAGGTCCAGGGGGCCGCCAAGGTCCGGGAACGGCTGCCAGACGCGGCTTCTGTGTTCATTGTTCCCCCTTCCTTTGAAGAACTGGCCCAGCGCCTTCGGGGCCGGGGGACGGACAGCGAGGAGAAAATCCAAAAGCGTCTGGAAACCGCCCGCCGGGAGGCCAAGGAGATCAAGAATTACGACTACATCGTGGTCAACGACACGGTGGACCATGCGGCCCAGGAGGTCTTAGCCATCCTCACCGCCCAGGGCTGCCGGAAGGAAAGACGGATCCATGAAATTGAAGGAGTGTAATGCGTTATGATGCTGTATCCTGCCATGAATGAACTGTTGGAAAAGGTGCCCAGCCGGTATCAGCTGGTGAACGTGGTGGCGGCCCGAGCCAGGAAGATCGCCTCCCAGGCAGAACGGGAGGATATCATGCTAGAGGATAAGCCTGTCAGCATCGCCATCCAGGAGATCGCCGCAGGGGAGCCCTCGGAGCCAGAGGAGCCCATCCAGGAGGCGGAGCTGGAACTTGTTGAGGAATACGAGGAAGACGACAGTGAGGAATGACCCCCTTTGAGGGCGGGATAGAAAGACCGGAAACGCTATGCTGACTGCAAAACTTGCCCTGTCCGCCGCCACCTTTGCCATCGACCGCCCCTATACTTACCGGGTTCCCACGGAGTTGGAGGGCCGTTTGGCCCCTGGTATGCGGGTGCTGGCCCCCTTTGGCCGTGGGAACCGGCCCAGCGAGGGTTTGGTCCTCTCCCTGTCTCAGGGGGAGGACGGGGAGAAGTTGAAGGTCATTTCAGTCCTGTTGGACCAGCAGCCAGTGCTCAACGGCGAAGGCCTGCGCCTGGCGCTGTGGATGCGGGAGCGGTTTTTCTGTACCGTCTACGCTGCGGCCATGGTCATGCTGCCCACGGGGCTTTGGTATGGGCTAAAAGAGGTTTGTGCCCTGGCTCCCGGCTTGGACCGGGAGGCGGTGGAGCAGGCGGTGGCCCAGGACCCCAAGGGCCGGCAGGTGATAGAATTGCTCTACGCCTGCGGTGGCCAGGCGGAGCTGGCCCAGATCGCCGCCCTGCCTCAAATGACGGAACCCCGCCGGGTGCTGGGCCGTTTGGTACAGGCGGGGCTGGTGCTGCGCCAGGCCCAGGCCAAGCGGAAGGTAGGGGACAAGACGGAGAAGGTGGCGGTGCTGGCCATGGAGCCCGCCGACGCCATGGCCCTGGTGGAGCCCCGCCGGCGCTCCGCCCCCATGCGCTGCCAGGTGACGGAGCTGCTCTGTGGCATAGGCAGTGCCAGTGTGAAGGAGCTGTGCTACTTCACCGGCGCGTCTATGCAGACCATCAAAAGTTTGGAAAAAAGCGGCATTTTGACCTTAGAGGAGCGAGAGGCGTTCCGCTATGAATTGCCAGAGGTGGGGGAGCTCCAACCCCTCTCCCCCCTCAACGAGGCCCAACAGGCGGCCTATCAGGGGTTATCTGCCCTGCTGGCGGAGGGTGCCCCCAAGGCGGCCCTGCTCTACGGTGTCACCGGCAGCGGCAAGACCCAAGTGTACCTCCATCTGATCCAGCAGGTGTTGGAGGCAGGACGGGGGGCCATGGTGCTTGTGCCGGAGATCGGTTTGACCCCCAGCCTGCTGCGGCTGTTCATCGCCCATTTTGGACGGAAGGTGGCTGTGCTCCATAGCTGCCTGCCCACCGGGGCCCGGTACGATGAGTGGAAGCGCATCCGGGACGGAAAGGCCCAGGTGGTTATCGGCACCCGCTCCGCTGTGTTCGCCCCCTTGGCGGACATCGGCCTCATCGTTTTGGATGAGGAGCAGGAGAGCAGTTACCAGTCCGAGAGCATGGTGCGCTACCATGCCCGGGAGGTGGCCAAGCTCCGCTGCACCCAGCATAAGGCCCTGTTGCTGTTAGCCTCCGCCACCCCGGCAGTGGAAAGCCGTTACGCCGCCCAGGAGGGGCAGTATCGTCTCTTTACCCTCCCCCAGCGCTTCAATGCCCACCAGCTCCCCAGGGTGCTCTTGGCAGACATGAAGCAAGAGCTGCGCCAGGGGAACACGGGGCTCTCGCAACTTCTCCGGGAGGAGTTGGAGGAGAATTTGCGCCGGGGAGAACAGAGTATCCTATTTTTGAACCGCCGGGGCAACAGCCGCATGGCGGTGTGTGGGCAGTGCGGGGAGGCCCCAAGCTGCCCCCGCTGTTCCGTCCATTTGACCTACCACAGCGCCAATGGCCGGCTGATGTGCCACTACTGTAGCTACTCCCAGCCCCTGCCCCAGATATGTCCCCAGTGCAGCGGACGCTATGCGTTCGTAGGGATGGGGACCCAAAAGCTCCAAGAGGAGTTACACAGCCTTTACCCAGACACGGAACTCATGCGCATGGACGCGGACACCGTCTCTGCCACCCAGTCCCACGAGGTGTTGTTGGATCGCTTTCGCAAGAAAAACATCCCCATTCTTCTAGGGACCCAGATGGTGGCCAAGGGTCTGGATTTCCCCAACGTGACCCTGGTGGGGGTGGTGGATGCGGACCTGTCACTGTACAGCGACAACTACCGTTCCGCGGAGCGGACCTTTTCCCTGCTGACCCAAGTGGTGGGTCGGGCAGGGCGGGGAGAGAAGCCCGGACGGGCAGTGATCCAGACCTGGACGCCAGACAACGACGTCATCGCCTTGGCTGCCCGCCAGGACTATGACAGCTTTTACCAGGGAGAACAGCAGATGCGAGCCCTGCTCCGCTTTCCCCCCTTCACGGACCTCTTCCGCATCACCGCTTCCGGCGGGGAGGAGAGCCAGGTCCTGCGCCTGTGCGCTGTGCTCCGCCGGAGCTTAGAGCCCTGGGCCCAGCAGCGGCGGCAGCAGGGGAGGGAGACCGAGGTGTTGGGCCCCGCCCCAGCAGGGGTGCTCAAGGTGAACAACCGCTACCGCTACTGCCTTATGGTCAAGTGCCAAAACGACAAGGATGCCCGGGCAACTCTGGCCCAGCTCCTGCGCCTGGCCCAGCAGGACCAGGTGAACCGCGGCCTCTCCCTGTTTATCGACGTAAACCCGATGGACTGACCTATGGGGATGTCCACATTATTATAGAAATAACATGTGACTTGAAAATTGACAGCAAGGAAGGAACGAGCAGACATGAATAGACAGATTCTTCAAAAGGACGACCCAGCATTGCACAAGGTGTGCCATCCCGTGACCAAATTTGACAACAAGCTGGCAGCCCTGCTCAGCGATTTGACCGAGACCCTGAAAAACGCCGGTGGCCTTGGCCTGGCGGCCCCCCAAGTGGGCATCCTCCGCCGGGTCTGCATCGTGATGGACGAGGATGAGAGCTATATTGAGCTGGTGAATCCAGAGATTGTCAGCCAGTCCGGGGAGCAGGAGGGCTTTGAAGGCTGCCTGAGCTTCAGCGGTATGTATGGCGTGGTGAATCGTCCCATGGAGGTCACGGTGAAAGCCCAGGACCGCCAGGGGAATTTTGTAGAGTACCACCGCAGCGGTATGACCGCCCGTTGCTTCTGCCATGAGCTTGAACATCTGGACGGCCACATGTACTACGAAAAGGTGGACGGCCCCCTCCTCACGGAGGAAGAGGTGGAGAAGATCATGGAGCAGCAGGGATCGTGATCCCCGCTGGGCAAGAGGCCGGGAGGTGAGTATATTGAAAATCCTATTTATGGGCACCCCAGACTTTGCGGTGCCATCTTTGGAGGGACTCCTGGCGGCAGGCCATACCGTGGTGGGGGTGTTCACCCAGCCGGATAAGCCCAAAAACCGGGGGATGAAGCTCCAAGCACCGCCAGTGAAGCAGTGCGCTTTAGCCCACGACATCCCTGTGTACCAGCCCACCAAGCTCCGGGACGGCAGCGCCCTGGAATTGATCCAGGGCCTTGGGCCGGAGCTCATTGTGGTGGCGGCTTATGGGCGCATTCTGCCCCAGGAAATATTAGACGCGCCCCCTCTGGGCTGCATCAACGTTCACTCCTCCCTGCTGCCCAAGTACCGGGGGGCGGCTCCCATCAACTGGGCTATTTTGAACGGGGACACAGAGACTGGCGTGACCATCATGCACATGGCCCTGGCCTTAGACGCCGGGGATATCATCGCCCAGCAGGCTACCCCCATCCACCCAGACGAGACCGTGGAGACCCTCCACGACCGCCTGGCTCAGATGGGCGCGGCACTGCTCACGGAGACGGTGGATGCCCTGGCCCAGGGGACCGCCCAGCGTACCCCCCAGGAGGAGAGCCAGGTGACCTTGGCCCCCATGCTCAGCCGGGCTCTGTCCCCCATGGACTGGAAGCGCCCAGCGCGGGCCCTTCACGACCAGGTTCGGGGTCTGATCCCCTGGCCGGCGGCGGTGGCGGAGCTCAACGGGGTGCGCTGCAAAATATTTTCCACCACAGTGGCGGAGCAGTCCACCGGGAAGGCCCCGGGGACAGTGCTCACTGCGGACAAGCACGGCCTGACCATCGCCTGTGGAGATGGGACGGTCTTACAGATCAACGAGCTCCAGGCAGACGGCGGCAAACGGATGAAGAGCGCCGACTACCTCCGGGGCCATCCCATCCCAGTGGGGTAAACGCATTGAGGGAAAGGAGGGGCGGACCATGCCGGCGAGAGAGGCGGCTTTATTGACACTCACAGCCATGGAGCGCCGGGGGGCTTGGAGCAGTGGACAACTGCAAAAGCTCATCCGGGACAAGGGCCTGGACCGGCGGGATGCCGCCCTGGCCACCCAACTGTGCTTTGGGGTCCTGCAAAACCAACTGTTGCTAGACCACTATCTCCAGCACTACTCCACCATGAAGCTGAAAAAGATGGAGAGCAAGCTGCGCTGTGCCCTGCGTATTGGCCTGTATCAGATGCTTTTCCTGAACAAGATACCCACCAGAGCCGCCGTCAGTCAGTCGGTGGAGCTGGTGAAACGACATTGCAAGAATCCCCGGGCCGCAGGGATGGCCAACGGCATCCTTCGCAATCTGGCCCGACACTTGGACAATCTGCCCACCTTAGACCGCAGCGATCCCCTGGAATACCTGTCCCTGCTCTACAGCCACCCCAAGTGGCTGGTGGAGGCTTTGGCCCAACGTCTCCCGGAGGAGGAGTTGGAAGCCCTGCTGCGCTGGGACAATGGGGAGCCTCCCGTGGCGGTGCAGGTGAATACCTGCCGCACCACGGCGGAGGAAACTGCCGCCGCTTTGGAGGCGGAGGGCGTCTCCGTAACGCCCCACCCCTGGATGCCGGACTGCCTGCTTTTGACGGGAACGGGGGACCTGAGCCACCGCCAGGCATATCTGGACGGACAGTTTTACGTCCAGGACCCTGCCGCGCGGCTCACCGTCCTGGCCGCCCGGCTCCGGCCGGGAATGCGCGTTTTGGACGCCTGCGCTGCCCCCGGGGGCAAATCCTTTGCCGCGGCCATTGACATGGAGGATGAGGGGGAGGTCATAGCCTGTGACATCCATCCCCACAAGAAAGCCCTCATTGAGGCGGGGGTCCAGAGATTGGGCATACACTCCGTTACCGCCCAGACGGTGGACGGGCGGATGTTCCGGCCGGCGTGGGAGGGCAGCTTCGACGCCGTCCTGGCAGATGTGCCCTGCTCTGGCCTAGGTGTCTTGCAGAAAAAACCGGAGATTCGGTACAAGGACCCCCAGGATTGGGCGGGCCTGCCGGAGCTCCAATACGACATTTTAGAAAACGTGTCCCGTTACCTCTGCCCTGGGGGGACGCTGATCTACTCCACCTGTACCCTGCGTGAGGAAGAGAACGAGGCTGTCACGGCCCGCTTTCTCTCCGCGCACCCGGAGTTTCGTCGGGTGGGATTCCCCCTCCCCGGACCGATGGGAGAGGTGACGGCGGGAGAGACCACCCTCTGGCCCCAGCGCCTGGGGACCGACGGCTTTTACCTGTGCAGGCTCCAAAAGGAGGGGGCGGTGAGATGACGGATTTGAAATCCATGACGCCCCAGGAGCTCTCCACCTGGTGTAAGGAACAGGGACAGCCTGCCTTTCGGGGCAAACAGCTCTTCCAGTGGTTCCACCGGGGCGCTGCCTCTTTGGAGGAGATGACGGACCTGCCCAAGGCGTTCCGGGAGCGGATTGCCGCCAATGGTGGGGTTTCTGCCCCGGTGATAGAAAGAAAACAGGTCTCAAAACAGGACGGGACCATAAAATATCTCTGGCGGCTGTCCGACGGGAACTGTATCGAAACAGTTTTGATGGGCTATCACCACGGCAATTCCGTGTGCATCTCCTCCCAAGTGGGCTGCGCCATGGGCTGTAGCTTCTGTGCCTCCACAGTGGGGGGCCGGGTGCGGGACCTGACGGCGGGGGAACTGCTGGACCAGGTGGTATTCACCCAAAAGGATTCCGGACAGCCCATTTCCAACATCGTCCTCATGGGAATCGGGGAGCCTTTGGACAATTACGACAATGTCCGGCGCTTTTTGACCCTGGTGAACCACCCGGAGGGGATCAACATTGGGATGCGGCACATCTCCCTGTCCACCTGCGGCCTGATCCCAGGCATCCAGCGCTTGGCCCAGGAGGGCTTGCAGCTGACCTTGTCGGTGTCCCTCCACGCGCCGGACGATGAGACCCGCAGTGCCCTGATGCCCGTGAACCGGGCTTACCCCGTGGCGGCGCTGTTGGAGGCCTGCCAGGCCTATTTTGAACAAACCGGGCGGCGGATTTCTTACGAATATGCCCTCATCGACGGGGTCAACGATACCCCCCGCCACGCAAAGCTATTGGGGCAGCAGCTGGCGGGGAGCGGCGCCCATGTGAACCTGATCCCCCTCAACGACGTGGCGGAGAGCCCTTTGCGGCCCAGCCGCCGGGTATCTGCCTTCCAAAAACAGCTTTTGGAACGGGGGGTGAACGCCACCGTGCGGCGGCGCTTGGGCAGTGATATAGATGCCTCCTGCGGCCAACTGCGCAGGAAGGCGATGCAGATATGAAAGGAGAGGAACCGAGTATGGTTTCGATATGGGGACTGACGGACAAGGGAATCGTCCGGAAAGAGAACCAGGACTCCTATGCCTATGACACCACAGAGGCTGGGAGCACCTGGGGCGTGGTGTGCGACGGCATGGGAGGTGCGCGAGCTGGCGACATTGCCAGCACCATGGCCGTGGAGCACTTTCGGGACCACCTGTTGGCCGCCGGGAAGCCCCGCTTCTTTCAAAAGGAGGGGGACGTGCTGGTCCAGGCCGTGGAGGAGGCCAACCAGGCTGTGTTTGAACTGGCCCAGGAGGAGCCGGAATACGCCGGCATGGGCACCACCCTGGTGGGGCTGCTCCTGCGGGGCAAGAACCTGTGGGTGGTGAACGTGGGGGATAGCCGCTGCTATCACCTCAGTTCTGAGGGCATCCGCCGGATCACCCGGGACCACTCCATCGTGGAGGAAATGGTCCAGCGGGGGGATTTAACGGAGGAGGAAGCCCGGCATCATCCCCAAAAGAACCTGATTACCCGTGCCCTGGGCACCGCCCGGATGGTGGAAACCGACCTGTTCCGGGAGAGCGTGGAGGAGGGGGAGGCCATCCTCCTATGTTCCGATGGGCTGGTGAATGAGGTCACGGACCAGGAGATCTTTGAGGAGTACCAGAAGGGCGGTACACCCCAGGAGATTTGTACCCGTCTTTTGGACCGGACCCTGCGCTGCGGCGCACCAGATAATGTGACCATCGTTCTCGCTGAAGTGTAAAGGAGTGTGTTACCATGGATCAATACATCGGTAAAATGCTCGACAACCGATATGAAATCCTCGAAACCATTGGCGTGGGCGGGATGGCGGTGGTCTACCGGGCTTACTGTCACCGGCTGAAACGCTTTGTGGCCATCAAGATACTCAAACGGGAGTTGGCTGCCGACGCGGAGTTTCGCCGCCGCTTCCATGACGAGGCCCAGGCCGTCGCCATGCTCTCCCACCCCAACATCGTGGCGGTGTATGACATCAGCCGGGGCGATGAGATCGACTATATCGTTATGGAGCTCATTGAGGGCATCACCCTCAAGCAGTATATGGAGAAGAAGGAGGGGGTCATCAACTGGAAGGAATCCCTCTACTTCATCACCCAAATTGTCCGGGCCCTGGGCCACGCCCATAGCCGGGGGATCATTCACCGGGACATCAAGCCCCAGAACATCATGGTCCTCCGGGACGGCACAGTGAAGGTGGCCGACTTCGGCATCGCCCGCATTATGACCGCCGCCCAAAAGACCATGACCCAGGAGGCTTTGGGCTCTGTCCACTATATTTCCCCGGAGCAGGCCCGTGGCAGCCATATCGACGCCAGGGCAGATATCTACTCCGCCGGGGTGGTTCTCTATGAGATGCTCACCGGCCGCCTGCCCTTCGACGGGGACACCCCCGTGGCAGTGGCCCTCCAACACATCAATGCCACCCCCCTCTCCCCCACAGAGATCGACCCAGAGATTCCCGTGGGCCTGGAGGAGATCACCATGAAGGCCATGGCCTCCCGTATCGACCAACGCTATCTCAACGCCGAGGCCATGCTCATGGACCTGGAGGAGTTCCGGAAAAACCCACGGGTGGTGTTCCGCTATGACCTACAGAGCTTCCACGGGGTTCAGCCTGTGCCGGATGATTCCACCAAGAAGCTGGGGGACACCGGGGAGCTGGCCCGTCAACGGGTGCGTACCCGTCCCGCCCAACCCAGACGGCGGGTGCAGGAGAGCGAGTATGAGGAGGACGAGGAGGACGATGGCCGGCGACGGCTGGTGGTCCCCATCGTGATCGTAGTCTGCCTGGTGGGTGTGGCCCTGTTCCTGTGGCTGGCGTTCTTCAGCGGCCTGTTCAATCGGGCGGAGGAGCTGGAAGTACCCAACTTGGTGGGTCAGGTGTACAATGATGTCCTGGCCAACGAGGAGCTTATGGGAAACTTCAAGATTGTTCTGGAAGGGCAGCAGAGCAGCGAAGAGATTGAGGCGGGGAAGATCATTTCCCAGGACCCGGTGGGCGGACCCGGAAATATGGCGCAAAAGGGTTCCATCATCCGTGTGGTGGTGAGCACTGGGAAGCAGGAGCCAGAGCCCATTGTGATGATCGACGTCACCAACTACCAGGAGGTGGACGCGACCAGGGATATTCGGCAGCTTGGCCTGGAACTGGACGGCAACACGG
>CAJUCB010000008.1:19238-49834 GCA_910584805.1 uncultured Oscillospiraceae bacterium
GTATCAGCCCAGCGACGACGTGGAGAAAGGCCGGGTTATCTCCTTCAAACCGGACCAAGGGACCAAGCTCATGCCAGGGGATACGGTCCATCTGGTGGTCAGTACAGGCCCCAAGCCTGTGGTGGTCCCCCAGCTGACAGGGGTGAGCATTGATCGGGCGGAGGCTATGCTGGCGGAGTTGGGACTCTCCGTTGGCAGTGTCCGCAATGTGGATAGTGACAAACCCAAGGGACAGGTGGTTTACCAGAGTGTCGCCATTGGCAAGGAGGTAAACAAAGGGACCGCCGTTACGCTCCATGTCAGCTTAGGCCCCAAACCACCCCAGGAGCCAGTGACCAAGGAGAAGGAGATCACCGTGCCGTTGCCTGAGGATAAGGAGACCGTGGAGGTACGCATCACCGTAGGCGGGGCTGAGGTCTATAAGGAAACCGTGAACACCTCTGCCGGTGAACTGAAGCGCCCTGTGAGCTACACCGAAGGCCAGGAAATCTGTGTCTATGTGGATGGCGCACTGGTGTCACAAGAGTGATGGAACGCAAGATACAACAAGAGGGCATCGTCCTCAAAGCCCTCAGCGGTTTTTATTACGTCCAGAGCGGCGAGGCCCTCGTGACCTGCCGGGCCAGGGGGAAGCTGCGCCACCAGAAGCAGTCCCCCCTGGTGGGGGACCGGGTGCAGTTCACCCCCCAGGGCGACGGCTCCGGGACCCTGGACGCCATCCTTCCCCGGCGCAATGCCTTCCAGCGTCCCGCCGTGGCCAACATCGACCAGCTTGTGGTGATTGCCTCCGGGGCCATCCCGGTGACGGACCCCTTTTTGGCGGACCGCATCCTCTCCCTGGCGGAGGCCAAGGGCTGTACGCCCATCCTCTGCTTCAACAAGTGGGATTTGGCCGCGCCGGAGGAGCTGGTGCAGGTCTATGATGCGGCGGGTATCCCGACCCTGAGGGTCAGCGCGGCTACGGGCCTGGGGATCGAAGAACTCCGGGGCCTCATCGCTGGGAAGATTTCCGCGTTTACCGGCAACTCCGGGGTGGGGAAGTCCAGCATCCTGAACGCTTTGGAGCCGGACTTCGGCTTGGCCACCGGGGAGATCAGCACCAAACTGGGCCGTGGCCGGCACACCACCCGCCATGTGGAGCTCTTCCCCCTGGCGGGGGGGCTGGTGGCAGATACGCCGGGCTTCTCCGCCTTCGACGCCGAGGGCAGCGAGCTGGGGGAGCCGGGGACGCTGGCGGGGACGTTTCGAGAGTTCCGCCCCTACCTGGATGGCTGTTTCTTTCAGGACTGTGCCCACGTGAAGGAAAAAGGGTGCAGCCTCTTAGAGGCCTTGGCGCAGGGGAGGATATCCCCCAGCCGCCACCGCAGCTATGTCCGCCTGTATGAGCTGAGCAAGGCACGGAAACCCTGGTAAAAAGAAGGATATTGTAACGCCTATCTGTCTCTGGCATAAACTGAGAACAGATAGGCGTTTTTTTGCCCAGGGAAGGGAGGCGAGTGCAGTGAAGATGGTGGTGGTGAATGCGCCCAAGGCGCTGGCCGGCTTATTGAAAAAACTTTTCGGCATGAAGTAGCATAGTTTCTCGTTGGTGGGCATAGTCTTTGGTAGATGCAGCGAACTACCATAGAAACCGCCACGAGAAAGGAATGGTCACAGGTATGGAATTGGAGCTGAAACAAGAGACTGTGCAGTGTTGGGAGACCGCCTGCCGCACTACCATTGAGCAGGAGGAGACGGCGGAGATGATCGTCCCCGATGCCCGCCCGGATATCTTCCAGGTGGTGGACGGGGAAACCCGCCTGCTGCTGCAGAGGAAGGAGCCCCAGGAGGGGAAAGCGGAGTTTTCAGGCCTATTGAAAACCACCATCCTCTACCGCCCGGAAGGGGAGGGAGGCTTGCAGGCTATGGAGGTGACGCTGCCCTTCTCCGCGTCGCCGGAGCTGTCTTGCATCACCCGGCGCTCGGTGCTCCGGGTGACCCCCAGGGTGCTTTCCACCGATGTACACCTGCTCAACCCAAGGAAGGTTCTGGTGCGGGTGGGCTGCTGCTTGGAGTTGGAGGTATTCTCTCCCCAAGTGCTCAGCCCCGCCAGCTTTGTGGAGGAGGCGGAGGGCTACGGCGTCCGCCAGCGCCCTGGCACCCTACAGAGCTTGGTGACGGTCTGCGCCCAAGAGAAGGATTTTACTTACAGTGATGTGCTCACCCTCCCCGCCGGACGTCCAGACGCCGTGGAGCTCTTGCGCACCCGAACGGAATGCGGCTGCTCCGAGGCCAAGGTCATCGGCAGCAAGCTGGTGTTTAAGGGAGAGGCCGTGCTGAAGCTCCTGTGTAAGGACGAGGAGGGCGGGGTGTTCACCGCAGACTTCCACCTGCCATATTCCCAGATTATGGAGGTGGGGGAGAGCAGTGAGGACAGCCTCTGCGCCCTGGAACTCTTCTTCAGTGACGTGAAGTGCGCCCTGGTGGAGGGGGAGCGCCGCTCCTTCCAGGTGGACCTGGCCCTCCAAGCCCAGGCGGTGCTCCGGGAGCAGGTGGAGGTGCCGGTGCTTACGGACCTGTACAGCACAGGGTATGAATTGGAGGCGGAGCGGAGCGTGCTCCCCACCCTCCGCCTGGTGCAGCAGGACCAGGCCCAGGAGACCTTGCGGGAAGTCCTGCCCCTCCAAGAGGAGGCCACGGGGATTTTGGACGTACAGGTCCGCCTGGGCCGCCTGGACCAGGGACAGGAGGGGAAGGACTTGGCCCTCAAGCAGCAGGCAGAGCTGATGGTGCTTTATGAGACCGGGGAGGGCCCTGCCGGGGTAAAGAAAACCATCACCGTGGCCCATCGGATTCCAGAGGGCGGGGCCATGAGCTGCCTCTACCGTTCCGAACTGCTCCGAGAGCCCACGGCGGTGCTCACCGAGGAGGGGGTGGAGGTCTCCTTCCCCCTGGCCTTTTACTGGATGCTCCTGGAAAAGGGGAACACAGAGGCCATCAGCCGCGTCACCCTGGGGGACCCCTGGGAGGAAGCGGCAGACCAGCCCTCGGTGGTGCTGCGGGCCGTCCGGAATGGGGAGAGCCTTTGGGATGTAGCCAAAGCCTACCGCAGCAGCGACGGGGCCATTATGGAGGCCACGGGGCTGACCTCTGGGGAGCTCTATCCGGGACAGATGCTGCTGATCCCGCGGAAAAGCGGTTAAAACAAGGACTGCCGCAGGCGTTATAGCCTGCGGCAGCTGTTCTGTTGGGGGATCACTGATACAGATTGTTTGCAGGCTTTGTTAAGCCTGCGTTTTTTATGCTTGCGTGCTGGGGAACACCTGTCCCGGACGGCAGGTATTGTGTTCGCAGACATAGTAGCTGGTTTTTCCGTCCACCAACCCGAACCCCTCCACAGGGTGGGGCAGGATACGCACCATGGCATCCAGAGGGAAGGGCCAGGGATGGGCTGGGGGCTGTTCTCCTGGTCCTAGTACCAGGGTGATCTCCGCTGGGGGGTACTGCTGGGTGAGCTTAGCCCAGAGGTAGAGGGGGAAGGCTGTGGGGGCCTGGGCGGCGTAGGGGGCCAGGAAGCGCAGCTGTTGTTCTGCCGCCTGCTGCCAGGCGGGCTCCCCGGTGAGCTGGGCCAGGCGTTGGAGCACGTATGCCATCATATTGTTGCCGCTGGGCAGGGCCCCGTCCGCCACCTCTTTGGGGCGGATGAGCAGGGGTTCGCTGTCCTTGGCGGTGAGGAAAAAGCCGCCCTGGGCTGTGTCGGCGAAAGAGGCGGACACCGTCTGGCACAGCGCCTTGGCCTGGTTCAGATAGAAGGCCTGGCCGGTGGCCTCATAGAGGGCCAGCAGTCCAAAGGCGGCGTTGGCGTAGTCCTCTAGGAATCCCTGGGCTCCTTTCACGCCCGCCCGGCTAGAGGCTAGGAGGAGGCTCCCAGAGCGGTTGTTTTGATCCAGGCAGCACCAGGCCTGTTCCGCTGTTTGGAGGTAGATGCCATCCCCTGTGATGCGGTAGAGCCAGGCCATGGCGGCGATCATCAGGCCGTTCCAGCTGGTGAGGAGCTTGTCGTCCCGGCTCAGCTGTTCCCTGGTGAGGCGGTAGTCGTAGAGCTTGTCCAAGCTCTGGGGCAGGCGGTCTGGGGGCAGTTGGCCTCCCAACAGGTTGGGGATGCTGGCACCGTGGAAATTCCCCTGCTGGGTGATGTGGTAGCGCTGGCAGAAGGCCTCCCCGTCTTGGGGCCCCAGGACCTGTAGAATCTCCTGGGGATGGAAAACATAAAAGCTCCCCTCTCCCCTGGGGCCGTCGGCATCCTGGGAAGCGGCGAAGCCCCCAGAAGGCAAGCGCAGCTCCTTACGCACATAGGCTGCCACGCGGAGGGCCACCTCCCGGTAGAGCTCTTTTTGGGTGAGAGCGTATGCTTTGCAGTAGGCCAACATCAGCAGGGCATTGTCATAGAGCATTTTTTCAAAGTGGGGGACGAGGAACTGCCGGTCGGTGGAGTAGCGGGAGAAGCCGCCCCCCACATGGTCGAAGATGCCCCCGCGGAACAGCTGTTCTAGGGTATGCTCCGCCATGGATAGGGCCTCCTGATCCTGGGTTTTCTCATAGAGGGAGAGGAGGGCAAGGAGGCTGTGGCCCATGGGAAACTTGGGGGCACGGCCAAAGCCGCCGAACTGGGGGTCGTAGCTGCGTTTCCAGTCTGCCAGGGCAGCGGAGAGGATGTCCTCCCCGGTGGTGTCCCCATTGGGCGGCGGAGCGGTGCGCTGTAAAAGGGCGGTCACCTGTTCCGCTGGGGCCAACAGCCCCTCCCGGTCGTGGGCCCAGGCATCCCGGACGGCCACCAGAAGCTGGTCTAACCCCAGCTGTCCCGGCCGTCCCTCTTTGGGGAAATAGGTTCCGGCGAAAAAAGGCTTTTGCTCTGGGGTGAGAAAGACTGTGGTAGGCCAGCCGCCCCCGCCGGTGAAGGCTTGGCAGACGGCCATGTAGATGCTGTCGATGTCTGGCCGCTCCTCCCGGTCCACTTTGATGGAGAGAAAGCTCTCATTGAGCAGTGCCGCGATGGTGTTGTCCTGAAAGGATTCCTTCGCCATCACATGGCACCAGTGGCAGCTGCTGTACCCGATGCTCAGGAAGATGGGCTTGTCCTCCGCCTTGGCCCGGGCAAAGGCCTCGGGGCACCAGGGGTACCAGTCGATGGGGTTATCTGCGTGTTGGAGCAGATAGGGGCTGCTTTGCCCTCGTAAGTGGTTCATAGGGATGCCCTCCTTTTTTCTTAGTATGTGAGGGAAGGGGAGAGAATATCATAAGGGATTGAGAGCGGTATGGTAGTTGTTGAGAATCTGTTTCAGAGTAACAGAGCGTAGACTTTCACATAGGTCATTCAGAACCTTTTGATAGGAACGATCCAGAACGCTATGAATGGTTCTCCCCACCGGACAGATTTGAGATGGCATGGGATGAACACCAATACATTTGGCAGTGAAACCCGGTTCCACTGCCTGGCAAATTTGGTATAGTGTAATCTCTTCCGGGGGACGGAGAAGAGTTGCACCTCCTGTCCCAGGGCGCACTGCGAGGATGCCCGCTTTTTTCAGTGCGCTTAAAATAGTCCGTATGGTGACGGGATTGCTGCCGGTGGATCGGGACAGCAGGTCACTGGTCACTTTTTGACGCTCCCCGTACTCATAAACGAAGATGAGACAATGGATGGCAATGGAACACTTGGCGCTGATATGCATAACAAATCCTCCTTGCCTCTCAGTTTACCATAGGTGGGATGTGGTGTAAATATTGACATGACATCAGTTGTTTGCTATAATTGATGTAATTTTTAATACGACAGGAGGAGAGGTATGGATATTGTAGAAATTGTGTTCAGTCCCACCGGAGGAACCCAAAAAGTAGCAGAAGGCTTGATACAGACATGGGGGGCACCCAGCCGCAGGATTGACTTGACAGCGCCAAGCCTGGATATGGATGCACTTACCGTTTTGGCAGATGAGGTGGCGGTGATTGCGGTGCCCTCCTTTGGCGGGAGGGTCCCGGCCCTTGCGGCCCAAAGGCTGGCAAAGGTACAGGGCAATGAAAGCCGTTGTATCCTCGTCTGTGTATACGGCAACCGGGCCTATGAGGACACTCTGGTGGAGCTGCATGACCTGGCCTGTCAGGCGGGCTTCCAGCCCATTGCTGCTGTTGCGGCGATTGCGGAGCACTCCATCATGCACCAGTACGCCAGTGGCCGTCCCGACCAGGAGGATCGGAAGGTGCTGAATGGATTTGCCCGGGAGATTGGAGAGAAGCTGAGCAGGTCGGGGGACCCGGTGGGCCTGTCTCTTCCAGGGAACCGCCCATATAAAAAGATGGGCAATGTGGGCTTGGTGCCGAAGGGGAGCAACCAATGTACCCAATGTGGCCTCTGTGCCGAAACATGCCCGGCCCAAGCGATCAGCAAGGAATTGTTGAAGCAAACGGACGGTAAGCGCTGTATCTCCTGCATGCGTTGTGTGGTGAATTGCCCCCAGTCAGCCAGGAAGGTAAACGGTGCCCTGGTGGCCACAGCGGCGCTTGCCATGAAGAAAGTCTGTTCTGTGCGGAAAGACAACGAGCTGTTCCTTTGATCTGGCCTGTAAACATAAACGCCCCGGCAGGTATGAGCCTGCCGGGGCGTTTGTCTATCAGTGAGGGGGTATAGAGAATGGCTTATGGCCTGTGTTCCAGAAGCTCCCAAACAAAGTGGTCACCAGAAAAAGCACTGTTTTGATAGGTTTCAACGCAGTAGAATATGTCCTGGGGGGCCTCTTTTTCGTAATACTGATACAGCTTGTAGGACGGCCCCTCTGCCGTCTTGCAGCCGGACAGCACCCCAGAGGCCAGGGCTTGCTTCTCTGCCAGGGCAGCACCCACAGCCGCTGCACAGTCCATCCCAGAGGCGGAGCAGCCCGCCGCCTCCAAGCTGTCCGTTACGCTGACTGCCAGGGCATTGCACAGGGAGGAGAGGGTCAGTTCCCCCGGCGGCTTGGGCAGGGGGACGCTCTGAACCGCCAGGGCCTTGGGGTCAGAAACGATGGATTGGGAATCGGAGGTGTGGGCTGGGGTCTGGGGAGACAGACTGTCCGGGGCGGGTTGTATGGTAGTATGTCCGGCTGTGGTATCCTTGGAGCGGGTCCACATAGACTGTCCATTAAAGACAATCTGTCCACTGGAACGATAAACCCAGACATCCTTGATCTCTCCGTTGATTACGGTGACGTTGATCGGCCCGCTGCCGTCCTCGGTGACCCGGATCAAGTCCTTGACGCCAGGGACATCATAGGTGATGGAGTAGAGGATGTCAAAGGCCTGGACCTCCTCAATGGCCACGGCCTCCCGCCAGAAGCTGTTTTCTAAGCGCCGCATGTCGTTTGCCACGGCTGCCACCAGCCGGTCCGTTGCTTCCAGCTTCTTGTCTGCCAGGAGCTGCTTGGCCAAGGCGATGTCCTCCTGGCTGACCTCACGTTTTTGGTTGAGGGGAGGGCTCTGGGTTGACGCCGGACCGCAGGCGGCCAGGAATGCGGCCAGCAACAACAGGACAAGGCAGGGCACAAAGTACCGCTTTATCATGGGGCACCTCCTGTTCCTGAGATTAGACCTCCCCAGAGGCCAGGACCTTTTTCAGTTTGGAAAACCGGGGCAGGGCATGTTCCACAGGCCGCTGGGGCTCCCCTTGGATGAGGGGGAGGGCGTAGTCGATGAACGCCTGTTCCACCCCGTTGCCCGCCTGGTTGATCCACGCCAGGGGCACCTTCTGCTCGGTATTGGCGGCCTGGGACAGGGGGACCAGCTTGGTTTCGCAGTGGTAGCCGCTGCTGTCCCGGCGGCAGTCCAGGGCCACCATGTGGTCGGTGGTGCCGGAGACGGCGGCCTCCACGGCGGCTTTGCCTGCCAGGTAGGCCTCGTCCATGTCGGTTTTGGAGGCCAAATGGGAGCCGCAGCGTTGGAGCAGGGAGAGCTCGATGCCCCGGACCTTCACACCCATTTTTTGCTTGATGGTCTCTGCCAACATGGCTGCCAGGCCGCCCAACTGGGCGTGGCCGAAGCCGTCGGTGGCAGAGGTCTTGGCCTCGGAGACGAAAGTGCCGTCGGCGTAGTGGATGCCCTCGGAGACGGCTACCAGGCAGTTGCCTGTGGCGTCGTAGACCTTTTTCACGTCTGCCAGGAAGCGGTCCATATCGAAGTCCACCTCGGGCAGATACACCAGGTCCGGCCCGGAGCCTGCCCAGGTGGCCAGGGCGGCGGCCCCTGCCAGCCAGCCGGCATGGCGGCCCATGATCTCCACCACCACGATGGTGCCGGTGTCATAGACCCGGGCGTCCTGGTAGAGCTCCATACAGGAGGTGGCGATATACTTGGCGGCGCTGGCGTAGCCAGGGCAGTGGTCGGTGCCGGAGAGGTCGTTGTCGATGGTCTTGGGTACGCCAATTACGTTGCAGGGGTAGCCTACCCGCTGCATGTATTTGCTGATCTTGTTGCAGGTGTCCATAGAGTCATTGCCGCCATTATAAAAGAAGTAGCGCACGTCGTACTTTTTGAAAATTTCCAGGATGCGCTGATAATCTGTGTCGTCCACATCTGGGTCTGCCAGCTTATAGCGGCAGGAGCCCAGGGCAGAGGAGGGGGTGAATTGAAGCAGGTCCAGTTCTGCCGGGTCCTCCTGGCCCATGTCGTAGAGCTTGTCGGCCAGCACGCCCTTGATGCCATGGGCGGCCCCCAGGACACGGGTGATGTTGGGATTCGCTAGGGCGGTCTGAATGACCCCCTGGGCGCTGGCGTTGATGACGGCGGTGGGTCCGCCGGACTGCCCGATGATACAGGCGCCTTTCAGAATTTCCATAAGCGTATTCCTCCCAAAGTTGTATTGTCCCTATCATAGCATAGTTTTCCACTGCTTGCAATTGGGAAAGAAACTCCTTGACAAGTATACGAGGGGGCATAAACGAGGGAGTGAATGTTATGTGCAATCCGGGCCAAGGAAAGGCCCACTGCCTTTTTGCAGTCCACCCTGCCCCAGCCTGTTTTTATGGTTGTGCTTTTCCCAAACTTTTGATACAATGAGAGCAATGAGAAATAGGAAAGGAGCGGTTATTATGCCGTTAGTTACCACCACGGAAATGTTCCGCAGGGCCTATGAGGGCGGTTACGCCATTGGTGCCTTTAATGTCAATAATATGGAGATCGTCCAGGGGATCACCGAAGCAGCCAAGGAGGTCAATTCTCCCATCATTCTCCAGGTCTCCGCCGGGGCACGGAAGTATGCCAAGCACGGGTACCTGATGAAGCTGGTGGAGGCCGCTGTAGAGGACACGGGCCTGCCCATGGCCCTGCACTTGGACCACGGGGAGGATTTTGAAATCTGTAAGGCCTGTATCGACGGGGGCTTTACCTCCGTCATGATCGACGGCTCCAAGCACAGCTTCCAGGACAACATCGCCCTCACCCGCAAGGTGGTGGAGTACGCCCATGCCCACGACGTGGTAGTGGAGGGGGAGCTGGGCCGTCTGGCGGGGATTGAGGACGACGTGAATGTCTCCGCCGAGGATTCCTCCTACACCAACCCCGAGGAAGTGGAGGAATTCGTCCGCGCTACCGGGGTGGACAGCCTGGCCATCGCCATCGGCACTAGCCACGGGGCCTTCAAGTTCAAGCCGGGCACCAAGCCCCAGCTTCGCTTTGACATTTTGGAGGAGGTCTCCAAGCGCCTGCCGGGCTTCCCCATCGTCCTCCACGGGGCATCTTCCGTAACCCCCAGCTATGTGGACATCATCAACGCCAACGGCGGGGCGCTGAAGGATGCCATCGGTGTGCCGGAGGACCAGCTCCGCCAGGCTGCCCGGATGGCTGTATGCAAAATCAACATCGACTCCGATCTGCGCCTAGCCATGACTGCTGGTGTGCGCCAACAGCTCCTGGCCGACCCCGCAGGCTTTGACCCCAGGGGCTACCTGAAAGTGGGCCGCCAGTATGTGAAAGACCTGGTGAAGGACAAGATCGTCAACGTTCTGGGCAGTAACGGGAAGGCTTAATGAAATTGCGCCAAAGGAAAGGGGCTGTCTCTCCTAAGACAGCCCCTTTTTCTCAAAAAAGGAGGGACAGGCTAATGAAGGGAACCCATATACAGTGTACCATCCGGCCCTGGCGGATCGAGGACGCGGCGCACATCGCGGAAGCACTCAACGACCAGGGGGTTCTGGACAACCTGCGGGACGGTCTGCCCTATCCCTACACCCCGGCGGACGCTAGGGAGTACATCAACGCCATGCTCTCAGCGGACCCCGACAAGACCTTCGCCTTTGCCATCGCGGTGGAGGACCGGGCTGTGGGGAGTATCGGCGTGTTCCGGCAGGAGAACATCCACTTCCGGACAGCGGAGCTGGGCTACTATATTGGCCGGCCCTATTGGGGGCGGGGCCTCATGACCAGTGCCGTGAGGCAGACGCTGGACTATGTGTTTCAGCACAGCGACATTTTAAAGGTGTTTGCCGAGCCCTTTGCCCGCAACCGGGCCTC
Organism: uncultured Oscillospiraceae bacterium; assembly: GCA_910584805.1. Taxonomy (GTDB): domain Bacteria; phylum Bacillota; class Clostridia; order Oscillospirales; family Oscillospiraceae; genus Evtepia. Next base: position 29,754 of record CAJUCB010000008.1, read on the forward strand.
CTGCCGCGTGTTGGAAAAGGCCGGGTTCTCTCTGGAGGGAGTCCTGAAAAGCCATGCGGTCAAAAACGGAGAGGTATTGGATATGAAGCTGTATGCCCGGCTGAGACAGGAAAGGGAATGAGGAGGGACAGGCCATGAACCAAAGACCCATTTTGAAGAACAAATATTATTTATACCTGACAGAATTTTTTGCCGGTGTCTCTGTCATGGCTGTAGAGCTGGGGGCCAGCCGTCTGTTGGCCCCCTATTTCAGCTCTTCCCAAATCGTTTGGACCATCATCATCGGCACCATCATGATCGCCATGGCCCTGGGCAACCTCTGGGGTGGGCGTGCCGCAGACAAAAACCCGGACCCGGACCGGCTCTACCGCCGCCTGCTCCTTGCGGCGGTATGGATTGCCGCCATCCCTGTGCTGGGGAAGTATGTCATCCTGGGCATTTCGGGCCTACTGGTGCTGACGGTGAACACCAATTTCCTCATCATTGCCGCTTTCTGCGCCTGCATGGTGATCTTCGTGTTTCCCCTCTTCCTCCTGGGGACTGTCACCCCCTCCCTGGTGAAATATACCGTGGACAGCTTGGAGGACAGCGGCAGCACCGTGGGGACCTTGAATGCCTGCAACACCATCGGCAGCATTTTGGGGACCTTCCTGCCCACCTTCGTCACTATCCCCACCGTGGGGACGGCGGTAACCTTCCTGCTCTTTTCCGGCATCCTGCTGGTGATTTCCCTGGTGTATTTTTTCAGTGCCAGGGCCAAGCTCCGGGCCTGTGTAGTGGCGGTCATCCTGTTTGCCTTGTGCGCCTTGGGCAGCGTAGGCAACCGCTTTGCCTTTTGGGAAAAAGACCTGACGTATGAGGGGGAGTCCGTGTATAATTACCTTCAGGTGAAGGAGCAAAAGGATCGAACCATCCTCTCTACCAACGTCCTCTTTGGTGTCCAGTCGGTGATGATGAAGGAGGACGGGCTCACAGGGATGTATTACGACTATGCCCTGGCTGCCCCAGTGATGGCGGGAGTGGAAGAAAAAGAGGCCCCCCACATCCTGATTTTAGGCAACGGCACCGGGACCTATGCCCGCCAGTGCGCCAAATACTTTCCCTCCGCCCAGGTAGAGGGGGTGGAGATTGACCAGAAGATCACCAGCTTGGCCTACCAATATTTCGACATGCCCGACACCGTAGACGTGACCACTTACGATGGCCGGGCCTACCTCCACGCGGTGGATACCCGCTACGATGTGATCCTGGTGGATGCCTACCAGGATATCACCATCCCCTTCCAGATGTCCTCCACGGAGTTTTTCTCCCTGGTGCGGGACCACCTGAACCCCGGCGGGGTGATGGTGGTGAACCTGAATATGTATGCCGATGGGGAGGGGAGCATCAACCAGGCCCTGTGCGACACCATCGCCAGTATCTTCCCAAAGGTCTACACCGTGAATGTATCCGGTTCCACCAACCGGGAGCTCTTTGCCGCTTTAGATGGGGACCCCAAAGTCTGGCTGGCGGAGCACCGGAGGACTGTAGTGGACGAGGCCCTATCTGCCCACCTGGAAGAGGTGGAACGGCGTTTGACGGCGTACCAAGGCGGTGGCCATATCCTCACCGATGACCAGGCCCCGGTGGAGCTTTTGGGGATGCGGGCCATCGACGGCCTGATTCAAGCTGAGCTGACGTATTACAAAGAGAAGTTCAAGACCGAGGGCATTTCCGGCCTGTTGGGCTGAGGCCAGGGGGGACGCGCTATGCTATATATTTTGAAAGGCCGAGCTGGGGCAGGCAAGACTGCCCAGGTTCTTCGGCAGATGAAAGCCCAGGGGGTCAACCGCCCCCAGCTCCTGCTGGTGCCGGAACAGGCCTCCTTTGAGATGGAGGGCCGCCTATGCCGGGAGAACGGGAACCAGGCGGGGTTGTACGGGGAAGTGCTCTCCTTCACCCGCCTGGAAAACCGGGTCCTCTCCCTGGCTGGGGGCGGGGCCCAGGAGGTACTGGACGAGGGAGGGCGGCTGCTGACCATGTACGCTGCCCTGAAATCCCTGCAGGGGAGCTTGACGGTGTATGCCATGCCCTCCCAGCGGCCGGAATTTTTGGATAGCCTCATCACAACCATGGACGAGCTGAAAAGCTATTGCGTTACCGGGGCACAGCTGGAAGAGGTGGGGGCGGACACCGAGGGGTTGGACGGGGACAAGCTCCGGGACCTGGGGCTGATCTTCGGCACCTATGAGGCCCTCACCAGCCGGGGCCGTCTGGACCCCAGGGACCGGCTGACCCGCCTGGCGGATAAGCTGCGCCAGTTCCCCTTTTTCCGGGGAAAGGACGTGTATCTGGACGGCTTCACCGACTTCACCCCCCAGCAGGGTTTGGTGTTGGAGCAGCTTTTCCGGCAGGCAGAGCGGGTGACTGTTTGCCTCACCTGGGGAGACGGGGAGGGGGAGGAGGCGGTGTTCGCCCCTGCCCAGCGGACAGTGGCTTGGCTGCGCCGTCTGGCGGAGAAAGCCAACTGTCCTGTGGAGGAAACTTGGCTCAGCCAATCCTACGCCCCCCGCACTGCCCCCTTGAACCACTTGGAGTGCAGCCTGTTTGCAAGGGAAGGGGCGGCTTACCAGGGTCCTTGGGACGAGAGCATCGCCGTCACCAGCCTCCCCAGCCCCCGGGAGGAGGTCTGTTTCGCGGCGGGGGAGATTCGCCGCCTGGTGGGTCAGGGGGCCTTGCGCTACCGGGACATCGCCCTCTCCGCCCGGACCATGGACCGGTATTGGGAGCACATTGAGGGGGTCTTTGCCCAGTATGACATCCCACTGTTCCAATCGGAAAAAACGGATATTTTGCAAAAGCCCATGTTCACCCTCATCACTGCCGCCCTGGATACCGTCACCGGCGGCTATCTCTATGAGGATATGTTCCGCTACTTAAAGACCGGCTTGGCTGGCCTCAGCTTGGAGGAATGTGACCGCTTGGAAAATTATGCCCTTACCTGGAATCTCCGGGGGAGCCAGTGGACCTCCTCCAAGGGTTGGACCCGGCACCCAGGCGGCTATCACCAAAGGTTTGCCCCAGAGGATGAACAGGCCCTAGCAGAGCTGAACACCCTGCGCCTGCGGGTGGTGGAACCCTTGGAACGGCTGCGCAAGGACAGCGGAGGGACCGTTGCCGCCCAGGTGTTGGCCCTCTACCGTTTCTTGGAGGAAATCCAGGCCCCGGAGGCTTTGGAGGCACGGGCGGCGGCGCTGTTGGAGCGGGGGGAGCCGGAGTTGGCCCGGGAGTATAGCCAGCTCTGGGAGATTTTCTGCCAGGGCCTAGAGCAGTGTGTGGCCATCCTGGGGGAGACGGAGGCGGAGCTCTCGGAATTTTCCCGGCTGTTGCGCCTGCTGCTCTCCCGCTACAGCGTGGGGACCATCCCTGCCTCCCTGGACCGGGTGGCGGCGGGGGATGCCCAGCGGCTCAGCGGCCGGCAGAGCAAGGTGCTCTTTCTCTTAGGGGCGGACGATGGCTCCATCCCCCTGATCGCCCCTGGCCAAGGCCTGCTGACGGACCGGGACCGGGCTCTGTTGGAGGACTACGGCCTGGACCTGGGGCCTGGGATGGAAGAAAAGCTGGACCGGGAGAGCACCATTGTTTACACCATTTGCGCCCAGCCCAGGGAAAAGCTCTACGTTACCTGGCCTGCCGGAGGGGACGACGGGGGGGAATACCGGCCTTCCTTCCTGGTGGAGCGCTTGCAAGTGCTGTTCCCCCAGGGAAAGCAGAACGGTACTCCCGCCCCCTCCCCGGACCAGCTCCGGGCCATGGCGGCAGGGCTGCCCAGCCTGCGGGAACAACTGCGGGAGGAGGCGGCCTGCGTTACCCTGTTCCAACAACTGGACCGGGCGGCGGCCTGGGAGCGGGGCCGGCTGTCCCCCAGGGCGGTAAGGAAGCTCTATGGGGAAAAGGTGGCCATGTCCGCCTCCCGGATGGACCAGTACAGCTCCTGCCACTTTGCCTACTTCCTGCGCTATGGCCTGGGGGCCAAGGAGCGGCGCAGCGCGGGGTTCCACGCCCCGGAGTATGGCAGCTTCATCCACTATGTTCTGGAACATGTACTCAAAGGGGTGAAGCAGGAGGGGGGAGCGGCCCAGTGCAGCCAGGAACAGCTGCGCAAGCTCACCCGCCAGGCGGTGAAGGACTATGTGATGACCCAGCTTGGGGGCATGGAACAACAGACGCCCCGCTTCCGCTACCTCTTCCGCCGCCTGCAGCGCAACGTGCTTCTGGTGGTAGAGAACGTGGTGGAGGAACTGCGGGCCTCGGATTTTGAACCCATTTGTTTTGAATTGGGCTTTGGCCCCGGCCAGGAGCTGCCCCCGGTGGAGCTGCGGGAGGGGGAGATCACCCTACGCATCTCCGGCTTTGTGGATCGGGTGGACGGCTGGACCAAGGATGGCCGCCTCTACCTCCGGGTGGTGGACTATAAGACGGGGCGGAAGTCCTTTGATCTGACAGAGCTATGGAACGGCCTGGGGCTGCAAATGCTCCTGTACCTCTTCGCTTTGGAGGAGAAGGGGGCGCAGCTGTTTGGCGCGGCCCCCACCCCTGCGGGGGTGCTCTACCTCCCTGCCCGGGACGCCGTGGTGGCGGGGAGCCGGGACATGGACGAGGCGGAGCGCCGGCGGCTGGTGGACAAGGAGCTGGTGCGCAAAGGCCTGATTTTAGACGACGAGGACGTGTTGGAGGCCATGGAGCACCGGGAGGGGGAGCCCCGCTTCCTGCCCCTGCGTGTCAGCAAGCGGACAGGGCAGATCAGCGGGGACGCTCTGGTGAGTGCGGAACGGCTGGGACGGCTGAAAGCCCACACCCAGAGTATCTTAGGCCAAATCTGCCGGGAGATCGCCTTGGGTAACATTGACGCGGACCCGGTGTGGCGGGGGCCGGAGAACAACGCCTGCCGCTATTGCCCTTACTTCCAGGCCTGCCAGTTTGAGGAGGGGCGGGACCGGCGGCGGTGGCTGCCCACGGTGAAGAACAGTGATTTTTGGGCCATGCTGGCTCAGGACGAGGAAGGAGGCACAGGCCATGGCAGTGAAGCGCACCCCTGAACAGGAGGCGGCAGTCCGGGACCGGGGGGGCGGGCTGCTGGTCTCCGCTGCCGCCGGGTCTGGCAAAACCCGGGTTCTGGTGGAACGCCTGTTGGAGCGGGTGATCCAGGAGGGGCGCCGGGTGGATGAGTTCCTCATCATCACCTTTACCCGAGCAGCAGCGGAAGAGCTGCGGGGGCGTATTGCCCGGGAACTGTCCCAGGCCATCCAGGACCAGCCGGAGAATGCCCATCTGCGGCGGCAGACTGCCCTGCTGTACCAGACCCAGATCTCCACCATCCACGCCTTTTGTACTGTCCTGCTCCGGCAATTCGGCCACCTTTTGGATGTCCCGGCGGACTTTGCCCTCTGCGAGGACGAGGAGAGCCAGGTGCTCATGAGCCGGACCCTGGATCAGCTGTTGGAGGAGCGCTATGTGGAAATTGATCCGGAGGGGGAGTTTGCCCAGCTGTTGGACCTGCTCTCCGCTGGTCGGGACGACAGCCGCCTGATGGATATTACCTTGGACGTATTTGGCAAGATACAGAGCTACCCGGACCCCATCGCCTGGTTGGAGGAACAGCGCACCGCCCTGGACCTGGAGGGGATCACCGACGTAGGCCAGACCCCATGGGGGCGTCTGCTCCTAGAGGACGCGGCAGGGAGCGCCGCCTATTGGGCGCGGCAGATGGACCGGGCCTGCCAGTTGGCCCAGGGGGACCCGGTGCTGGAAAAGGCCTATTTGCCCAGCCTGGCCGCCACCTGCCAGGACTTGCAGGCATTCGCCCAGGCGGCAGGGCAGGGGTGGGACGCGGCGGCCCAGGTGCAGATCCAATTTCCCCGCTTGGGTGGTGCCCGCAATGTGGAGGACAAGGACGCCCAGGAGGAAATCAAAGCTCTGCGGGAGCGCTGCAAGCGCTGGGTGGAGGGCTTGGAAAAGAACTTCACCAGCCACAGCGCCGCCCTTCTGGGGGACATGGAACGGATGAAGCCTGCCATGCACGGCCTGCTCTCCTTGGTAGAGGATTTTTCCGCCGCCTATGAGACGGAAAAACGCCGGCGGGCTCTGCTGGACTTCTCCGACCTGGAACACTTGACGGTGCGTCTGCTGGTGGATAAGACGGGAGAACCCACCGAACTGGCCCGGCAGTGGGGCAGCCGCTATATAGAGATTATGGTGGACGAGTACCAGGACACCAACCAGGTGCAAAACAGCATCTTCAATGCCCTCTCCCAGGAGGGGAGGAATCTGTTTATGGTGGGGGACGTGAAGCAGTCCATCTACCGCTTCCGCCTGGCAGACCCCACCATTTTTTTGGAAAAGTACCGCCGCTTCGCCCCCTGGACCCAGGCCAAAGGGGGGGAGTCCCGCTGCGTCACCATGGCCCAAAACTTCCGCTCCCGGCCAGAGGTGTTGGAGGCCTGCAACGATCTGTTCCGGGCCATCATGTCCAAGGATTTGGGGGAGATGGACTACACCGACGATGTGGCCCTCTATCCCGCGGGGAGCTTCCCTGCAGGGGAGGGATATGAGACAGAGCTCCATGTGCTGGACTTCTCCGAGGACCCCGCCCTGACTGAGGAAAAGCAGAACAAACACTACTTGGAGGCCCGCTTCGTGGCCCGGCAAATCCGTGAACTATTGAACAGTGGCTTTCCCGTCTCCGATGGGGCGGGGGGCCTGCGGCCCCTCCAAGCGGAGGACATCGCCATCCTCCTGCGTTCCCCCGGCCCGGTGCGGCACTATTATACCCTGGCCTTGGAGGAACAGGCGGTGGCTTGGAGCGCTGAGGAGGGGGGGGACTTCTTCCAGACCACGGAGGTTTCCGTGGCCCTCTCCTGGCTGCAAATCATCAACAATCCCCGGCAGGATATCCCCCTCCTGGCGGTGCTCCGCTCCCCTGCCTGGGGCTTCAGCGGGGACCGGCTGGCAGAGATTCGGGAAAACCAGGGGGACTTTTACACCGCCCTGTCAGCGGCGGCAGAGCAGGGGGCAGAGGATTGCGCTGCGTTCCTGGACCAGCTCCAAGCCCTGCGCTTTGATGCCGGGGAGCAGAGCAGCCACAAGCTCCTCCTAGAACTGTACCGCCGCACAGGCTTGTTGGAAATCGTCTCCGCCATGCCCGGGGGAGAGAAACGGCGGGAAAACCTGTTGGCCCTCTACGACCTGGCCAAGCGCTTTGAGGGCAGCGGCCACAAGGGGCTGTTTGGTTTCCTGCTCCATTTGGAGCGGGTCCAGGCCAGCGGCGGCTTGCGCCAGAAGGGTGGCGGCAGCAAGGGGGCGGAGGGAGTCCAGATTTTGAGTATCCACCGCTCCAAGGGCTTGGAATATCCTGTGGTGTTCCTCTGCGGCTTGGGACGGCGCTTCAACTATGCAGACCTGCAAAAGCCGGTGCTCTTCCACCCCAAACTGGGCCTGGGGCCTAAGGGCTTGGAGCGAGAGACCATGGTGGAGTTCCCCACCCTGGCCCGTACCGGGGTGGCCCTGGCCCTGAAAAAGGAGCTGTTGGCGGAGGAGATGCGGCTTTTATATGTGGCCATGACCCGTGCCAAGGAAAAGCTAATCTTGACCCACTGCCTGTCACGGGGTGCCAGTGACTTGAAGGCCCTGGCGGGGAGCATATCTTACCCGGCGGACCCTAGGGTGTTGGCGGACTGTAACAGCGTGGGCCAGTGGGTGCTGCTCACTGCCCTGGCCCGGCCGGAGGGGGAGGCGCTGCGCCGGGCGGCGGAACGGGAATCCCTACCCCTGCCTGTGGGCCAATACCGCTGCTCTTGGCGGATCCAGTACCACAGGGGGGCGGTCTCCCAGGAGGCAGGCCGCCGGCAGGTGGAGGAAGCTGCCCAAACGCCCATCCTTCCCGCTGGGGAACTGCTGGAAGTGCTTACCTGGCGCTACCCCTACCAAGAGGCAGCGGCCACCCCAGCCAAAGTTACCGCCACCCAGGTGGACAGCCAGGGGGAGGAGCCTGGGGTCTTTCTCCTCCGGGAACAGGGGGAGGGGGAGCCCTTCTACCGCCCCCGCTTTGCCCAGGAGACCATGGGCCTTACCCCAGCCCAGCGGGGCACAGCCCTCCACACTGCCATGCAGGCGGTTCGGCTGGACCGGACGGGGTCTAAGAAAGCCCTGGGGGAGGAGTTGGAGCGCTTGACGAAGGAGGGTTATTTAACCCAACAGCAGGCCCAGGGGGTAGATGTAGGGGCCATGGCCCGCTTTTTTGCCTCCCCGTTGGGGGAACGGCTGCGCAGCTGTACCACCCCCCACCGGGAATACCCCTTCTCCCTCTTGGCTCCCGCCCAGCGGTTTTACCCCAACGCCCCGGCGGAGGACGAGGTTTTGCTCCAAGGGGTCATCGACTGCTGGTTTGAGACGGAGGAGGGCATCGTCCTGTTGGACTTCAAGACCGACCGGGTCAGCGCCGCCCAGGCGGCGTAGCGGGGGGAGCGCTACCGGGGGCAGCTGGCGGCCTATGCTTACGCCCTGGAAACCCTCAGTGGGAAGCCGGTGGTGGCGCGCCTGTTGTGCTTCCTGTACCCAAATGTGGTGGTAGAACTGGGGGGAGAACCGGGGATACTGTGAGGGACGGCAAAAAAATTTGCGAATGATGGTGAAAAAACCTTGCATTTTCCTGCAAAAAGTGGTATCATACGAATTGCGCTTATATGAAGTGTTGATTTTTTAACGACAGAAAGGGGTGAACACCCATGAAGGAAGGCATCCATCCCACCTACGAGCTGACCACGATCCGTTGTGCTTGTGGCAACGTCATTGAGACGAGGTCCACGAAGAAGGACATCCGCGTCGAAGTTTGCTCCAAGTGTCACCCCTTCTTTACCGGTAAGCAGAAGATGGTGGATACCGGCGGACGCGTCAGCCGCTTCAACAAGAAGTTCGGTTTGGAAAACTAAATCTTCTAACTGGCTTAAGGCCCGTGCCGCTCACCGGCACGGGCCTTTTTGGCCACCGGGCGGGACAAAAAGCCCCTTTGCCTGGTGCATGTTGGGCTGGTGTGCATATACTAATGGTATGTGGCATGTAAGGAGGAAGCATTATGCAGGAACTTGACCCAAAGCGTTTGGAAGAAAACGTATTTTCCCTTTTTGACGACCAATGGACCCTCATCACCGCCGGGACCCCGGAGCACTGCAACACCATGACCGCCAGCTGGGGTGGGCTGGGGGTGCTGTGGCACAAGAACGTGGCCACCATTTATGTGCGTCCCCAGCGCTACACCTACGAGTTTTTGGAGACATCGGAGTATTTCACCCTCTCCTTCTTCGATGAGGCATGGCGGCAGCAGTTGAGCTATTGCGGCACCGTCAGTGGGCGGGAGGCGGATAAGGTCGCCTCCTGCGGCTTCCACATCGGCGCGGCAGGGGAGGCACCGTACATCCAGGAGGCTCGGTTGGTGCTGGTGTGCAAAAAGCGCTACTGGGACGATTTGGACCCCGCCCACATGGACAGCGAGGCTCTGGAGCATTACGACAACGACTACCATCGCATGTATATTGGGGAGATCGTCAAGGTTCTCATCCCCTGACAGTAAGGCAATACAAAGGAGGTCCAGAATGACCGAACGACAGGAAGAAAAAAGAAACCGCGCCGTGCTGGTGGGCCTCAGTGCCTATAGCCTGCCCCGGGAGGACAACGCCAGTGACACCACCCTGGAAGAGCTGGCAGACCTGGTGGAGACGGCAGGGGGCGAGTGTGTGGGGATGATCCTCCAACAGCGGGACGCCCCGGAGGCCCGGACCTTCATTGGCGAGGGCAAGGTGGCGGAGACCCGGGAGCTGGTGGCCGCTCAGGAGGCGGACCTGGTGGTCTTTGACAACGAGCTCTCCCCCTCCCAGCAGCGGGTGCTCACCGAGGACATCGGCGTCCAGGTTATCGACCGGGCGGGGCTGATTTTGGACATCTTTGCCCAACGGGCGCGGACCCGGGAAGGCCGCCTCCAAGTGGAGCTGGCCCAGTACAAATACCTGCTGCCCCGGCTCACGGGAATGTGGGGACACCTGGTCCGCCAGACGGCCTCCGGGGGCAAGTCCCCCATCGGGACCCGGGGCCCCGGTGAGACCCAGTTGGAGACGGACCGGCGGCACATCCGCCGGAAAATCGCCAAGCTTACCGAGGAGTTGGAGGAGGTGCGCCGGGTCCGGGCGGTGCAGCGGGACCGGCGGGAGAAAAACGAGGTGCCGGTGGTGGCCATTGTGGGCTACACCAACGCGGGGAAATCCACCCTGCTCAACGCCCTCACCGGCGCGGAAATCCCCGCCCGGAACCGCCTCTTTGACACCCTGGATACCACCACCCGGATGCTGGAAATTTCGGACACCTGTACCGTGCTCATCTCCGACACCGTGGGCTTCATCCGCAAGCTCCCCCATCATCTGGTGGAGGCCTTCAAGGCCACCTTGGAGGAGTTGACCTTCGCGGACCTGATCCTCCACGTCATCGACGCCTCCAACCCGGAGTGGCGGGAGCAGGCCCAGGTGGTGGAGGGGCTCATCGCCCAGCTGGGGGCGGAGACCACTCCCAGGATGGATGTGTTCAACAAGTCAGACATCTATGTGGGGGATATCCGCCCCCATGGGGAGGATATCGTTTCCATTTCTGCCCGCACTGGGGAGGGTTTGCCTGAACTGCTCCGTATGATTGGCAAACGCTTGGACGGCGGACAGCACCGGGTCCAACTGGCCCTGCCCTATGACAAGGGCGGGGTGCTGGACATGCTCTACCAGGAGGCCAAGGTGGAGAAGGTGGAGTATGGGGCGGCCATTGACGTAACGGTGGTCTGTTCGGAAAAGACCGCCGGGCAGATCAAGGACTATATTGTGGGCGGCTGGCAGCGGCCCAAGGAGTTTTGGGAGGATTGACGGCCATGGCAGAGTATTATGTCCCGGCCCGAAACAGCGAGACGGAGTTTACGGAAAAACGCTCCCGCTTCATCGGCCACGTTTGGCGGGTGGAGGACGAGGAGGAGGCCCGGGGGCGCATCGCGGAGATGAAGGCCAAATACCACGATGCCCGGCACAACTGCTGGTGCTATCTCCTCCACGAGGGGAACATCACCCGCTATTCTGACGATGGGGAGCCCCAGGGTACCGCTGGACAACCTATGCTGGAAGTTTTTCAGCGGGAAGGGGTGGAGAACGTCTGCTGCGTGGTCACGCGTTACTTCGGCGGGGTGCTTCTGGGCACGGGAGGGCTGCTGCGGGCCTATACCCGCTCCGCCAAAGACGCCCTCACCCAGGCCGGGGTGGCTCCGGTACAGCTCTGGACAGAGGTTTCCCTAAACTGTCCCTACAACTTCCTGGAACGGATGAAGCAGGAAGTGGAGCGGGCCCAGGGGCAGCTGGGGGAGATGGAGTATGGGGCGCAGGTGTGCATTCATGCTCTGCTGCCAGCGGAGGAGTTTGCAGGCTTTGCCGCCCGGATCACCGAGCTCACCGCTGGGCAGCTGGCCCCGAAAAAGCTGGAAGACCGACTGGAAGCCCGTTCTTTGGAAAAATAGAGGGAGAAACGGGATAAAAAAACAAAATTCAGGCAGGGAACAAGCGCTTGCCTGCGTATATATTACGTATCCTAAAGAAAAAAAGATGGAAAAGGCAGGGGATGACCATGACGTTGCGGGAAGAACGGGAACGTTTGGAGGTGGAGAGACTCTCCCCTTATGCATCCCTGGCGTCGCAGTCCAAGGGGCGCCGGCGGCCGGTGGAGCCCTGCGCCATCCGCACTTGCTACCAGCGGGACGGGGACCGCATCATCCACTCCAAGGCCTTCCGCCGGCTGATGCACAAGACCCAGGTGTTCCTTCAACCGGAGGGGGACCACTACCGCACCCGGCTGACCCACACCTTGGAGGTGTCCCGGATTGCCCGGACCATTGCCCGGGGACTGGGGCTCAACGAGGACTTGACAGAGGCCGCCGCCCTGGGCCACGACCTGGGCCACACCCCCTTCGGCCATGCTGGGGAGCGGGTGCTCAATATGTTGATGGAGGGGGGCTTTCGCCACAACGAACAGTCCCTACGGGTGGTGGACCGGCTGGAAAACGGAGGGGACGGGCTGAACCTGTGCTATGAGGTTCGCCGGGGGATTCTCTGCCACACAGGGGAGGACACCGCCGAGACCTTGGAGGGGCAGATCATCCGCATTGCCGACAAGATCGCCTACATCAACCACGACATCGACGACGCCATGCGGGGGGGGATCATCTACCCCTTGGATATTCCCCTGGCGGTCTCCCAGACCCTGGGCTTTGACCACAGTGGGCGTATCAACACCCTCACCGAGGATGTGATCCGGGCGAGCCGGGGGAAAAACGCCATTTTGCAGTCCCCGGCCTGCAAGGAAGCCATGCACCAGCTGCGGGAGTTTATGTTCGAGGCGGTGTATTACAACCCCGTAGCCAAGGGGGAGGAGGTCAAGGCCCAGGATATGATTGCCCGCTTGTTTGCCTATTATCAAAAGGACCCGGATCAGCTTCCCGACGACTTTCAGGATATCCGTGCCCGGGAGGGGGTGGACCGGGCGGTGTGCGACTACATCGCCGGGATGACCGACCACTATGCGGTGGAGAAATTCAGAGAGGCGTTTGTCCCCTTCGCCTGGACGGTGAAGTGACATCTGCGCCAGGGGGAAAGGGGTGAGGTGATGTGGCGGTTCCCTCCGCATTTTTGGACGAGCTGGTGGCCCGGAGCGACATTGTGGACGTGGTCTCCGATTATGTGAGCCTCACCCCCAAGGGGGGGAGCTTTTGGGGGCTGTGCCCCTTCCACGGGGAAAAGACAGCCTCCTTCCACGTCCTTCAGGACCGGCAGCTCTACCACTGCTTTGGCTGCGGCAAGGGCGGTGGGGTGCTCTCCTTTGTTATGGAGGTGGAGAACCTGCCCTTTTTGGACGCGGCGCGGCTGCTGGCCAAACGGGCGGGGATGGAGTTTCCCGAACAGGATGCCAGCCAGGCGGACCGCCGGAAGCGGGAACGGCTTTTGGCGGCCAACAAGGCGGCAGCCCGTTACTTCCACGCCCAGCTCCACAGCCCAGTGGGGCAGGAGGGATTGGACTACCTCCGCCGCCGGGGCCTCTCCAAGGGTACCCTCACCCGCTTCGGCCTGGGCTTCGCCCCAGAGAGCTGGGACGGGCTCATCCATGCCCTGGGGGAGCAGGGCTTTGACAAGAGGGACCTGCTGGACACAGGCCTGGCGGTGAGCAACAAAAAAGGCGGCATTTACGACCGCTTCCGGGGTCGGGTGATGTTCCCCATCATCGACCTGCGGGGGGACGTGATCGGCTTTGGCGGCCGGGTGATGGGGGAGGGGACCCCTAAATATCTGAACTCCCCGGATACCCCGGTGTTCAACAAGAGCCGTAACCTCTTTGCCCTGAACCTGGCCAAAACCACCAAGCTGGGGCGTATCGTCTTGACAGAGGGGTATATGGACACCATCGCCCTCCATCAGGCGGGGTTTGACTGCGCGGTGGCCAGCCTGGGCACTGCCCTCACCGCCGACCATGCCAAGCTTCTCTCCCGCTTCACCAAAGAGGTGGTGATCTGCTACGACGCCGATGAGGCCGGGGTGCAGGCGGCCAACCGGGCCATCCCCCTGTTGGAAAAGACGGGGCTGAAGGTTCGGGTGCTGCGGGTGAGCGGGGCCAAGGACCCAGATGAGTATATCCGTACCCACGGGCGGGACGCGTTTGCCCGGCTGTTGGAGCAGTCGGAGAACTTTGTGGAGTACCGTTTGGGTCAGTTACAGAGCAAGTATGACCTGGGGGACCCCTTGAAAAAGACGGAGTTTGCCAGGGCCGCGGCGGAGATGCTCGCCGCCCTGGACAGCCCTGTGGAACGGGAGGTCTATGCCGGGCAGGTGGCGGAGCTCACCGGCGTGGGAAAAGGTGCCCTGCTCCAAGAAATCCAGCAGGCCAGGGACATACAGCTGCGTCAGGCCAAAAAGAAGCAGCTGCGCCGGGACATGACCCCCATGGCCCAGGCCCAGCCCAGGGAGCGGCAGCTCCGCTATGAAAACCTCCGCTCTGCCCGGGCAGAAGAGGGCGTCCTCCGCCTGCTGATGCTGGACCCGGCCTTGGAGCCGGAGAGCGGCGCTCTGGAACCAGAACAGTTTTCCTCCCAGCACTTGGGAAAAATTTTCCGGGTCCTCCGGGAACGGCTGCACCAAGGCAGGCCCCTGCAACTGGGGATGTTGGAGGGGGAATTGGAAGGGGAGGAAGTCCGCCTGTTGGCGGAGGTTCTCCGCCAGCCGGAAGCCCTGGAAAAGGGGAAACAGGCCATGCACGACTACTGCGCGGTGATCACCGCTGAGTATACCAAGCGAAATGAGACGGACGAAGCGGCCCTTTTGGCTGCGCGGGACCGCTTTCAAAAAAAGAAAAGTATAGGAGATGGAACGCCATGAGCGAGAAGAAAACGCCGGACAACAAACGGGAAAAGGAAAAATTCCTCCACATGACGGAGGAGCAGTTCCAGGCGGGGAAAGCGGAGATGCTAAAAATCGTTGCAGGTGTCTCTGGTGTGGAAAAGCTGGGCGAACTGTTGGAAAAAGGGAAGAAGAAGGGCAGCCTGACCTCCAACGAGCTCATGGAGGCCTTGGAAGAGATGGACTTGGACTCCGAACAGATGGACAAGCTCTATGACGTGATGGAGAATATGGGCATCGACACCTCTGGGGAGGAATATCTCCCCGACCTGAACCCCGATGCCATGCCCCCCATTGAGGAGATCGAGGAAATCCCGGAGGAGGAGATCGTTGACCCCAACACCCTGGTGGACGCCTTTGGCATCGACGACCCTGTGCGGATGTACTTAAAGGAGATCGGCAAGGTGGACCTGCTCACCAGTGACCAGGAGGTGGCCTTGGCTCAGGCTATGGTGGCTGGTCAGGCGGCCAAGGAGCAGTTGGACGAGATGAAGGCCGAGGGCGTGGAGCTCAGCCCAGAGGATCGCAAGGAGCTGGAAAAGCTCTACAAGGCCGGGGAACGGGCCAAGCAAAGCCTGGCAGAAGCCAACCTGCGCCTGGTGGTATCCATTGCCAAGCGCTACGTAGGCCGGGGCATGCTCTTCCTGGACCTGATCCAGGAGGGGAACCTGGGACTCATCAAGGCGGTGGAGAAGTTCGACTATACCAAGGGCTATAAGTTCTCCACCTATGCCACCTGGTGGATTCGCCAGGCCATCACCCGGGCCATTGCCGACCAGGCACGGACCATTCGTATCCCCGTCCACATGGTGGAGACCATCAATAAGGTGATCCGGGTCTCCCGGCAGTTGCTCCAAGAGCTGGGCCATGACCCCAGCCCAGAGGAAATCTCCAAGGAGATGAACATGCCGGTGGACAAGGTGCGGGAAATCTTAAAAATTGCCCAGGAGCCTGTCAGCTTGGAAACCCCCATCGGCGAGGAGGAGGATTCCCACCTGGGGGACTTCATCCCCGACGAGGACGCTTCGGAGCCCTCGGAGGCCGCCTCCTTCACCCTGCTCAAGGAGCAGCTGGTGGAGGTGTTGGGCACCCTGACCCCCAGAGAGGAAAAGGTGCTGAAGCTGCGCTTCGGCATTGAGGATGGCCGCACCCGTACCCTGGAAGAGGTGGGCAAGGAGTTCAATGTTACCAGGGAGCGTATCCGGCAGATTGAGGCCAAGGCCCTGCGCAAGCTCCGCCACCCCAGCCGTTCCAAGAAGCTGAAGGACTTTTTGAACTGAGGAGAACGCCTGCCCCTGGGATGCTCCAAAGGATTTGAGCGATACGCAAGGAGGCTTGCGTGTAAGAAAAAAGGTGGACGCACCGTGCAAATGGTTGCGTCCGCCCTTTTAATGCGGCAGAAAAATCAAGAGGCCTTACAGCATTCGATGCTATAAGGCCTCTCGATTGGTGCGCGAGGCGGGACTTGAACCCGCACGTGCGTATTGCACACTAGAACCTGAATCTAGCGAGTCTGCCAATTCCACCACTCGCGCATATCCTCGTCTCATGGGACTTGCTTATCATAGCACGTCTGGCCCTGCTTGTCAACCGAATTTTAGGATTATTTTGCCGAAAAATTCCTCTTTTACGGGAAATGCTGTGAAGGGCCCTAAAATTTTCCGTGGACGCTTTTGTTCCGGCCCGAAGCTGCCGATAGAATCAATAGGAGGGACAGCGTATGAACGAGATGAAGGTTTCCGCTGTGCCCATGACCGGAGTGGTCCAGCACAGCACGAAGGCACAAAACCCTCAGCCCGGGGCGGGGGAAGATGTCTCCCAAGAACAGACCGTTGGGGCTGTTGCGAAACGGGGAGAGGATGAGATCAACAACCTCAAAGAGATGTTGCAGCAGGCCAAGGAGAAGGCTGAGGAGCGGCGGGACAGCTTGAAGCTCAAGCAGAACAGCGCCCAATATGGGGACGCTGCCATGATGGCCTATGCCCGCTTGGCCCGGGCCAGGAACCAAGGCCAGGTCAACGCTGCGGCCAGCTATGCCCAGCGGCAGATTGTCCGCTTCCAGTCTGCCCTGCGCAGCGACAGCGAGAACGCCGAACGCATCAAGGCCGCCATCCGCCAGTTGCAAAAGGCTGTGGGTCGGGCAGGGAAGAAGAAGCGGGAGCTCCAAAAAGAGGATATCATCAAAGCCCGGCAGCGCAAGGCCAAGCTGGAAAAACAAAAGCGGAAGTCTGCCAGTTTGCAGCAGGAGCTTACCCGGCGCAAATCCATGCGCCTGATCCGGGAATCCGGCTACCTGCGGGAAACGGAGATCGACAACCGGCTCCAAGCCCAGATGGCCGCCACCCGGATGGAGCTGCGGGCCCAGAGCCAGGCGCTGGCGGAGCAGTTCGGCCCGTCTATGGAACAGGTATCCCAGGAATATGCAGCGCAAGCTGGGATGGTGGAGGTTGCCCCTGCCGGTGGGGTAGACATCCAGGCGTAATCAGGTTCTATTGCGCAAAAAAACGGCGCCCCCGCAAGAAGGGGGCGCCGTTTCTACATCCTCAAGCAATATCGTCAACTGGACAGATACTGCCGCACCAGCTCTTGGAGCAGCTCATCCCGGTCCAGCTTCCGGATCAGTGTTCTGGCGTTGTTGTAGTTGGTGATATAGGTGGGGTCCTCGGAGAGGATATACCCGACAATCTGGTTGATGGGATTGTATCCCTTCTTTTGCAGGGCGTCATAGACGGCCATCAAAATAGTCTTCATTTCATTGTCCCGCTCCAAAGGAACCTGAAACTTTCGGGTAAATTCTGTATCCATTGCGATCCCCCCTATTTATGAAATAAAACTTGCAACAATCCTATCATACTACGCAAACCCAAGAAAGTAAAGGGGAAAAGGACGAAAAGCCAGGAAAAAATTAGCGTAACGTGGCGCCGAATTCCTTTTCCAGGGCCTTCAGGATCAAGGCCAGTTCGTCGTCGGCCTCCTGGGCGGTGAGGCTGCGCTCATCCGAACGGAGGACCAGGTTGAAGGCCACGGATTTCTTGCCGTCGGGGAGGTTGGCGCCGGTATAAATGTCGAAGAGGGCGGCCTCTTTCAGCAGCCCCTGGGCGGCGGTGCGGATGCAGCCCTCTAGGGCGCTGACGGTGACGCTGCTGTCCACCAGCACGGCGATATCCCGGGTCACAGCGGGGAACTTGGGCAGGGGGGCATATTCCGGGTCAGCGCCCCGGGCGGCCATGAGGGCGTCGAAGCGTAGCTCCGCGCAGTAAAGCTCTGCGTCCACGTCGTAGTTGGCGGCAGCCAGGGGGTGTATTTGCCCCAACACCCCGATTTCCGTCTCCCCAACATAGACCTTGGCGCAGCGGCCGGGGTGGTAGGAGGGGTTGCCACTCTCTGCCACGAAGGAGATGTTCTCTGCCCGGATGCTCTCCAACAGGGCTTCCACGGTACCTTTCAGGGTGAAGAAGCTTTCCTCCGGGCCATATTGCCCCAGGGAGAGGATTTTGGGCTCATCGGCCATGCCGTCCTCTCTGCCCCAGTAGGTGCGGCCCAGCTCATAGAGGCGGGCGGACTTGTTGCGGTAGTTGTAGTTCCGGGAGAGGATTTCCAGCATGGAGGGCAGGACGGTGGTGCGCAGGATGGAGGTGTCCTCCCCCAGGGGATTGCAGATGCGCATAGACTTGCGCTGGGGGGCGTCCTCTGGCAGGCGGATTTTGTCGTAATAGCTGGGGCTGATGAAGGAATAGGTGATGATTTCGTCATAGCCCATGCTGCGGCAGGCAGTGCCCAGGGCCTGCTCTAGGCGCTGCTCCTGGCTGTAGCCCCCCTGGGTGGTGAGGCCCCCCATGGCGGTGGTGGGAATCTGGTTGTAGCCGTAGAAGCGAGCCACTTCCTCTGCCAGGTCGGAGTAGTGCTCCACGTCTCCACGCCAGGAGGGGACGGTGACCGTGTCGCCCTCCACACCGAAGTCCAAGGTTTTCAGGATGCGGCGCATTTCTTCGGCCTCCACCTGGGTCCCCAACAGGGCATTGATCTTCTCTGGACGCAGCTCCAACTGCTTGGGCTGGGGGACAAAGTTTAAGATGTCGATGACGCCGTCCAGGACTTCCCCGGCCCCCAACAGCTCCACCAGCTCACAGGCGCGGTTGACAGCGGGGAGGGTGTTCAGGATGTCTAGGCCCTTTTCAAACTTGGCGGAGGCCTCTGTACGCATCCCCAGGGCCAGGGCGGTGCGGCGGATGCAGGTGCCGTTGAAGTTGGCAGACTCAAACACCACATCCACGGTGTCCTCCACGATCTCACTGTTCTCACCGTGCATGGGCTGGCCGTATTCCAGCATCACATAGTTGGTGATATCCACGATGTTGTTGATGGGACGCACCCCCGAGGCCCGCAGCCGTTCCCGCAGCCACAGGGGGGAGGGGCCAATCTTTACGTTGCGCACCATACGGGCGGTGTAGCGGGGGCAGAGGTCCGGGGCGGGGGTTTCCACGTCCAACAATTCCGTCAGATTGCCGTTCCCGCCGCCTTTCACCTGGGGTTCGTGGAGGGTGAGGGGCTTTTGGAAGGTGGCGGCGGCCTCCCGGGCCAGGCCCATGACGCTGAGGCAGTCCGGGCGGTTGGGGGTGATTTCAAATTCCACCACGTGGTCGTCCAGGCCGATGGCGGTGGTGATATTGTCCCCGGGCTGCAAGCCCCGGGCCTTCAGGTCGGGGTCAGATTCCAGGAGGAAAATCCCGTCTACGATGCTGTGGGGCCAGTCGTTGTCGGTCATGCCCAATTCCTTGTAGGAGCAGAGCATCCCGTCGGAGGTTTCCCCCCGGAGCTTGCCCTTTTTGATGTGGACATCGCCAGGGAGGGTGCTGTTGTGCTTGGCCACAGGGACCAGGTCCCCTTGGGAGACGTTCTGGGCGCCGGTGACGATCTGCACCGTCTCACTACCCACGTCCACTTGGCAAATCCACATGTGGTCGGAGTTTTCGTGGCGCTTGATCTCCGTGACCCGGCCGACCACCACGTTGGAGACCTCCGCCCCCTCCACTTCCGTGATCTCTACTTTAGAGCCGGAGAGGGTCATCGCCTCGGCAAAGTCGTGGTCGTTGATGTCCACAGGCACAAATTCATTCAGCCATTTTCTTGATAGTAGCATACTCTCTCTCCTCTCTCTTAAAATTGTTCCAGGAAGCGGACGTCGTTCTCAAAGATCAGCCGCAGGTCGGAAATCTTAAAGCGCCGCATAGCCATACGTTCCAGCCCCATGCCAAAGGCCCAGCCGGAGTATTCCTCTGGGTCGATGCCGGACATTTCCAATACCTTGGGGTGGATCATCCCGGCCCCCAGCACTTCAATCCAGCCCTCGCCCTTACAGGTGGGGCAGCCCACGCCGCCGCACTTGTGGCACTGGACGTCCATCTCGCAGGAGGGCTCGGTGAAGGGGAAGTGGTGGGGGCGGAACCGGGTGACGGTGCCCTTGCCGAAGAGCTCCTCGGCCAGCAGGTTGAGGGTGCCCTTCAGGTCGGCCATGGTGACGTTCTTGTCGATGACCATCCCCTCCACCTGGTGGAACATGGGGGAGTGGGTGGCGTCCACCTCGTCCTT
>CAJUCB010000009.1:0-30974 GCA_910584805.1 uncultured Oscillospiraceae bacterium
GGGCTCTTTTTTCTCATACCTAGGTATGAGTTTTTCCATGGGCAGAAGAAGAACAGGCAGGACGCATTGCGATGAATTGAAGCAATGGAAGAAAAAATATTCCCAATCACCAGGGATTGTGCTATACTATATAGAAACGCATCAACCTGACATACTAGGAGGAATGCCTGTGAAGCCTAAAATTCTCATCTCTCGCTCCCCGGAGAGCAGCGGCCTCTATGAGGCGGCGGTGGAAAAAGCCGGTGGCGAGGCCCTATCCTATCACTGCCCGGACCCAGCCATGGACTTTGACGCCCTGATCCTGGCCGGTGGCGGGGATATGGACCCCATAGAGTTTGAGGAGCCCAACCTGGGTTCTGTGGAAATCGACCGGCCACGGGACCAGGTGGAACTGGCTCTGGTCAGCCGTTGTGTCAATGAAAACAAGCCAATCTTGGGAATCTGCCGGGGACATCAGGTGCTGAACATCGCCCTTGGGGGGAATATCTACCAGGATATGACCGCCCCCATGGTGGCCATCCACGCCCAGGAGGCGGACGGGAGCTCCCGGTTCCACCCCATCGGCATTGGCGTTTACACCATGCTCCACCAGCTCTATGGCCAGGAAATCGTGGTCAACAGCTCCCACCACCAGGCAGTCCGGGACTTGGGCCAAGGGCTCTATAAAACTGCTTGGGATGAAAACGGCGTGGTGGAGGCCCTCCAACACGGCAGTTTACCCATCTGGACCGTGCAGTTCCACCCAGAGCAGATGACCGGGGAGGATGGCGGCCCGGTCGGACAGAAAATTTTTGACTTCTTCCTGGAGCAGTGCAGGAAGAACCTGGGCTACTAAGCCGTGGCGGGAAGCAAAGGGGGCCTTCGAGAAGTGAATCTGGAGCTGGGCCGGCCTTTCGTGGAGCAGGCCATCAAGCGCCTGGGCTTTGAGCTCCACCAGAGCCGCCGCATGGGCTTCCATGCGGTGAAGTTCATCCACGGCTACGGTTCCTCAGGCACCGGCGGACGGATCCGGACGGAGGCGCGGAAATATCTCACCCGTTTGAAAACCTCGGGGGAGATCCAGGACTTCATCCCTGGAGAGCGTTTTTCCATCTTTGAGGAGCCCACCCGCCGGGCCTTTGCCCGCTGTGATGCCCTGCGCCAGGACCGTGACCTGGAACGCTACAACAACGGCGTCACCTTTGTGCTGCTTTGAGCGGGAAAGGAGGAGCCATGGACTACAGCGCTATGATCCAAACCACCAACCGCAGCAATAGCTTCATGCGCCACAACGGCATTACCCTCACCGCCATGGAGGCAGATTACGCCAGGGTGGAAGCCCAGTTAGGCCGTGTGAACCGCAACCTGTATGGCGCAATCCACGGGGGAATGTTTCTGACCATGGCGGACTGTGCCAGCGGCGGCGCGGCTCGGAGCAATGGGATGCGGTATGTAACCGTGAGCAACAGCTTTGAATTTTTCCACAACACCGACAACAACCATCTCATCGCGGAGGGCCGCGTCAAAAACCGGGGA
Organism: uncultured Oscillospiraceae bacterium; assembly: GCA_910584805.1. Lineage (GTDB taxonomy): Bacteria > Bacillota > Clostridia > Oscillospirales > Oscillospiraceae > Evtepia. Next base: position 1,516 of record CAJUCB010000009.1, read on the forward strand.
CGGACGATTTGTGTGGTGGAAGTGGAGATTCGGGATGGAACGGGGACGCTCCTGTGCAGTGGAACCTTTACGATGTTTTGCGTGGGCCCACAGGACAAGCCAGAAGAACCGCCGTCCCTAGAAGGGGCAGGGGAGACTGCCTCAAATGATGGAATACAGGAGGAATCGACATGACAAAAATTGATATTTTTTCCGGCTTTTTGGGCGCTGGTAAAACAACTCTGATTCGTAAGCTCATCCAGGAAGCCTATAAGGGAGAAAAGCTGGTTCTCATTGAAAATGAATTTGGGGAAATCGGCATCGACGGAAACTTTCTCCAGGATGCTGGCGTAGAGATTACAGAGATGAACTCCGGCTGTATCTGCTGCAGCCTGGTGGGGGACTTCGGCCAGGCCCTGGAACAGGTGCTGTTCCAGTTTAAGCCAGACCGCATCCTCATTGAGCCCTCCGGTGTGGGCAAGCTCTCCGATGTGATCGGCGCCGTCCAGCGTGTGGACAGCCATGATATCCAGCTCAATGCCTTTGTCACCGTGGCGGACGCCACCAAGTGTAAAATCTATATGAAAAACTTTGGGGAGTTTTTCAACAACCAGATTGAACACGCCGCCGCTATCGTCCTCAGCCGTACCAGCGGCATGAGCGAGAAAAAGCTCATGGACACTGTAAAACTCCTCCGGGAGCACAATGCCAATGCCCCCATCATCACCACCCCCTGGGAAGAGCTAGAGGGCACGACCATCCTAGAGACCATGGAGAATAAGGATACCCTCAAGGAAGAGCTGGCCAAGCTGGCAGCGCAGCAGGTTGCCCACGATGAGGAGCATGGCCATCACCATCACCATGAACATGACCACGAGGGCCATGAACACCACCATGAGCACGACCATGGGGAACACGGCCACCATCACGGGCACGGCCATGAGGAGCATGACCACCATCATGGACACGATCACGAGGGGCACGACCATCACCACCATGACCATGACGGGCATGAGCACCACCATCATCATGGGCATGACTGCTCTTGCGGCCACGACCATGATGCTGATGAGATCTTTACCAGTTGGGGGGCCGAGACACCGCGGCGGTACAGCGAGGAGGAGATCAAAAACGCCCTCAATGCCTTGGGTAATGCAGTTCAGTATGGGATTGTCCTCCGGGCCAAGGGTGTCGTCCCCTGTGACGACGGCAGTTGGCTCCACTTCGACTATGTACCAGGGGAGCAGGAAGTCCGCCGGGGTTCCGCTGGCGTCACCGGCCGTCTGTGCGTGATCGGCTCGGAATTGGACGAGCATGAGCTGGAAGAATTGTTCTGCCTGGATTAAAAGGAGCAAAGTATGACACAAGAGATCCCTGTCTACCTGTTTACCGGATTTCTGGACGCAGGCAAGACAAAATTTATTCAGGAGACGTTGGAGGATGTGCGCTTCAACAACGGCGAGAGCACTCTGCTTCTCCTGTGCGAAGAAGGGGAGGAGGAGTATGATCCCTCCGCATTCTCCGGACGAAATGTATTCATTGAGCTGATCGAGGAGCCATCCGGGCTTACCCCGCAGAACTTAGAGCGGCTGCAAAAGAAGCATGCCGTAGAGCGGGTGGTGGTGGAGTTCAACGGCATGTGGATGCTGGATGCACTCTATCAAAATATGCCGGAATCCTGGATCGTCTATCAGGAGTTCCTCTTTGCCGATGCCCGCACCTTCCTGACCTACAACGCCAACATGCGCGGCCTGGTGGTTGACAAGCTGAAAAGCTGTGAAATGGTAGTGCTCAACCGGGCGGATGAAACAATCGACAAGGTGGAAATCCATAAGATCATCCGGGCGGTAAGCCGCCGCACCAACATTGCCTATGAGGACCTGAGCGGTGAGGTGTATTACGACGATACCCCCGATGAGCTGCCCTATGATATCAACGCTCCCGTTATCCAGGTCACCCCGGATAACTACGCGATATGGTATCAGGATATCTCCGAGGAGCCAGACAAATATAAGGGGAAGACTTTGGAAATCGGCGGTTTCGTCATGCTCCGGGAGAAGCTCCCCGCTGGCAGCTTCATTTTTGGCCGGCGGGTAATGACTTGTTGCATTGAAGATATTACCTTTGCAGGATTGCTGTGTACAGGCTATGATGTCAAGAACCTGCAAGACGGGCAATGGATCCAGTTGACTGCCAAAGTTGCCGTGAAGCACAACCGGGTCTATAATAAGAAAGGGCCTATGCTCAACGTGCAGTCCATTGAACCTGGGGTTGCACCAGAGGACGATGTGGCTACCTTCTATTAAATATTTCCCAAGAAATATAGTCAAATCCTGATGAAAAAAACGAGGTTAGAACTAGTCTAACCTCGTTTTTTTGCGTGGGGGAGAATACGTTTTTCAGCCTGTCAAGTGGAAACCCTTTCCTGTGCACAGGGGAGCAAGGGACCGCAGAGAGAAAATTGGAAGTGGTTACGGTCTACAATGCCCAACGTCTGATCGCTGTCGTAAAGGGCCAATAAAAATTCTGCCATTTGTTGGCTGCTGTGGTAAGCTGTAAAGTGTTGGTCATATACATATATCTTTTGGCCGCTGGCTCGTTTTCCAAACTCTGTTTCCGTGGCCGCCGGAGCCAGGACTTTTGCCTGAAGTGGGCTTCCCTGGGCTTTCAATTCCCATGCCAAGCCTTCGGTAAAGGCGCTGACATAGAATTTGCTGGCGCAATAGCTCACTGCGGTGGGGACAAGCTGGTATCCACCACAGGATGAGACGTTGATGAGCTGGCTCCCCACCACATTCCTGTAGTCCCGCACAAAGAGTGAGGAAAGAATGGTCAGGGCTTCGATGTTCAAATGAAGCATTTCCTGAATTTTTGCTAAGTCCAGCCTAGCAACGCTGTTATAGTCCCCAAAGCCAGCATTGTTCACCCAGGTTTCCAAGGGATAACCCTGCAAGCCAGCATAAAACCTATGTGCGTTTTGGGGGACAGACAGGTCGGAGGCCTTGACAATGACCTCCAAAGTTGGATGCAGTTGCAACAGTTCGTCTTTCAATGCTGTTAGCCTATGTTCCCGCCGGGCTGTGAGAATTAGGTTTTTCCCCCGCCGGGCAAAGGCCTTGGCCGTTTCATAGCCAATACCGGAACTAGCCCCAGTGATTACGGTGTATGTTTTCATGGAATGTCCTCCTTTTTCGTGCTATACTAAAAGCGTACAATGTAGAGTACACTCTATGTCAAGGGCCAGGAGGACGTTTTTATGGAATATTCCATCGGTGAATTTTCAAAGCGTACAGGGCTGGGCATCCATACCTTGCGCTATTATGAGCAAGAACAGCTCATCACTCCAAAGCGAAACGCGGCCAACCGCCGCCGTTACGCTGAACAGGACATCCTATGGGTGGAATTTATCCTACGCCTGAAATCGACAGGGATGCCCATCCGGGAGATCAAGCGCTATGCCGCCCTGCGCAGGGAAGGGGATAAGACTCTGGCTGAGCGGATGGAACTCCTGGTGCGGCACCGGGAGGCGTTGGATGGACAGATTCGGGAACTAGAGGGACACAGAGAAAAGTTGGTGGAGAAGATCGCGTTTTATCAGGCGGAAATTCTGAGATATACAGAACCCATAGATAGGAGTCCGAACTAAAAATTACACCATGTTAATCTGATAAATCAACATGGGCTTTCCATCGGTATAAGTTTTTTGCTCGATACAAGTGCCCCCACAGTGTTCTATTGTACGAACGGAGGCTATGTTTTCTGCATAACATCCAAGCCGAACGACAGGAATATTGAGACGGGCACAATAGGACAGGGCAAGTTGTAACATCTCTGTGGCGTATCCTTTCTTTCGCTCAGTGGGGCGCACGGCATAACCAATATGTCCCCCATACTCCTGCAAGAATGGAACGGACAGTTCATGCCGCACGTCGATCATCCCAAGCAGTTTTCCATCGGATTGACGAATTGCAAAGAATGTAGTTGACACAGCCCAATCCTTTTGGACGGTTTCTGGATCAAAATTTTCCTCTGTATGGCGCAGCCATATGTCAAAGGGCAGTTGATCCAACAATGCACTGCCGTTGATGATTGGCTCACCGCAGGCAAAGAACTCATATTTCATTTCTTCTGCCGCTGTTTTGTGAGAAGCTGCCGCCTGTTCCAGGCGAATGGATGTGCTTTCCAACACGGTTTTTATTGTTGTGTTTTTCATTATTTGACACCTCTTGGAAAAACCCCTGTGTTACATAGGCGTAACACAGGGAGTTTTGTTTTGGATGAAACAAGTTTATGAGGACACGCCTGTCTTGGCTTCCTCCTCCGCCAATTCTTCCATCAAACGCATCCGTTTCCGGTCAATTCTTGCTTGGAAGGGGCGGCCCAAGCGGACGGAAAGGCTGTCCAGCAGGGAGTAGTACACCGGGGTAAAGACCAGGGTGACCACGGTGGAGATCAGCATCCCACTGATCATCACGATGCCCATGGGCTGCAACATCTCGTTGCCCTCTCCAGCGCCCACAGCCATGGGGATCAAGGCCAAAGTGGTGGTAAGAGAGGTCATCAGGATGGGGCGGATTCGTAAGGGGCAGGCATCCATGATCGCCTCATTTTTCTCCTGCCCACGGCCACGGCGGATATTGATGTAGTCCACTAGGACGATGGAGGAGTTGACCACCGTACCCACCAACATGACCAAGGCCAATAGGACCACCATGGAGATATCAGTTCCCGTGAGCGGAAGCCCAAACAGCGCCCCAGTGAGGGCTAGGGGCAGGATGAGCATGACCATCACCGGCATCAGGAAGGATTCAAACTGAACGGCCAGGATGAAGTACACCAGGCAGGTGGCCACCAGCATAGCCAAAAGCAGAGTTCGGAAGCTCTCCATCATCTCCGCATAGCTGCCACTGATTTCCGCCCGATAGCCTTCGGGCATGTCGTATGCAGTCAGGACTTCCTGGACCTGCTCGTGAAGGGTTACGCTGCTGCCACTGAGCGAGTCAGACGTGATGTTCACCTGGCGTGTTTGGTCTATACGGGCGATAGACTGAGGGCTCAGCTTTATGGACACATCCGCCACGGAGGACAGGGGGATCGTCCCCCCGGCAGGGGTAGCCAAGGGCATGGAGCGCAGCGCGTCCAAGCTGGCGGCGCTGGCACCGCTGCCCTGGACCACCACCTCTAACTCATTGCCGTCCACGGTCACGTTGGTGGCCGTTACACCTGTGAGCTCCGCTCGTACTGCGGAGCCAATGGTGGCAGCGGTCAGGTTGTATTGTGCCGCTGCGGCGTGGTTTACGGCCACGCTCACTGCGGGGATGGTGGTCTCTAGAGAGCTGGCCACGTTGTCCGCGTCGGACAATGCCTCAATCTGCTCCATCAACTCTGTGGTAATGTGGGTAAGGGTGTCGTAATCTGCGCCGGAGATATCCACCTGGATATCACTGCCACCGCCCATCATGGCGGTCATGCTGTTGTCACTGACGGTGATCTCACAACCGGCGATATCCAGCATCTTCTCCTCCAACGCTTTTGCTACTTCCTCGCTGGAGCGTTCCCGCTGGCTCCTACCCACCAGACGTGCCGTAATGGAGGCGGACTCCGTGGAACCGCCCATGGTGCCGCCGACAGTCATATAGATATTGTCCAGTTCAGGACAGTTTTCTTGAACGATGTCCATTACCCGGTCCCCATACGCCATGGTATCCTCCAACTCAGAGCCTGTGGGCATGGAGACAGAAATGCTGATCTCGCCCTGGTCCATGGTGGGGAGAAGGACCATATTGGTGCCGAAGCAGCTGGCCACAAAAATCACCACAAGGATAGCGGACACCAGGAAGCCCCTGCGCCGGTGGTGAAGAAAATAGGACACCAGCTTTTTGTACCGGTTCAAAACCTTGCCCGAAAGGATTTTCCAGCGGGTCGTTTTCCCCGCGCTTCTCAGCTTTTGCAGGCGGATGGCGTTTTCATCCAGGAGGAAATAGCACATCAAGGGTACCAGTGTCATGGCGATGAACAGGGAGGCTAGGATCAGGAACACCACGGTTAGGGAGAAGTCCTTAAACATCATCCCTGTCATGCCACCGCTGAGGCCAATGGGCAGGAACACTGCGATGGTGGTCAAGCTGGAAGCCGTGATAGAGTTGATGACCTCCCCAGCGCCCAGGACACAGCTGTCAAAGCGGTTGTGCCCATCGCTGGCATAGCGGTAGATATTTTCCAACACCACGATGGAGTTGTCCACCACCATGCCAATACACATGGCGATCCCGCCCAAGCTCATCATGTTTAGGGAGATGTGGAAGATATTCATCAGCAGGAGCACAGTGAGGACGCAGAAAGGCATGGAGAGGGAGATGGTCACAGTAGCCCCTGGCCGCCGTAGGAAGAGGTAAACCACAATGGCAGACAGCAACACGCCCAAAACGATATTCTGAATGGCGTTGCTGGCCACTTGCAGGATATATTCGCTGGCTTCATAGACCACACTACAGTTCAGGGAGGGGTTTTCCGCTTGGATTTCCTCCAACGCCTTGAGGATCCGGCTGGCTACGTCTACTTCGTTGGTGCCGGAGGTCTTGTTTACAGTGAGGACCACACAGCTCTCCTCGCCTACCTTAGCAGCGCTGTCCTCTAAAGAGGATTCCAAATAGACTGTGGCGATTTCCCCCAAGCGAACTGTCCCGCCGGTGGGTAGGAAGAGGACGGTATTGGCCACATCCTCTACCGTCCTGTATTTCCCATCGGTACTGACGGTGAGGGTATGGGTACCATTCTGCATATCCCCGCCAGGGTAGATGAGGTTGGCCGCAGAGAGATAATTGGAAATGTCGTTGATGCTGAGGCCATAGCCTGTCATGGCGGTAGTATCGGTCTCCACGGTGATCTGCTGTTGGATACCGCCTACCACGTCCACAGAGGCCACACCTTGGAGCCGTTCCAGGGCAGGGGAGACCTTGTCGTCGGCAAGGGTCTGAAGCCGGCTCAAATCCTCGCCGCTCAGTGCAATCACTGCCACAGGCATCATGTCATTCACATTGAAATTCAGAATGACAGGGTCACTACAGCCTTCCGGCAGGCTGAGCAAGTCAAACTTTTCCCGGAGCTTGATGGCTGCCTGGTCCACATCAGTGCCCTCTTCATAGGTGATGAGCACCATCCCTACGTTTTCAGAGGAGGTGGACTGCATGGTGTCCACGCCGGCTAAGGTGGCGATACTGGACTCTAGGGGACGGGTCACCAACTCTTCAATATCCTCTGGGGTAGCCCCGGCGTAAGTACACATAACATATGCGGCGGGATATTCCATGTTGGGCATCAGTGCCAGCGTCAGGTTAGAATAGAACACCGCACCGAAAATGGCGATCATCAGAAAGGCCAGAATGGTGGTCACTTTGTGCTTGATGCAAAAGGCAGATAGTTTCATTGCTCACCTCCGGGGCCCACCACCCGAGCTGTGGCGCCATCAGAAAGATAGAACTGCCCCACCGTCACCAAGGTCTCGCCGCCATAGAGGCCAGAGGTCACTTCCGTTACCCCGTCACCCACCAGGCCGGTTTCCACCAAAACACGGTGAGCTAAATTTTCACTGTCCAGGGTATAGACATACTGCCCGTCCATCCCTGTCTGGATCGCCTCGGTGGGGATGACCACGGCGTCGTTTTGGGTATCGGTATAGAACACCACGTCGGCGAACATCCCCGCCAAAACGCCAGTGCCGTAAGCTGCTGGAACCTTGATGGTGACGCCATAGAGCCGGGTTTGCATATTGGCTGCACGGTCGATGGATTTCACGGTGCCCTGGAAGTGCTTCCCGGCAGCACTGATGGAAACATCTACCTTACCGCCTACAGATAGCTTGGAGACCAAAGACTCAGACACCGCTACGTTGACTTCCATATTGCTGGCCGACTGTACCACCGCCACAGGGGAAGCGGCGGAGACAAAGCCGTTGTCTACAACAGAGAGGGAAATAATAGTTCCTGAAATGGGGGATTTTACCCGTCCGCTCCAATCTACGTTGGCCAGGGAGTCCTGAATTTGCAGCAGGGAAGACTGATAGTTTTTCATACTCACTTCCAACTGGCTCAGAGCGCTTCGCATGCTGGCCTTGGCGTTGTCCAGTTGAAGCTGGGCGTTGTCCACCTCCATCTGGGAGGCGGCCCCGATCTCAAACAGGGCTTGGATATCTGCCACGTTTTTTTCCGCTTGGGCCACCTGCTGTTCTAGGAGGGCGGATTGATCCGCATAGCTCTGCTGGGCGGCCGCTAAGCTCATGGAAACGGTATCGTAGTTGGATCGGGTGGAGGCCATATCCAGGGTGCAGATTGTCTGGCCAGCGGCAATGGCGTCCCCCTCTTCCACATAGACCTTGTTGCAGCGGACGGACAGGGGCACGATGATCGTAGCCTGGTCCCCGGCGGCCACCTGGCCGGATACACTGCTCTGGGCGGAAATGGAGCCCTTTTCCACCTTTTGTATCTCCACGGCAACGGACGGGGCTTCCTCCTCCTCCACTGGTTCTTCTCCACAACTGCAAAGCAGCAAGGAAAGGCTCAAAAGCATGGTGAGGAGCAACGTTCTTTTTTTCATACTATGTACCTCCTGGGCTTACCTGGCATTATGTTTTTGCGTTCAAATTATTTTCGACCTTCTCAAGAATACGTGCAAAGGTCTCTTGCTCTTCTGGGGTCAAGCCCTGGATGAGGAGATGGTTCAGGAATAGGAATTGTTTTTGAACTCGGAGTCCCACGTCCAGCCCCTTTGGCGTCAACACCAGCCGTTTCAATCTGGCATCGTGGGGGACGGGGACACGGCGCAGGATATCTTTTTTCTCTAAGGTGTTCAATAGGCTGCTGACTGTGGAGCGACGGAGTTTAAAGAAGCCCTCCAAGTCTCGCTGATAGACTTCCCGCTCCTCCTGATAGAAGAGGAAGCCTATTGTGGCTAGTTGGGAGATGGTAAAACCAGGGGGCAATTCCTCCTCTTGCTGATGGATGGTCAATCGGTGGAGCTGGTTCATGACGCACATGATTTGGATGATGTGATAATTTCGTTCTTGATTTTGAACAGCCATGGCGCACCTCCCAAAGATGTTAGAATTCGGACAATTCACATCATACAACGTATTATAGAAATCGTCAAGAAAAAAGCGATAAATTTTCAAAAACTTTGCCAGGCTGTCCATTGCCAGGCTGGTGACTCTAGCGTATAATACCGGATAATCTTTTGGGAGGTGTTTCCATGAAACGAGCCATTGACTACAAAAAGACCCATCCGCTCAAAGTATTCCTTTCCTATTACGCCCCCCACAAACACCTGTTTATCCTGGACATGTGTTGTGCTTTTATCATTTGCCTCATCGACCTGAGCTTCCCCTACCTCTCCCGGTCTGCCTTGAATACCATGATTCCCGCCCAGCAATACCGAGCATTTTTTACCGTGGTGGCAATCTTCTGCGCCGCTTATGTGGGGAAGGGGCTGTTGTATTATGTGGTCTCCTATTGGGGGCATGTCTTTGGCGTGCGGGTGGAGGCCGACCTGCGGCGGGACCTCTACGCCCACATGGAGGGGCTCAGCTTCAGCTTCTTTGATAAAAACCGCACGGGTGTCCTTATGTCCCGGGTGACCAACGACCTCTTTGAGATTACGGAACTGGCCCATCACGGGCCGGAGGACCTTTTTATTTCCGCCGTCACCCTCATCGGGGCCTTTTGTGTCATGTGTACCATCCAGTGGCGCTTGGCGCTGATTTCCTTTAGCATCGTCCCTGTTTTTGTACTCTTTACCATTTACCAGCGGCGGAAAATGCGACGGGCAAACATGAAACTCAAGGCCCAAACCGCAGAGATCAACGCCACCATTGAGTCCGGCATCTCCGGGATGCGTACCGCCAAGGCGTTCCAGAACGAGGAGACGGAAAAAGCCAAATTTGGCGCCATGAACGGCCGGTTCGTCCAGGCCAAAAGCACCTATTATAAAACGATGGCGACGTTTCAAGGAGGGATGGAGTTTAGCACCTCTATCATGCCTGTGCTGGTCATCGGCGCTGGTGGGTGTTTCATCATGCGGGGCACTGTGGATTATGCAGACCTGGTGGCCTTTACCCTCTATGTCACCACCTTCACCACTCCGGTGAAAAAGCTGGTGAACTTTGTGGAGCAGTTTATGCAGGGTTCCGCAGGCTTTGCCCGCTTCTTGGAGCTGATGCGCCTGGACCCGGAGATTCAGGACCTGCCCAATGCCCAGGAGCTGGGGAAGGTGAGAGGGGATATCCAGTTTGATGCCGTCTCCTTCCACTATAACGACAAGGCGGAGGTTCTCCGGGATATCAATTTGACCATCCACGCCGGGGAGAAATTCGCCTTTGCAGGTCCCTCTGGCGGCGGAAAAACCACCCTCTGCCAGTTGATTCCCCGCTTCTATGAGGTCTCCTCTGGCAGCATCCAAATCGACGGCCAGGATATCCGCCACGTGACCCAAGAATCCCTCCGGCGGCAAATTGGCATTGTCCAGCAGGAGGTATTCCTCTTTGCCGACAGCATTTTGGAAAACATCCGCTATGGCCGTCCGGAGGCCTCCGACGAGGAAGTGGTCTGGGCGGCGAAGCAGGCGGAGATCCATGAGGATATCCTATCCATGCCAGATGGCTATCGCTCCTATGTGGGGGAGCGGGGGGTGATGCTTTCCGGCGGACAGAAACAGCGCATCAGCATTGCCCGTGTCTTTTTGAAAAATCCCCCCATTGTGATCCTGGACGAGGCCACCAGTGCCCTGGACAGTGTCACCGAGGCCAAGATACAGGCTTCCTTTGACCGGCTGTGCCAAGGCCGGACCTCCATCATCATCGCCCACCGCCTCTCTACCATCCGCAATGCCAACCGCATCGCGGTAATCGACCAGGAGCGTATCTTAGAGCAGGGGAGCCACCAGGAGCTGATGGCCCTGGACGGCGAGTATGCTGCACTGGTGCGGGCCCAGGAGCAGATTTCTGGCTAATCACCACAGGACATAAAAGCAGGCTATATCCGCGAAGGATATAGCCTGCTTTATTGATGATATGAGCGAATAGGTTATTCGTCTGCCGTGTTGTCCTTCGGCTCCTGATCTCCATCCTCTTCTTCCGGTTCGGGCGGCGTCGTTGGAGGTTCAGGTTCGTCGTTGGAATCCTCTCCGGTAGAAATACCATAGGCATTCAGGATCGTCCCGCTGTCCTCAGGGTTCACCTGTAAGCTCACGCTGTCGCCAACGTTTAGGATTACCACCCGCTGGTCTGTGGAGGCGGCGATGCCATAGAAGGTTTCGCTGCCTTCTAGGCGGATAAAGTACCAGGAGTTTCCATCCAGAACCGCACTTCGGATCTCCGCGATGGTACCACTGACCGAGGTGGGGTCAACGGTGGGGCCGTCACTGTTGGTGGAGATGTTGTTCTGTTGCAGCTTGGAAATATAATCGCTCTCACAGGTGGCAACAGTGCTGCCGGTCCCCACGATCTGATACTGTGAGACATTGACCATGGCATACATTTTTACTAGGTCTGAACTGTCCTTCAGTGACATAAAATAGGTGGGCTGTCCGCTGATGTTCAGAAGCAAGGGGAATGTGGCGCTATAGCCAAGGTCCTGGACCACGCCTTGGGCGGATTCCATAGCTGAACGTTCAATGGCGCCGGGGGCTGCATAATAGGTGGTCTCCTTGGTGCGCTGGTTAGAGAGCAGGAAGCCGATGTTAGACTGGTCGCTGCTCACCGAGGTGATGCCAGTGTACATATACACATCGTCGTTCATGGCCAGGTAGTTGAAATCTGCTGTGGTAACGGTGACGTTTTTCTGGCCAATCAGGGAGTTGATAAAGCCCTGGACGTAAGTGCCGTAGTAGTCGTACTGCTGGGTGATGAGGCTGGCAGTGTAGACCCGGTCTACCCAGGTAGGGATATCTGCCACATCGTAGTAGCTGTGTTCCCCAGTGCAAGCATTCAGCAGCACCGCACCGATGATATCCGAGCCGCCAAACAAGCCGATGGTGCGGGTCTCACGAGGGCAAACCCACCAGGGTTGGCCATCCTCATCCAGTTCCAGATGGGGAGAGCTGAACATAAAGGTAGGATAGCGGAAGCGCAGGGTGCGCAGTAAGTCCCGGTTGAAATATTCAGAAGGGGAGTAACGCATTCCGCCAGAATCCATGGAAGACAGGCGGACTACCTGGGCCTCTTGGGTGACCATGTCTACCATGATGTAGGCGGGCAAACCCTCCTTGGTGTTGATAATCCACTTGAAGAAATCACCGTATTCCAGGGCGGCTACCCGGACGGGGCGGCCCTGGTAGTTGATTTGGGTATAGTCATAAGAGACCTCAAACTGGCTGACCATGTCAGACAGCTCCCCCAGCTTCCGGTCGCCCAGCCGACGGGCAGAGGACTCATCCAGCATGGGGATCTCATTGAACGATACCTCGTCGATATCCTCAGCAAAATCACCGGTGTTCACTTCCAGAAGGTTGTGGTAGGCGCTGGCCCGCAGCAGGGGGGCGGAGAGGATCTGTCCCACCACTAAGACCGCCAGGAGGGCAACAACGATCAGCAACACTACCTTGCACTGCTGCTTGGCAAAGGAGAAATACTCCCGCAAGCGGCCACCGCTGGTGTATTCCTTGTTGTCATTGCGTTCGACCCCCAAGGCAATCATAAACACCAGGATATAGACCAGAAGCAGTACGAGAACGAAACTGTAAAAACTGGTGTTATGGAAATTGAGGGCAGGTAGGGATACATAGAACCATACGAACCCGATTACCAGGGTGATCAACAGGCTGATGAGTATACAGGAGAGGGTTTTTCTTGGCTTACTGTCTGACATAGTGTGCTCCTTTCATCCAGCGGAAAAATTTACCGGGTAAAAGTAGTATACCCTATTAACAGAAGAAATGCAACCAGGAACCTTTCCCTAGAAAGATTGGGTTTGACAAGAGGGCGAAATCATGGCACAATAGGACAAAATCTCGACAATTTCTCAAAGTAAAAAACCTTGCAGAAAGGGGGCACTTTCACATGATCGAGTTAGACCTAGTTGGTAATCTTCGGGACTTGAATATTTTGTCCGTGGCGGTTCGTCTCTTGCTGGCAATGCTCTTTGGTGGCACCATTGGCTTTGAGCGGGGCATCCGCCACCGGGCTGCCGGACTACGTACCCACATGCTGCTCTCGGTGGGGGCGGCGTCCACCATGATGGTGAGTCAGTTTTTGTATGCCAGTTATGACGTGGGGGACCCTGCCAGATTGAGTGCGCAGGTTATCAGTGGCATTGGTTTCCTGGGTGCGGGTACTGTGATCATCACCCGTCACAATGAGATCAAGGGCTTGACCACTGCCGCCAGCGTCTGGGCTACTGCCTGTATGGGTCTGGCAGTGGGCGTTGGATTTTATGAGTGCGCAATCATCATGTACATTTTGCTTATCATCATCCTGCTGCTCATGAACGTGCTGGACAATAGATTCTTGAAAATTGCCACCACGGCATCCTTCTACCTGGAAGTCAAGCGGGAGGCAGGCTTGGGGGACACCATGCACTTTGTCCATGAGCTGGGCTGGCGGGTCCGGGAGGTCCGGGAACTGCCCTCTGGCCGTGAGGATGTGTTGGCGGTGCAGATTGACCTGGATTCAGACAACGCCATGCCTGATGACATCCACGCCATGGAGCTGCTCCGGGAGCAAGCCAGTGTGCTGCGCCTAGAGATGTAGGTCTGTATAGTCCGCAAAACTATCCACCGTACAAAAAGACGCGATGCAGTTGTGTTTTCTGCATCGCGTCTTTTTTATCGGTACACCTGCTTTTCCTCATCCAAAAGCTCTACCCGATGGCAGGCGGAATAACAGAGGGGAAGCGCAGGGAATTCCTCTCCAAAGCCCCGGAGAAGGACGTCCGGGTTCAGCCCAGGATTTTGGGCTTTGAGGAGGAGCGTCAAGTGCAGGGTATCTCCCTTGCTCTCCACCGCTTCCACTGCCTCAATCAGAGGGATGACATCCACCTCGGTGAAGCCAGACTTTGCCTTTTTGCTCCGTTTCTTAACCACGAAGCTCTCCCGGCTGGTCAGGGCCCGGAAGTCTGCCGCTGCTTGTTCCGCCACAGGGGCGGAAAATTCCAAGGTGATGGCATAGCGGACAAACGCCAGCTTTTTGAAGGCCGCGCCCCCCTCATAGCAGGTCTTGACTTCGATGCCCTGGGGGAGGGTACGGTTCATCCGCTCCGGCAATTCCTCCCGGCTACACCCGGATACCAAGCCAAACTCCATGATTTCGCAGTCGCTGGAAAACCCCAGGGGCAGGGGCAGGGGGATGGACACATAGGGGTGGGGATGGAAGCCCTCTGTATGGCGGATGGTGATCCCCGCCCGGAGGAAAGCCCGCTCCATGGTGTGCATCAAGTCCAGATGAGAGATGTACTTTGCCGTTCCCCCTTTGGAAAAGAGGATACGCTGGTCAGCCATGACACACCCCTCCTTCACACAGTTTATTGGCCCCGCAGCCGGAGCACTTCACCCGGCAATCCGGGGTAATCACGCCCTGATACGCAGCTTCTCGCTCCTTCCAGAGAAAGCTCTCCTTCACCCCGTCCGAGATGGTTGCCCAGGGGAACAGCTCGTCTTTTCCCCGTTCCCGGTTGGCATAAAAGCTAGGGGAGAGGTTGCAGGCAGCAAAGGCGTCGAGCCAGGTCTGTAGCTTGAAGTATTCACTCCAAGAATCAAACTTGGCCCCGTGCCGCCAGGCGTGTTCGATCACATCTGCCAGCCGCCGGTCCCCTCGGGAGAGGACTGCCTCCAAGAAACTGGTCTCCGGATCATGCCAGTTGTAAGTGATGGACTTATTGCGCAAATTCTCCCGCAATAGGGTCACTTTGCGCAAATACTCCTCCTGGGTGTTCTGTGCCTCCCACTGGAACGGGGTGTGGGACTTGGGCACAAAGCAGGAGGTGGAAACGGTGATGCGTACCCCACGGGCACGGTTGGAGCTACTGCTGCGCCAAACCTGATAGACCTTGTTGGCTAAGTCCGCAATGCCCAATACATCTTCGTCGGTCTCTGTGGGCAGGCCCAGCATGAAATAAAGCTTTACGGAATTCCAGCCGCCGGAAAATGCGGTGCGGCAGGAGTTTAGCAAATCCTCTTCGGTGACGTTTTTGTTGATGGCATCCCGCAAGCGCTGGGAGCCGGCCTCTGGGGCAAAGGTCAGTCCACTCTTTCTTCCCCCGGCCTGAAGCTTTTCCATCAGACCCATAGAGAAGTTGTCCGCCCGAAGGGAGGGGAGGGAGATGTTCACCTTTCTGGGCTGGCACCATTCCAGCAACCCGTCGCACAGGGGGAGCAAGTCAGGGTAGTCACTAGAGGATAGGCTCATCAAGGTCATTTCCTGATAGCCAGAATCCTGACAGGCCTCCACCCCCTGTTTGGCCAAAAGCTCTGGACTGCGCCCCCGGACGGGGCGGTAGACGAACCCTGCCTGGCAAAAGCGGCAGCCACGAATGCAGCCCCGGAAGAGCTCTAGCATCACCCGGTCATGGGTGATTTCTGTGGAGGGGACGATGGTTTTTACGGGATAGTAGGCCGCATCCATATCTGTGACGATCCGCTTGGTGACCTTTTCCGCTGCGCCCTCTTTGGGCGTAATGGCAGCCAACGTGCCATCTTCACGATAGCTGACCTCGTAGAGGGAGGGGATATACAGCCCTGGTATCTTTGCCGCTTCCCGGAGCATCTGCTCCTTGGACCAGCCCTCTCGTTTTGCCTGGCGGTAGAGCTGGATAAGCTCCACCGTCACGTCCTCGCCCTCACCCAGAGAGACAATATCCACAAAGGGGGCCAAGGGCTCGGGGTTATAAGTACAGGTCCCACCGATGACCACAAGAGGGAAGAGGCTGGGGCGGTCCTGGCTGCGCAGGGGAAGCCCTGCCAAATCCAGCATATTCAGTACGTTGGTATATGAGAGCTCATAGCCCAGGGAGAAGCCGATGAGGTCAAAGGTCTGGATGGGGTCTCCACTTTCCAGGGCGTAGAGGGGTAAGCCCTCCTGGCGCAATGCCTGCTCCATATCCCCCCAGGGAGCAAAGACGCGCTCACACCAGACGCCGTCCATCTGGTTCATGACACCGTAGAGGATGCGCATGCCGAAATTAGACATGCCAATTTCGTAGGTGTCCGGGAAGCAGAAAGCGAAGCGGCAGTCTACTTGTGCCTTATCTTTTACTACGGCGTTGTATTCGCCGCCCACGTAACGGCCTGGTTTTTGTACCCGGGCCAAGATTTTTTCCAATTTATGATCCATAGGGACCTCCAGCTACAGACGGGAGCCCCGCCTTTTATTCTTCCTGGGCATGAGTGTGGGATTTGCAGATTTTCTGGTAGAGCAGCAGCCCAACGCAGCTCACTGCCAGGGTCACCACGAATACCACCGCAGCCATAATATACTGGGATGTTCCCAGCGCGTCCCCCACGATGGTAGATGTGACCACAGAGGGAATCCGCCCTAGGGCGCAGATCACGAACAAGGCTGGGAGGCTGATGTCTGTCAGCCCTGCAAAATAACACAGCAGATCCTTGGGGCTTCCTGGAATCGTGAAGATCACCAGGAAAAGAAAGGTTCGCCGGGGGGAGCTTTTCAAAAAGCGAATGGACTGAAGCTTTTCCTGGGAAAAGAACAGGCTGACCAAGCGCATCCCATAGCGGCGGACTAGGATAATCACCACAATGCTACCCAGCATCCCGCCCAGGAGGCAGAGGAGCATTCCCTCCACTGTCCCAAAGGCGCAGCCCCCCACGATTTCCAGGGGTTCCCCAGGGATGATGGCCACCATCACTTGGAGAAATACCATCCCCACATAGAGGAAGCGCCCTGCAAGGCCCCGCTGTTCGATCCACTGGCGGAACGCCTCCGGCTCAGAGGCCAGGCGCAGCATGGGTACGCCCACTTTCCATATAATCAGTGCGCTGGCCACCAACACAGCTGCTAGGATTCCTATTGCCAGCCATCTTCGCTGTTTCAGCGTCCGTTCCTTTCTTTCTTGCATCCTGACCTGCCCTCAACGCTGCCTGATGATTTGCCGCCCCTCCCACAGCAGCAAGGCGGAGAGGCGGCAAGGCCTTTTGTGACTTGTCCCCTATTCTAGCATTGAAGGGGAGGGAAGTAAAGCCCGGTTTTAGTTTTCCAATACGCTGCCGTACTTATCCCCTCACTTGATCCGCTTTCGCAGTTCCAGCCAAAGGGACTTGGTCAGAAAACTGTCTTCCACCTTGCGCTCCATCTCCAAAAAGCGGGGATAGGGGATAGAGAAGGAGAGAAGGCTTTTGTCCAGGTGCAGCCGGGCAGAGGGGTCTGTGAGACCCAAGGTACACTGTTCCCGCCCCACCGCACTGTCACACAGAGCATAGAGCACAGCTTGAGAACATCCGGCGCCAAAGAGTAGCTTGACATTATCCTGGTTAGGCCGGTCGAAGTTGGACAGGGTAACCAAGGCGGAAATCTGGTCGGCATTGGCTAGGAACACCACACAGGCCGGCACCTCCCCGTCCATCAGTTGGTCCAAGGGCCGGAATACTACATAGGGCTTTGTCTCTATGTGAGGTAAGCTTTCGATATAACATCGGGCATGCTCGGGACAGTCTTTATAATACATCCCCTCCATGGGCCCACCGGTAGAGAGAATCTGGGCCATGGGCTCTGGGGCCATGGGCTCAAAACCCAGGCCAACTTTTCCACCGTTGCAGCCGGTGGTGTTTGCCTGGATCACAGCGTTATGTCCTTGGGATGCGGCAGCCAGTAGGCTGACCAGGCACCGCCCCCGCGCACCTGACGGGAAGGAGAGGAGGTCTCCCTCTGGGGGTGTATCTGTCCGGATCACTGCCACTGGCTGTCTGTCCAGGCAAATAGCCTCTCGAATCTTACTGTTCATAAAAACACCTCACAAACTGTTCAAGAGTACAAAAACCCGGTGCATGAAGCTCCACGCACCGGGATATTTGCAAAATTTAGAAATTGACTGTGTTGCGAATCTTTTTGGCTGTCTCGTCGTACATATCCACAAAATAGGGGGCAGCAACATAGACATTGGTGGCCACCTTCATCAGGTTCCCATCCTCGGCATAGGTTACGCCAGAGATGAAATCCAGCAGGCGCCGGGCCACGGCGGGTTCACACTCGCTCAAGTTCAGCACGACAAACTTCATATCCCGCAGAAGGTCCGCGATCTTAGAGGCATCGCTGTACTGTTTTGGAATCACCAAGGCGATCTGCATATCAGCGGCTGAACGGATGGGCTGTGCGGCAGCTTCGTTCCCCCAGCTGGGTGTTGTATTTTCATAGGAGTAGTCGTCCTCATAATCATATTCATCAAACGCTTCAGAATAGTCCTCTTCCTCCGGCCTGCGCCGCAATGCACTCCAAAATGCCATATGCAGATACCTCCGCTATCCACTCTTTTTATCCGCTGCATTCTCCCCAAATGATAAAGAATAAAGCCCCACTTGTTTCTCATGATTTTCTGTAGTATACACCAAACGCCCTTGGATTTCAATAGATATTTGGAATATTTTGCGCCATTTCGTCGGAAAAATGCAAGATATTGTAATTCTTTTGTTTCTGCTTTGTCGAAAATCAGAAATATATACCAAAGAAACGGGGAATATGGGGAGGAAAATTATTCCTCAGGACAAAGGGCTTCCAAATAGCCTAAGAGCTCCGCCTCGTCCTGGTCTTCCAGGCCGTGGGCGTTGGCAAGGGACTCGATATGGTGGGTAAATTCGTGGGCCAAGGTCATATGGAGCTCCTTGTACCATTCCTCTTCGTTCCAGCCCTCGTTACGAGCAGAAGCCAGGAAAGAGCCGTAGTAGAGGTTGATAAAGCGGCCAAGATAGGGGTCCTCTACATACTCGCCCATAAAGTATATCTCATCCTTGGGGAAAAGGGGGTCCTGCTTTTCCTCTTCTTGCAGAAGTATCCCACCATTGAGTTCGTGGAAAAAGACAGGAGGGAAACCTTCCGCGATCTCGTCTAATAGCTCAGCTACCTGGTCAAACGTATATTCCACAGCCCTCACCCCCAGTGTTCTTTTTATATTTTATACCAAACTGGACAAAAGCGCAAGGAAAAGCCGCCAGTCAGGAGAAGGAATTTCCAACTCCTCACCAGCGGCGAGGAAACATTTATTTTGCAGGCCGGATATGGACGGTTCGTCCCAACAGCCAGCTAAGGAAAAACAGCAGAGCAGTGGCCAGTAGGAGCACACCCATCACATTCCCAGGCTTACCAAAGAAGAAAAAGAGGGTGGGCAGGTTGGTGATGAGAGAGTGCGCCAGCAAAAGGGAGAACCAACATGGGGAAGCGATTAACAGGATAAACAGGACCGTGCGCCCCAAACGGTTCAACCGCCAGAAGAGCATGGAGAGGATGGTCCCAATGGCGGTGCAAAATAAGATGCTGCACAAGTTAAATACTGTGGAAAGCAGGTGCTGGTAGAGAGACAGCGCCCCCGCATCCAGCTCACTGAGATAGAGGACAGAAAACAAGTCGGCAAAATGAAACATTTTGGTAGAAATGGTGGCAGCACTGAAAACGCTGAGCACGACCTCGATCGTTACTGCCAGGGCAAAGGAAGTGATGATGGAAAATAAGACAAAATCCAGAAAGCAGCGGTTGCGGGAGGTTCCCAGTTGTGCCCCTAGGCGGAAGGTACTACGCAGTGCCGTAGATGCTATGATCGACATATAGATCCCTGCGGAGAGGCCGATGCTGGTATAGGAACCAGTAACATCATCCCCCGTCATAAACTGAGCAACGATCATCAAAATCACGATGATCCCTATGTTGGCGGCAACAAAAATCAGATGTGCCGGTAATTGTTCCCGGAGTTGGAACCGAAGCATGGGTTGGGCTTTTACCATAAAGAATCACTCCTAATCTCAATTTTTCAAAGTGTTATCAAAGGTTAAATATGTGCTATGCGGACTGTTTCTCCTGGAACTCCTGGAGGGCAATGAAATAGTCCTGAAGACCCAGCCGGCCTATGGCCAACTCTGGTGGCAGGTTGGGCTCTGGCGTGCCTTGGATTGCCGCTGTCTTTAATCCGCCTAGGGCTTGACAGGAGAGGACATCTTTTCCAACAATTGCACTGTCCACCAGTGCGGCGGGACCAGAGATAGAATATGTATTGTCCAACAGCGTTTCCGTGGGCCCGTTGCATAGGAGTTGACCCTCATAGATCACGATGGTGTGGTCAATAAGATTTTCCGCCTCAGCGATCAAGTGGGTGGAAAGCAAATAGGTCCCACCGGATACGCTGAATTTTTCTGCTAGGGTCTGGTAAAACAATTCCCGGTGCCGGGCATCCAGCCCCAAAACAGGCTCGTCGAAAAAGACATACGGGGCGTTGACGCTGAGCCCCAGAATCATACGGAAGATAGAGGCATAACCGGTAGACAGAGCATTGATCTTCTTTTTCAACGGGAGATCAAACTTCTTCGCCAAGGCCACGGCGTATTCCATATCAAAGCCAGGATAAAAGGAAGCGGTGATACGGAACGCCCGCTCCACCTTCATCCCTGTGGGGAAAAGGTTCTGTTCCCCCACCATGAAGAGCTTTTGCAGGGCAGCATCGTTGTTGCGGGTGGGCTGACCATCGACCAAAATCGTCCCGCTGTCCGCTATCTGGCGATCCGTGAGGATGCTCAGCAGAGTACTTTTTCCTGCGCCGTTGTTCCCCAACAGCCCATAGATATGGCCCTGTTCCAGGGTGAGGCTGATCCCATCCAACGCCGTGGTGCTGCCATAGCGTTTGGTCACGTGTTCAAATTCAATCGACATGTTGATATCCTTTCTTTAACAAAGCTGTCAACTGTTCCAAGCTCAGGTTTAATCCCTTGGCCTTGTGCACTAGGGTCACAATATAATCTTGATAAAAGGCTTCAGAGCGCCTCTGGCGCAAGGCTTCCTGGGCACCCTGGGCCACGAACATGCCCACGCCGCGCTTTTTATACAGGAGCCCCGCATCCACCAGCAGGTTTACGCCTTTCAGGGCCGTGGCAGGGTTGATCTTGTAGGTTGACGCATACTCGGTGATAGATGGGATCTGTCCCTCCTCCGGAAATGCCCCAGTGAGGATCCCATCCTCCAACTGTTCTGCCAACTGGAGGAAAATTGGCTTATCTCCGCCAAACTGCATCGTTTCACCTCCTGTTTTATGGTTAGTTAGTTGACCGGTTAACCAATGCGATGGTAGCATAGGGAAGGCATATTGTCAAGAGGGAAGACGAAACTTTTTTCTTTCCCCGTCCATTGACAGGAACCGTAATATACGGTAAAGTCAGGTACAAAAAACGGATCGTAGGAGGCAAACAGCAATGGCGGATACACTGAAAAAATTGAGGGAAAAGTTTTCAGAGGACCAATTTGTGGTCCAGGGGATCGGGGCTAGGATCGAAGAGGCCAGTTATGGCTATGCAAAATGCTCAATGGAGATCACCCCTAAGCACTGCAACTGTTTGGGGGTACTGATGGGAGGCGCAATCTTCACTTTAGCGGACCATGCTTTCGCTGTGGCGTCCAACCAAGAGGGGAGGGAAGTGGTGACCCAGGCCTCCCAAATCACATTTTTGCAGCATACAAAGGGAAAACACTTGACAGCCGTTGCGCGACAAGTGAAAGACGGACGGCATGTCTGCTTTTATGAGATCAAAGTTACCGACGAATTTGGCACAGAAGTGGCTTTTGTGACCATAAATGGCTATGTGACGCGGGATAGAGTGGACTAAATCAATCCCAAAATAAAAGACGAGCCGCCACTTCAAAATGAAGGGCGGCTCTTATGGTTTTCCTAGAAATTACAGGGTAAGGTTGGCAGCCTTTACAGTTTCTCTCAGCTTTTCCAACGGTTCCTGGTCCATCTCCCAGAGGGGGAGGCGGAGGATACCGCTGTCCAGGCCGGCATCCTTCATGGCTGCCTTGACGGGTACTGGGTTTACCTGGGAAAAGAGGGCTCGGGTGAGGGGGGTGTAGGCGATTTGCAGCGCCCGGGCCCGTTCCAAATCCCCTTCCAGGAAGCTGTGGGTCAACTGCACCATGGGTTCTGGGGCCAGGTTGGACACTACGGAGATCAGCCCCTTTGCCCCCATAGACATCATGGGTAGGGCGTGGTCGTCGTTGCCGGACCAGATGTTGACAGCGTCCCCACAGAGAGCCAAGGTATCTGCCAGGAGGGAGAAGTTGCCAGAGGCCTCCTTGATCCCATTGATGTGGGGATGCTGACTGAGGGTGGAGTAAGTCTCTGCTGTGAAGGAAAGCCCAGTGCGGGAGGGGACGTTGTATAGAATGATGGGCAGTTCCGTGCGGTCCGCAATATGCTCATAGTGGTGGATCAGGCCGCTTTGGGTGGTTTTGTTGTAATAGGGGGTCACCAGCAGCAAGGCGTCTGCGCCGGAGTCCTGGGCGTGTTGAGAGAGGTAAAGGGCGGCGGCGGTATCGTTGCTGCCGCTGCCTGCGATGACTTTACAACGCCCTGCCACATGGCTCACACAAGCATCCACCAAGTGGATGTGTTCCTGGACGGTGAGGGCAGCACTCTCTCCGGTGGTGCCGCAGACGCACACAGCATCGACCCCTGCCTCAATTTGGCGGTCAATCTGCTGGGCAAAGGCATCGTAGTCGATGGCACCAGAGGGGCGGAAGGGGGTAATCAACGCGGTACAGGTCCCTGTAAAAACGGGAGATTTCATAAAAGCTCCTTTCCATCGGTTCCATTTTGGGTACAAAAAAACAGCCCCAGAACGGCTCTGTCAAAGCATCTTTCGTAACAGAAACCGGCCTGGGGCCGTTGCGGAATAGGGGAAACTCAGCGGGGAAGGATGTAGCCCTCTGCACAAAGCAGCTCGGCCAAGAGCACAGCACCGCCAGCGGCACCCCGGAGGGTATTGTGGGAGAGCCCCACGAACTTGTAGTCATACTGGCTGTCTGGACGCAGACGGCCCAGGGTGACGGCCATGCCGCCCTCCAATTCCCGGTCCAACTTAGCTTGGGGCCGGTCGTCCTCTTCAAAATAATGCAGGAACTGCTTGGGGGCGCTGGGCAGGTCCAGCTCCTGGGGCCGGCCCTTGAAGTTTTGCCATAGGGATTTGATCTCCGCCTCACTGGGCATTTTCCCACGGAAACTCATGTAGACAGCTGCCGTATGTCCATCAGAGACAGGGACGCGGAGGCATTGGGCCGTGATGGCAGGGGTGGGTGCGGAGACGATCTTGCCCCCCTCTAGGTTGCCCCAGACTTTCAGGGGTTCCTTCTCTGACTTCTCTTCTTCGCCGCCAATGTAGGGAATCAGGTTATCCACCATTTCCGGCCAGGTTTGGAAGGTCTTACCTGCGCCGGAGATGGCCTGATAGGTACATACCAGCACCTTTTCCAAATCGAAAGCCTCCCGGAGGGGATGCAATGCTGGCGTATAGGACTGGATCGAGCAGTTGGATTTGACTGCCACAAAGCCCCGCTTGGTTCCCAGGCGCTTGCGCTGGTCTTCAATCACTTGGATGTGCTGAGGGTTGACTTCAGGGATGACCATGGGCACGTCGTCGGTCCAGCGGTGGGCGCTGTTGTTGGAGATCACTGGACACTCCAGCTTAGCGTACGCATCCTCTAGGGCACGGATCTCCTCCTTCTTCATGTCCACAGCGCAGAAAATGAAGTCTACCGCGGCAGCGATTTTTTCCATGTCTGCCTGGGCATCCAGAATCACCAGGGATTTGGCCTCCTCAGGCAGGGGAGTGGGCATGGCCCAGCGGGACTGGACTACTTCCCCATAGGGTTTGCCCGCAGAACGGGCGCTGGCAGCCACCACAGTGAGCTGGAACCAGGGATGTTTTTCCAAAAGACTGACAAAGCGCTGGCCTACCATTCCGGTGGCCCCCACCACGCCCACGGCATATTTTTTCATAAATAGACCTCCTGACACTGGAAATGAAATACATTTCGGCGTTTTCCAACTATTTTTGAAAACATGTAGTTGAAAACTCCGAAGATTTTTACTATAATGGGGACAAGTATTGGTTTTCGCGTTGATCTCATCTGTTCTCCTTTGAGAGACAAATGTTTTTCTTACATACTATAGCACAGATGATTTTCCCCGTCAATGCCAAAGATCTTTTGAAAAAAGGTGGGTACCATGAGAGCTTTTGTTTTACAACTGACCCTTCTTCTGGCCTTGCTCACAGTCTGCTTCACAGGCTCCGCCCTGGCGCTGGAGGTGGGGGAGGACGTGCGGGCTGGTCTCAGCTATGGCAGCGGGGCCTTGCCCTCTGCCAACTTGGAGAACAACGTAGGTAGTGGCTACCGTTTTGGCTACTACGATAGCCAGGACCAGTTCGTGACCCTGGGTTCTACCACTGAGACACAGATATCTATGCTCAAGACCCAGAACCTCTATCTGTCCACCAATGGGAGTTATACCACCTCTGTCACCAGCAATGGTGTAGTGGGCTGTTACCATGTGCAGCTCCCCGGTTCCTACGATAACTTCCAGGCAGCCCAGAGTGCGGCAGCCGGGGTCCAAGGCGGCTTCCCCGCATGGGTCTCCGGTACATATTATGTCCGGGCAGGCTCCTATGCTACCAGGGCAGAGGCAGAAGCCGCCCAGGGCAGCTTTGGCGCAGGTGCCAGTGTCACTGGGACAAGTTCCTATGGGATTACTGTGGTGAAGACCAAGACGACAAATATCCTCTTCCAGTTTGACAATGGGGACGGAGGCATTTTTGCCGTGGCTCCCGGTTCCAGCGGCGAAGGTGGGGCCAAGACTTGGTTTAAGGGCAACAAATATGCCGGCAACTTCCTCTATGAACGCATTGGGGGCGGGAACCTCACGGTGGTAAACCGGGTGTCCATGGACGACTATGTGAAAGGCTTAGTCCCCTATGAGATGAGCTCCTCTTGGCCGGCAGAAGCTTTGAAGGCCCAAGCGGTCTGTGCCCGGAGCTTTGTGATTTCCGCTGGGACCAAGCATGGGAATTACCATTTTGATGTATGTAACACCACTTGCTGTCAGGTCTACCAAGGCTGCAATCGGGCTACGGCGGACAGCGACGCAGCAGTGGATGCCACCTCCGGTATATACGCTTGGTACAATGGAGAAGTTGCCAAGACTTTCTACTATGCCAGCAACGGCGGTGCCACCGAGAGTTGCCAAAATGTATGGACTGCCACTCTGCCATATCTCACTGGCAAAGTGGACCCCTATGAGGCAGACATCGCAAACTCCGTCAGCGGCTACCATTGGACCAAAACCTTTACCCCCTCGCAACTGACCGCCCAATTACGGAGCCGGGGTTACAACTGCGGGAATATTGTAGACCTGAAAGTCAGCCAGTTTACTGATTCTGGGAATGTCTATAGCATTACCTTTACTGACGATGTCGGGAAAACCTTTGTCTTTTCCAAGGCAAACGCACGCTCGATCTTGGGCGTCAAGTCCATGCACTTTACCATTTCTGGGGGCTCTTCCTCTGTTACGCCCCCCACACCAAGTGTGCCTGACACCCCCACAGAGCCTGGTAAGCAATATTATGTGGACAATGCAACCACCAGACTATCCAACCTAGATGGCGTGTTAGCCATCGGCGGCGATGGAAAAACGGAGGCTTTGTCTGTCCCCATCTCTGTCCTCACCTTAGATGGCGTTTCTACCATACAGACTACCGTGCCTACCACAGCCACAAACTCGCAGGAATCCTCTGCGTCTGGGAGCTCTGCACCTGTTACCGCTGCTGCTGGGACCTTCGTGGTCTCTGGAGCAGGAAATGGCCACAACGTTGGTTTGAGCCAGTGGGGGGCCTATGCCATGGCTAAGCGGGGCTATACCTATGACCAGATTCTAAACTTCTATTATACGGGGATTGATTTACATTAAAACATCTGATTTTTACTATGACCTGCCACCAGAGCTCATCGCCCAGACCCCCATCCAGCGGCGGGATGCTTCCCGCTTGATGACCTTGGACCGGGAGACCGGGGCAGTGGGCCACCGGCATTTTTATGAATTGCCCACGATGTTACGGCCAGGGGACTGCCTGGTTCTCAATGACTCTCGGGTCCTACCCGCCCGGCTCATCGGCCAGCGGATGCCCTCTGGCGGAGCCTGTGAGGTGGTGCTGCTCACTGACCGGGGAGAAAATGTCTGGGAATGCTTGGTCCGTCCAGGGAAAAAACTCCGGGAAGGAGCACAACTCTCCTTTGGAGAGGGACGGATGACCGCCCAAGTCCAAACTGTCCTGGAAAACGGCAACCGCCTCATCCATTTTGACTGCCAAGGCATTTTTCTAGAGCAGTTGGAAACCTTGGGCAGGATGCCCCTTCCGCCTTATATCAAAAAGGAATTGCAGGACGGGGAACGCTACCAGACAGTATATTCCAAGGCAGTGGGCTCTGCCGCCGCCCCCACAGCGGGCCTGCACTTTACAAAGGAGCTGTTGGAGCAGTTACAGGGCATGGGTGTCAAACTCTGCTTTGTGACCCTCCATGTGGGCTTGGGAACGTTCCGCCCAGTAAAAGCGGAAAACCTGGACGAGCACGAAATGCATTCGGAATATTGCCTGATCCCACAAGAAACTGCGGATATCATCAATGAGACGAAGCAGGCTGGGGGACGGGTGATCTGCGTAGGCACCACCTCCTGCCGGACCATTGAAAGCTGGGCAGGGGAGGGCGGACAGTTGACAGCCTACGCAGGCTGGACAAATATCTTCATCTATCCTGGCTATCACTTTAAGGTGCTGGATGCGTTGATCACCAATTTCCATCTTCCAGAATCCACCTTAATTATGTTGGTGTCCGCCCTGGCAGGACGGGAACATGTGCTGGAAGCATACCGGCAGGCAGTAAAGGAGCAGTACCGTTTCTTCTCCTTCGGCGATGCCATGTTCATTTCATAAGGAGAATTCTATGTTTCAGTTGATAAAAACCGAAGGTAAAGCCCGCCGGGGTGTTTTGACCTGTGCCCATGGCATAGTCCAGACCCCGGCGTTTATGAATGTAGGGACCCAGGGGGCCATCAAGGGCGCCCTATCTGCCTATGACCTCAAGGACATCGGCTGTCAGATCGAGTTGTCCAACACATACCATCTGTACCTGCGCCCTGGTGACCAGGTGGTGCGGGAGATGGGGGGATTGCACAAATTCATGGGCTGGGATGGGCCCATGCTCACTGATTCCGGTGGCTTTCAGGTGTTCTCTTTGGCTGGTCTGCGCACCATCAAGGAGGAGGGGGTCACCTTTGCCTCCCACATCGACGGCCGGCGTATCTTCATGGGGCCGGAGGAGAGTATGCGTATCCAGTCCAATCTGGGCTCAGATATTGCCATGGCCTTTGACGAATGTGTGGAAAATCCTGCCCCCTATGACTACGCAAAGGCCTCCTGTGCCCGTACCCTGCGGTGGCTAGAGCGGTGCAAGGTAGAACACGACCGCCTGAATGCACTGCCAGACTGCATCAACCCCAAACAAATGCTCTTTGGCATCAACCAGGGTGCCACCTATGAGGACCTACGGGTCTGGCATATGCAGGAGACAGCCAAAATCCCCTGCGATGGCTATGCCCTAGGTGGCTTAGCTGTTGGGGAACCCACAGAGGTTATGTACCGCATCATTGACATAGTAGAGCCATATATGCCAGAAAACAAGCCCCGTTATCTCATGGGCGTGGGAACCCCCACCAACATCATTGAAGGAATCGCCAGAGGTGTGGACATGTTTGACTGTGTACTCCCAGCCCGGAATGCCCGCCACGGGAAACTTTACACCTGGGATGGGGCGCTGAATATCAAAAATGAGAAGTACAAGTGCGACGACCGGCCCATTGATCCCAACTGCGACTGCCCTGTGTGCCGTTCCTTTTCCAGGGCCTACCTGCGTCACCTGTTTGTGGCAGGGGAGATGTTGGCCATGCGTCTGTGCGTGATGCACAATCTATATTTCTACAATACACTCTTGGCTCAGATTCGACAGGCCCTAGATGAGGGCAGGTTTGCGGAATTCCGGAAAACCTATGGAGCAAAGTTGGCAGCCAGGCTTTGAGATTCAATTTCGCCGTCTGTGAAAAAAAGGCTTGTCAAATAGGGAACTTTCTTTTATAATAAGGGAATAGACAGCGAGACTCTATTTCAACCGGAGGGAAACATTTTGGGTAACGAACTGACTTTTATTCTGATTCTGCTGGTGGCGTACATCCTGATTTTCTACTTCCTAAAAATGCGCCCGGACAAGAAGCGCAAGAAGGAACAGGATCAGATGAAGAAATCCTTGGTTCCAGGGGACACTGTAACCATGATCGACGGTATCATTGGGACTGTCTGCGCCGTGAAGGAAAAGACCATCGTGGTGGAAACTGGTGCTGATCGCGTCCGCCTGGAATATGCGCTGTGGTCCATTATGGAGAAGGGCGCAGCGGTAGGGCAGACCCAGCAGTAAAGAGCGTCATAGAAAAAATCCTCCTCGCATAGAATCCACCAGAGATTCTATTTGAGGAGGGATTTTTTTGCGTAAAGCGGACTTGCCAAAGGCGTCTTCTATCCCGGCGATGATCCTGCCTGTTTTGCTGGGCACTGGCGTGGCCTTGGCGTTACTGTTCCTATCTGCCTTTTTGGTGGCTGCCCTGATCTGGGGTGGTGTGCTGCCTGCGGACAATCCAAGCCTATTTCTCACCGTGTGCGCTGGGGTCTGTGCTTTCATCGGTGGCCGGGTGGCCATTGGAAAGGGAAGTGGGCAGGCTATGTTGACTGGTGCCCTGACTGCTGCGGTGGTATGCGTCGCACTGCTCCTGATCTGCCTTGCCGCAGCAGGGGAGCTTGCGTTTCCCATGCAGTTGGGTGCGGTCCTGATGATGACCATGGCAGGGGGCTGCCTTTCCGGCATGTTTGGTAAAAAACGTAAGAAAAAGAGGAAAAAATCATCATGAAAAAGGTGGACGTGCAGAAGGGAAGGCGCGGCAAAAAAGTCATGGACAAACAGCGGGACGTCCTGCTCTGTATCCTGGCGATTTCCTTTCTTCTTGGCACCGTATTGGGTACAACAGTAGAAAACAGCATAACAACGGAGCCATACATCCTCCGCTTCCTCCAAGATTGCACCCAGGGAGGCGTAAAAGCATCCTTTTGGCGGGAGGCGTGGACGATCCTTCGATGGCCTGCTGGGGTTCTTGTTTTGAGCATCCTGCCATTTTCCTTGCTGACCATCCCAACGCTTTTTTTCTTCCGAAGTTTTTTCCTGGCCTACGGCGTTGCCGCCGTGTCTGGCGGGACGGGAATGGTGGGTAACGTGTGTGCGGGGTTGATGTTTGGCCCCACATGTCTGCTTACGGTGCCAGTGCTGTTCGTCCTTGGCACCATGGGGCTTTTGCGAAAGACCGAAAAACAACCCATCCCGCTGGAGCATGGAGGACTATGTCTCGGCGCACTTGCACTTTGTATCCTCT
>CAJUCB010000009.1:30984-31653 GCA_910584805.1 uncultured Oscillospiraceae bacterium
TTACTTCTGACTGATATAATATTGTTATCTGAAAAGGCAGAGATCGCTCCCAAAGGGGAGTATCCTTTCAAAGGATATAACTTCGCATAATGTAGATTTTGCGAAGTTGGAGGTATCAATTTCACAGAAAATAAGGAGAAATGCCCCTATGGCAGATTATTGGCAAGAAGCGCCCCCTGTGTTACAGGAGTTTTTGAACTATCACGAATCCATCCTATCCCATTCATCCAAAACGGTCGATGAGTATTTCCTGGACCTGCGGGCTTTTTTTCGTTACCTGAAGCTGCGCCGGGATCCATCCTTAGCAGACACATCGTTCCGGGAGATTCCGATTCTGGATGTTGACCTGGATTTTGTCGCCAGCATACAGCTTTCAGAGATTTACGGCTTTTTGACCTTTCTCACTGGTGGTGGAAAAGACGGCAAAGCGGAAGCCTCTACCCGTGCCAGGAAATGCACAGCCATCCGCTCCTTTTACGACTACTTGAGTGTGCACACCCATAAGCTGGAAAACAACCCCACCCAGTCCCTGAACAGCCCCAAGCTCCGGAAAGGCTTGCCTCGGTATTTGTCGCTTTCTGAGAGCCTGCGCCTCTTGGAATCTGTCTCCGGTTCCAACGAGGTTCGGGACTACTGCATTTTGACCCTCTTTTTGAACTGTGGCCTGCG
>CAJUCB010000009.1:31663-46678 GCA_910584805.1 uncultured Oscillospiraceae bacterium
GTCCAGGATGTACGGGACGATACCATCCGTGTCTTGGGCAAAGGCAATAAGGAGCGGCAGCTTTACCTCAACGAAGCTTGCCTGGAAGCTCTGGACGCCTACCTGGCCCAGCGCCCGGAGCCTAAGGACGAATTACGCCATCGGGATGCACTATTCGTCTCCCGAAATAAGACCCGCCTGACAACACGGGCGGTGGAAAATATCGTGCAAAAGGCAGTGAACCAAGCTGGCTTAGATCCTAAATACTCCCCACACAAACTGCGCCACACGGCGGCTACTTTAATGCTCAACAATGGAGTGGACATCCGTACTCTCCAAGATGTACTGGGTCACGAGAATTTGGGGACCACTCAGATCTATACCCATGTCTCCGACGGCAACCTGAAAATGGCGGTGGACGCAAACCCACTGGCACAGGTGAGAAAACAGGAAGAATAAAAATATAGGGGCTGGATCATTCGCAAATATGATCCAGTCCCTGAGAAAAAATTGTTTTCACATGGTCGTCAGCAAGAGAATAGTAGACCATCTTCCCTTCCCTGCGGGATTTCACCAGTCGGGCCTGCTTGAGGATGCGAAGCTGGTGAGAAATCGCAGACATAGTCATCCCAAGGGATTCAGCAATCTCCCCTACTCCCCTTTCCTCATCGAATAAGGCGTAGAGTATCTTGATTCTAGTGCTATCACCAAAAATCTTATATAGTTCCGCTAGGTCACAAAGCATCCCCTCGTCTGGAATGGGATGCGGCTCGTTCAATTTATTTTTATCTTCCATTCGTTGTTCTCCTCTGTGCTATCAGTTTCCTGGGCCAGGTGTTCCAAAACCTCCGGCCAGGAGAGCACGGGGATTTCCAGCTTGTGGGCCTTTTCCAGCTTACTGCCTGCGTTCTCCCCTGCCACCAAAAAGCTGGTCTTTTTTGAGACAGTTCCTGTGACCTTTCCCCCATTTTCAGTAATGATCTGGGCAGCCTCTTCCCTGCTCACCTCAGGCAACGTACCTGTGATAACCACAGTTTTTCCGGAGAATGGCAGCGCTTCCACTGGCGGAAGTTTTATTTCCTGGGCCATATTCACACCTGCAGCCTTGAACTTCTTTATCAGTTCCTGGCTACTCTCCCGTTGGAAATACTCCGCCACGCATTTAGCGGAGATGGGGCCAATATCATCTATGGCGGTCAACATCTCCTCTGTGGCAGATGCCAGGGCATCGAAGGAGCCTAAGTGGTCCATCAAAGCCTGTGCGGCAGATTTTCCTACATTGGAGATACCAAGGCCTGTGAGCAGGCGGGCGGGTGGATTCTGTTTGGCCTTTTCTATGTTCCTCAAGAGCTTATCTGTGTTTTTCTCCTTGCCGATGATGCCCTCTTCGATCAGCGCATCACGGTGTTGGTAGAGGGTGAAAATGTCCGCAACATCCCGAAGATAGCCTTTTTCAATCAGGTCATGCACATAGACCGCCCCAAAGCCCTTGATATCCATGGAGCCCCGGGCAACGAAGTGGGCGATCAACCGTTCCAACTGTGCTGGGCAATTCAGGTTGATGCATTTCAAATCCGCAGTATCTTCCCGGACTGCAGGCTGGCCACACACGGGACACACCATAGGAATTTGATACACCTCCCTATCAGGGGGGTGTTTTTCTTCCACTACAGCGACGCACTTGGGGATGACCTCGCCAGATTTCTCAATCAGCAAGGTGGAGCCCAGGCGAACGCCCAGGTTGTTGATATAGTCCTGGTTGTGCAGGGTACAGCGGGATACCGTGGTTCCACACAACCGCACCGGTTCAAAAATTGCGGTGGGTGTGATCCGCCCCGTCCTACCCACAGAGAGCTCGATTTCTAACAGCTTTGTTTCCTTTTGCTCCGGTGGATATTTATAGGCAATCTGATACCCACTGTTTTTCGCGGTGTCCTTCAGTTGG
Source organism: uncultured Oscillospiraceae bacterium (assembly GCA_910584805.1). Lineage (GTDB taxonomy): Bacteria > Bacillota > Clostridia > Oscillospirales > Oscillospiraceae > Evtepia. The sequence goes on from CAJUCB010000009.1 coordinate 33,588, forward strand.
TGCCGGACTGACAAGTCATTGACCTTTACAACTGCACCGTCAATCTCATAGGCCAGGGAGCCCCGGAGCTCCCCGATGGCTTGGATGGCGGTCCAAACCTCTTCCATGTCTTGGCAGACATAGTAGTTGGGGATCACCGTCACGCCGCAATCCTTCAAAAAATTATAAGCTTCCTGATGGGTGCGCAGCGTCTTCCCGCGAATGTCCTGGACATTGAATACGAAAAAGGACAGCCCGCGAGATTGGGTCACAGATGGGTCCAACTGCCGCAAAGTCCCGGCTGCACAGTTCCGAGGGTTGGCAAAGGGTTTCTTGCCCAAAAGCTCTTGGGTCTCATTTACTGCTTCAAAGGCGTCCTCAGTCATATAGACCTCCCCTCGAAGCTCCAAATATTCCACAGGCTGTTGAAGGGTTTTTGCCACATCGTCGATCACACAGGCGTTGGCGGTTACATCCTCCCCCATGGTACGCCCGTCCCCACGGGTGATGGCTGTGACCAGATTCCCATTTTCATAGCGCAGGGACATGGAGAGGCCATCAATCTTTGTCTCCACCAAGAAGCTGGTGCCTTCCCCCAGCTTTTCCTTACAGTCAGAGACAAAATGCTCCACCTCTTCCCTGCTAAACAAATCCTGCATGGAGAGCATGGGAACCCGGTGGGCAATCAAGACGCCCGCGCTCCGCTTGGCCTTTCCGCCCACCCGCTGGGTGGGCGAGTCAGGGGCCACAAGCTCTGGATGTGCCGCTTCTATGGCCTTCAATTCCTGTATGAGCCCATCGTATTCCTGGTCAGAAATAACGGGGGAATCTTGGTTGTAATAGAGCTCACTGTGATGATTTAGCAGTTCCCGAAGTTCTTGGGCGCGTTTGGCTTCCTCCACGGTTGTGTCCTCCTTTGTATGAACATCCATAGAGATCATTCCCCCAAAAGCTCTTGGGCAGCCAACAGGATCCCCAATTTGCCGGATTCGTAGGTGAGTCCCCCCTGCATATAAACCGTATAGGGTGGGCGCATGGGGGCATCGGCGGAGAGCTCAATGGAAGCCCCCTGAATAAAGGCCCCAGCAGCCATAATCACCGGGCAGTCGTAGCCGGGCATATCCCAGGGGACGGGGGTGACGTAGGAATCCACCGGCGCACCAGCCTGGATGCCCTTGCAGAATTTTTCTACCGCTTCCGGCTTTTCCAGGTGGATCATCTGGATGATATCGTGACGGATATCTTGAGCAGTGGGGCTGGTGCGATATCCCAGCAATTCCATAACCTTGGCAGCAAAAACCGCCGTTTTGGTAGCCTGGGCCACAGTGTGGGGGGCAAGGAACAGCCCCTGATAGAGGGCGCGGTTGGTCCCAAGACTGGCACCACACTCCCGGCCGATGCCAGGGACAGTCATACGCATGGCGGCACTTTCCACCAGATCTTTTCTGCCTGCCACATATCCTCCCATAGGGGCCAGTCCCCCACCGGGGTTTTTGATGAGGGAACCCATAATCAGGTCGGCCCCCACCTGGGAGGGTTCTATGGTTTCCACAAATTCACCGTAGCAATTGTCCACCAAAATATTGACAGTGGGCCGAACCCCACGGATGGACGCACAAATTTCCCGGATTTGATCCACGGCGAGAGAGGCACGGGTGGCATAACCACGGGAACGCTGGATGAGCACAGCTTTGACTGTTTCATCCTGCACCGCTTGAACGATACCTGGGAGGTCTGGGGTATCATCGGCGGTCAAGTCCACCTGCCAATAGGTTACACCAAACTCTTTCAGTGAACCGTTCCCATTCCCGGTGATGCCGATCACGCTCTGCAAGGTGTCATAGGGTGCACCAATGGCAGAGAGCAGCACGTCTCCTGGGCGGAGGACACCATAGAGGGCAGAGGCGATGGCGTGGGTGCCGTTGACGAAGGTAGTACGCACCATGGCGTCCTCCGTGCCAAAAATGTCAGCATAAATTGCCCCCAACGTGTCCCGCCCCAGGTCATCATAGCCGTAGCCGGTGCTGCCCTGGAAAAAGGCTTCGGAAACTTTATGGGTATGAAAGGCTGAGAGAACCTTTTGGGTGTTAATTTCCGCGATCTCGTCAATATGGGAGAACTGCTGGGCCAGGGAATCCTGGGCCTGTTTCCCCAGGGCGCGGACCCGATCACTGAGCTGTAAAGGCATAGGTTTTTACATCCTTTATTGTTATCATTATAGTTTTTCCTGGGCAAAGGCGGTGATGAGGCGGGAGACCGCCGACACATCTTCCGTATCCGCCATTTCCACCGGCGAGTGGACATAGCGGCAGGGAATCGAAATCCCACCGGTGAGGACCCCTGCTCTTGTCAAATGAATGGACCCGGCGTCCGTGCCGCCAGCGGTGAGAATATCCTTCTGAAAAGGGATTTCCCTTTTCAACGCTAATTTTTTCAAAAGCTCCACCATTTCTGTTGGGCAAACGATGGAAGTGTCCATTATTTTGATGGCCGCGCCACTGCCTAACTTGCAACTTCCCTTGTGCTGGTCGTCTAGTTCTTCGGCTGCTGTCACATCCACCGCAATGGCATACTCTGGGTCAATGGCATAAGCCACCGGCTTGCTACCCCGGAGGCCCAATTCTTCCTGAACGGTAAAGACAAAGTATAGGTCGTTGGTATGATGTTCTATGGAGCACAGTGCATCTAGCAAAGCAACGCAGGAGATACGGTTGTCCAGATAAGGAGAAACAATGTGGGAACCCATGGCGAAAGGGGGCATTCCACAAATAGCCGTATCTCCTACCTGTACCATTCGACGGGCATCCGCTTCGTTTTTTGCTCCAATGTCTATATAGAGGTCCTGAAGCGTCATATCCTTTACCGCAACCTTTTGCCGCAAGGCCACCACACCAGTGATACCATTTTTGAACCGGACGGGTGTATGGAGAATGCTCTCCGGATGGAGTCCGCCTAGTTTTCCAAAGGAGAGATACCCCTCCTCTTCAATATGAGTTACGATTAGGCCAATGGAGTCCATGTGTGCGGCAATCATCACCTTGGGGCCAGGCCCTTCCTTGTGTACGATAAGGTTGCCCATGGTGTCTATGCTGCACTGGTCGGCATATGGTTCCGCTAACTGTTTTAATGCAGCGGCCACCTGCCCCTCATCCCCAGAAGGCCCGTGACAATCATTGAGCATTTGTAATGTGGTCAAATAGTCCATGCTTCCTCCTCACTCCATGGCTGCCATAGCGGACAAAAACAACCGGGCCAGAGACAAAATGTGCTGGCAATCTTCTATAGATACTACACTGGACGGGGTATGCAAATACCGCACTGCAGCAGAAATTGCCCCGACTCTCACACCGGATTTACTGCGTTGAATGGCAGCGGCATCGGTTCCGCCGGAGAGATATTCCTTGGTCTGCCAGGGAATATCATTTTCCTGGGCCAGGGTCCGAAGCAATTCAAATAACCCACGGTCATAAACAGTCCCACCATCCATATAAGGGATGACTGGCCCCTTCCCAGGGGCGCACACCCGTTGCCGCCCTTCCATATCAGGCAGGTCCGCAGCAGTGGTCCCCTCTAGGACCAGGGCAATGTCCGGGGTGACGGAAAATGCCGCGCCGAACGCACCACGGGTGCCTACTTCCTCCTGGACGGTAAAGACAAAGGTGCAGTCCATGGGGAGGGGCTCTCTTAATAACTCTAGCATCACAGCGCAGCCGATGCGGTCATCAATGGCCTTGGCCTTGAGAAAACCGTTGCCAAATTCCAAAACATCTGTGTCAAACACCGCCACATCTCCAGGGGAAACATGGGCCTTGGCCTCCTCCCCATCTTTGGCGCCAATATCAATGTAAAATTCTTGGCGTTTGGGGAGTTTTTTCCGTTCCTCCGCAGTGGTCAAATGATAGGCTTTCAGTCCTACCACACCAGGCAGGCGTTTTTCTCCTACCAAAACTGGTTTTCCCACCAGGACCCGGCGATCAATTCCACCCACAGTATCAAATTTCAAAAAGCCCTCATCGGTGATGGTGTGAACCATCAGCCCTACCTCATCCATATGGGCCGCAAGCATGAGCTTTTTCCCGCCAGGGATGGCCCCACGTTTTTCCACGATGAGGTTTCCCATGCTATCTGTACGGATGCTATGGGCACAGGGCTTCACCTGCTCCTGAATGTAAGCGCGGACAGCATCCTCATGACTGGAAACACCGGGAAGGGCACACAGTTCTTTTAAGGTATCAATCAACAAGGTGAGCCCCTCCCTCCTTCTCCAAATCCTGGACGAACGCTGCAAGAAGGGTCGCTGTGGATTCCAGGTCCGCCCAATCCAACGTTTCCACTGGGCTATGCATATATTTCAAGGGTAAGGAGAGCACGGCGGTGGCAATTCCTTCCCGGGCAGTTTGAACCCGCCAAGCATTGGTACCGCTATGACCGGTCATGACCTCTGGTGCCCAGGGAATTTCTCGTGCCTTCGCCTTGGCAATGAAGCGGTCGCTCATCCAGCGGGTAATGTTAGGGCCAATGCCGATTACCGTTCCCTTTCCCTGGGAAAAGCTGCCCTCCTTGGGCCCATCTGGGGTACGGGCGTGGGTGACATCCACCGCCACAAAGCAGTGGGGGGCAATGGAGTATGCACCCACTAAGGCGCCGCCACCATTGACCTCCTCCCGGCTGCTGCCCAAGATGTAAAGATCTACATCCAACGCAACCTCCTTCAAAAGTTCCGCTGTGCGCAGCAGGGCAACGAAACCTGCCCGGTCATCCATGGCTTTCCCGCTGATCCGCTGGTTCAAAAGCTTTCGGCACTGCCCTCTGGGTACGGCGAAAGTCCCGACAAGTGCTTCCCCTTCCGACTGGGTTAGCCCTGCGTCAATGTATAGCCTGGAGAGAGGCAGGCTCTTGTCCCCCTCTCCCGGCTTTTGCACATGGGGGGGCAGTACAGCCACCAGGCCAAAAGTGGGGGGCTGGGTCATAAGTATGACTTCCCGGTTGGGCAGCATTCTGGGATCGATGCCCCCCACTGCTCGAAAACGCAAAAACCCCTCCTCCGCACCGGTAATCACCAAGCCCACCTCGTCTAGGTGGGCGTCCAGTACCACACGCTTGGCGTTCTCCCGGCCGCAACGGCGTACCCCAGCGATGTTGCCAAAGGGGTCTGCCCACACCTCATCCACCAGCGGTTGAAGGAGTTCCATAGCCAGGGCACGGACTTCCCCCTCCCGTCCCGAAGGGCCAGAGCAGGCGCACAGAGCGTCCAAGCTCTCTTGCATATCCATAAAAACCTCCCTGGGCCTTTGCCCAATTCCGATCATAATCAATCCAGGCCCTGGACGATCTCCTTAAAAATTTCTCCCCGCTGGGCGAAGTTCTTAAAATGGTCAAAGGAGGCGCAGGCCGGTGAAAGGATTACGATATCCCCCTCCTGCGCCTTGTCCTGGGCTGCCAAGACAGCCTGGCGGAAATCATCCTCCATCACGATTTCTGGCTGCCCGTCCTGATACCCTGGGTAAGAAATCACAGCCTGACGAATCTTCTCTGCCGTATGGCCTGTCAACACCAAGGCCTTTACATGGGCATGAACCTCCGGGCCCAAGGTGTCAAAGGGAATTTTTTTGTCATAGCCGCCGGCAATCAAAATCACTTTTTGTCGGAAGGAGCGTAGGCCCGCAATGGTCCGGGTAGGACTGGAAGCGATAGAATCATTGTAGTAACGCACACCCTTCAAATCACGCACCAACTCAATGCGGTGCTCTACTCCGGGGAAGTGCTCTGCTGTGTGCAAAATCACCTCGTCAGACACCAAACCCTGCACGGCGGCAATGGCAGCCAGATAATTTTCTACATTATGTTCCCCAGGAATCAAGATCCGGTCTGTAGAAAATAGTTTCCGCTGCTGTCCATCCACAGCCACAACGATGGTTCCATCTTTCACAAATACACCGTTTTCCACCGATCCCTGGCGGCTGAACAGCCGAGCCTTTCCAGGGGCACGGCTGGACATTTCCTGGGTAAGTGCATTGTCTTGGTTGAAGATGGCAATGCCACCCTGCCCTTGGTGGGTGAAGATATTCTCCTTGGCCAAGGTGTATTCCTCCATGGATTTGTGGATATCCAGGTGGTTCGGGGAGAGATTGGTAAAAACAGCGACATCGGGGCTGGACTGCAAGGTCATGAGCTGGAAAGAAGAGAGCTCCAACACGGCGATATCCTCCTGCCCCATCTCCCCTGCTTCAGAGAGTAGGGGCTTACCGATGTTTCCTCCCAGGTGGACAGTATAGCCCGCCCCCTTCAACATTTCAGAGATCAGGGTGGTGGTGGTGGTCTTTCCATCACTGCCAGTGACCGCGATGATCTTACAGGGGCAGACTTGGAAGAATACCTCCATCTCCGACGTCAGTATACTCCCCTTTTCGATGGCAGCCAGGAAGGAGGGGATATCCGGGCGGATGCCAGGGGAGCGGAAAATCACATCTTGATCCAAACCTTCCAGGTAGGTATCGCCCAAATGAAGCTCTGCCCCCAAGGATTCCAATTCATCCGCCAGAGGGCCAAAGGCCTCCCGTTTGTTTTTGTCACAGGCAGTAACAGAAATCCCCGCCGACAGCAGTGTCTTGATCAAAGGCGTGTTAGAAACCCCAATGCCGATCACTGCCACCCGTTTTCCTTTGAGGGATGTAAGATAGTCCTGTAAAGTAAACGCCATGTACCTTCCTCCTGTTCCGCACCGGCGCACAGCCTCCGGTGCTTGCGTAAGAAATCTTTCCCATTGATAGCCTATTATACTCCGAAACTACAGGGATTTCAAGAACACAATGGCAGCAAAAAGCCTCCGTGATGACTGGGGCTCCCCACATCACGGAGGCTGGTTAGAACGCTGGACTAACGTGCACCCTTGTCGTAGGGAATCCCCTCGGCCTTGGGCGCCCTGGAATTCTTGGAGGTGAAAGCCAGAACCACTAAAGTGATCAGATAAGGCAGCATACGGTAGAAATGGGAGCTGATCCCGATTTCCGCCAAAAAGCATACGCCGTCGCCATTGATGTCGATACTAGCATAGCTGGCCGCAACGCACTTGAACAAGCCAAAAAGCAGGGATGCCCCAGCAATGTTCAGCGGTTTCCAGTTGCCAAAGATCATAACTGCCAGTGCCAGGAAACCGAAACCAGCCACATCCCCGTTGGCGGTACAGTTGGCGGTGGTCAGAGAGTAGACAAAACCGCCCATGCCAGCCAATGCACCGGAAATGGTGGTGCCAGCATAGCGCATTTTATAGACATTGATCCCCAGGGAGTCCGCAGCTTGTGGGTTCTCGCCGCAGGAACGCAGCCGCAGTCCAAAGCGGGTTTTATAGAGGATAACCGCGAGGATAATGAAAATAATGATACAGATATAGGTGGCCAGGTAGACTTTATTGAAGAAGGTATTGAAGAAAACACCCAGTTCAGCATCTGCCGGGAAACCTAAGGTAGATTTTTTGATCATGAACCAACTAGCAGAGTCCCCTGATGCCATTTGCAGGATGTTCTGGTTTGCAATGATGCGGATGAAGAACAGCACTAAGGCCGGCGCCAGGAGGTTCAGTGCAGTACCGCCGATGGTCTGGTCTGCCCGGAGGTTGATGGAGGCGAAGGAGAGCAGCAGGGAGAAAATTGCACCCATCGCCGCTGCCATCAGCATGGCCAAAAGCTCCAAGCCTTGCAGGGTTATCCAATCTCCGGTGGCTTTTGCCGTCTCAAAGACCACTGTCCCCTGCATGGTGCGGACAAAGAGGACACCGATGAAAGCACCGAAGATCATGATACCTTCCAACGCCAGGTTGATGATACCGCTTCGCTCTGCGAATACCCCCGCCAGAGCAACGATCATCAGAGGAACGGCATAAATCAAGGTCTGCTGTACAAGAAATGTCATGCCTCTTCGCCTCCTTTCCCATCGTCCGTGACCCCTTCCCCCGTTCCTGGTTCTGCGGCCGTGTCGCCATTTGGGCCGATACCATTGGGTGCCTCCAAGGCCTTTTTCTTTTTCCGGCCACCGATCAGCATTTTAATGACCAGGGAGAAAGCACTCAGATAAACGATGGTGGCGATGATTACGTTGGTAATGTACTCATTATAGGCGGTGAGGTTTGTAAGCTGCAAGCCGGAAATATCCAGCATTGACATAAAGCAGCCAGTGAAAATTACCGCAATGGGATTGTTGGCTGCCAACAGCGCCACCGGGATGCCGTTGAAGCCTGTCCCCGGCAGGGACTGATAGGTGGACCAGAAAAACTCCGTGTTGCCAGAGAGGTAGTACAGGGAAGCCCCTGCGGCGGACAGTGCTCCCGCGATGGACATAGAGAGCACGATGTTTCGCCGGTCCTGGATCCCAGCGTAGCGGGCAGCATGACGGTTTGCACCACAGGCTTTCAGTTGATAACCCAGGGTGGTTTTGTTCATGATTACATACACTAGGATTGCAATAACAATGGCTACCAGGATACCCATGTTGACCTGTGAGTTGGGGAAAATTTTATCCAACCCCATTTTGGGGGTGGCCACACCATTAAAAGTTGTCTTATAGATGTAGCCTGACTTTGTATTCTCCGTGACATTTTTGAATTTGCTGATATCAAAGAGCCAAGTCACTAGGTTAGCTGCCAACCAGTTGGTCATGATACAGGCCAAGACCTCATTGATGTTCAGGAACGCTTTCAGCAGGCCAGGGATCGCGCCCCAAAGGGCCCCGGCCAAACAGCCGCCCAGAAAAGCGATGACCCAAATCAACGCCGGAGGGACAGAGGTAGAGGGGATACCCAAGGCCAGCATCAAGGTTGCCATGGTACCCATAAGATATTGGCCCGGTGCGCCGATGTTAAAGAGGCCTGTCTTGAACGCCACTGCCACAGACAGGCCTGTGAGGATCAGTGGTGTCGCCCGGAAAAGCATATTCCCGATATTCGTGGGGTTAAAACCAAAGGTCAGGCTCCCGGCGCTGTCCCGCCCCGTGCTAAACAGGCCGCCCACAATCAGGCGGATGCCATCCCACGCGCTGGAAAGGCTCAGACCTTTACTGCTGGCACCTACAATCAAAACGATGATGCAGCCCACCGCCAGGCCGATAAAAATGGATAGGATGGAAGCCAGGACAGAACGTGTGGCTTCCTTCTCTAACAGGGAGGAACGCTTTTTCATCCCACTTCCTCCTTCCCATGCCGCTTCGCCCCGGACATATAGAGGCCAAGCTCTTGCAGGTCGGTCTTTTTAGGGTCCAGCTCACCTACGATTTCCCCTTCATACATGACAAGGATACGGTCAGATAAGCTCATCACCTCTTCCAGCTCCAAGGAAACCAGCAGGATGGCCTTGCCCTGGTCCCGTTCCTGTACCAGTTCGTTGTGGATGTACTCAATGGCGCCCACATCCAAGCCACGGGTAGGCTGGACAGCTACGATCAAGGGCTTGTCCCGATCCACTTCCCGGGCAATGATGGCCTTTTGTTGGTTGCCGCCAGACATACTACGGGAGATGGTCACCGGCCCTTGGCCGCTGCGGACGTCAAATTTTTCAATCAACTCCTGGGCATATTCCCGGACAGCGTCTTGTTTGATAAAGCCCATCGTTTGAAACTGTGGATCTTGGAAACGCTGTAAGACCATGTTTTGTTCTAACGTAAAGTCTAGCACCAAGCCGTGCTTGTGCCGGTCCTCTGGGATGTGGCTCATATTTTCCAGTCGGTGATGAACGGAGCTGTGAGAAATCTCTTTTCCGCAAAGCGTTATGGTTCCGCCGGAACATTTTTCTAAGCCTGTGAGGCCATAGATCAATTCCGTCTGCCCATTCCCGTCGATCCCTGCCAAGCAGACAATTTCCCCAGCACGCACGTCAAAACTGACGCCACATACAGCATCGTTTTTGTGTATCCTGGAAGGAACCCGCAGGTTCCGCACACTGAGCACGACATCGGTGGGGGTGGCCTCTTTCTTGCTTACTTCCAGTTGCACCGGGCGACCCACCATCATGTTGGACAGGGACTGCTTATCGGTCTCCTTGGTCTCCACGGTCCCCATATACCGCCCCTTCCGCAGGACGGAAACACGGTTGGATACAGACATGATCTCGTTGAGCTTGTGGGAGATAAACAGGATGGATTTCCCCTCCCCCGCCAAGTTTTTCATCACCACCATCAGCTCGTCAATTTCCTGGGGGGTAAGCACGGCGGTGGGTTCATCGAAAATCAAAATCTCGTTGTCCCGGTAGAGCATTTTTAAAATCTCCACCCGCTGCTGCATACCCACAGAAATATCCTCCACCTTGGCGTCCAGGTCCACCTTTAGGCCATAGCGCTCAGAGAGAGCCGCGACCTTTTGGCGGGCCTCCTTTTTCTGCAAAAAGCCCAGCCTTGTGTTTTCCGCACCCAGGATGATATTGTCTAACACGGAAAAAACCTCAATGAGCTTAAAGTGCTGATGGACCATGCCGATGCCAAGAGCGGTGGCGTCGTTGGGGTTGTTGATGGTTACTTTTTGCCCGTTCTTTCGGATTTCCCCGCCCTCCGGCTGGTAGAGCCCAAAAAGCACAGACATGAGGGTAGATTTCCCCGCACCGTTCTCTCCCAACAGCGCATGGATCTCCCCTTTTTTCAACTGTAGGGTGATGTCATCGTTGGCCTTGATGCCAGGAAATTCCTTGGTGATATGAAGCATTTCAATCACATACTGGTTGTCCATACCGTCACCCGCCTTTCTCTTTTTCTTCACTTTTGCAAGTGATTTGATTGTATTATATCGTTTTTATGCGCTAGTTGCAAGATTTCCATGGTAGGTATTTATAAAAATCGAGAAGACGGGAATCGTAACCTCCCATTCGGTTCATTTTCATCGTTTATCATGATTATGGGCCAGGAAACAAGCAGTTCGCTTACCGTTTACTTTTCCTGGGCAATGTGCTATGATAGCGAAAACTCATCATTTTGGGTATAAAACCTTTGCAAAAATTTGAAAACAACCCATTCGGGATTATATAAAAAAACAAAAAAGATAGGAGACCTCAAACTATGTGGAACGAATTTCTTCTCATCGGCAGCCTGTTTGTGATTTTTGGCGGCCTACTGCTTTTTTACCGGCTCTTTGGTATCATCGGCATTTATTGTTGGAGTATTTTTGCAACCATCGCTGCAAATATTGAAGTCCTGCTGGTAGTGGATGCTTTTGGGATGGAGCAAACCTTGGGCAACGTCATCTTTGCCTCCACCTTCTTGGCCACGGATATTCTAAGTGAAGTGGCTGGAAAAAAGGAGGCCAACCGGGCCGTTACCCTGGGTGTGGTCACGACCATCGCGTTCATCATCCTTTCGCAGTCCTGGCTGCTATATGTCCCCTCCCCCAACGACTGGGCCGCCCCCAGTATCACCGCCATCTTCCAAAATACCCCCAGGGTCATGCTGGCCAGTCTGTTGGTCTATGCCATCACCCAGCGCTTTGATGTGTGGCTCTATCACAAGTGGTGGTCCTTCAGCTCCCAGAAATGGGGAGACAGCCAACGTTTCCTCTGGCTGCGCAACAACGGCTCCACCTTGATTTCTCAGTTTTTTAACGCCGTGCTGTTCAACTTTGGTGCGTTCTATGGACTCTACAGCATCGGAACCTTACTTTCTATCTGCATCTCTAGCTATGTGATCTATATCGTCACCAGTATAGCAGATACCCCCTTTATTTATCTTGCCCGGTCCATCAAGGATAAAGTGCCTCAAAATTGAGGGTTTCACCCTGTAGCCCCTGGCATGTTCCATGCCTTTACACAATATATTATAAGCAAGGAAGTGTCGTTTCCATGACGATCCAACGCTGCGAAGCGCTCATCGCCCGAGACAAAAACGTGATCGCCCCCTGTCAGCACCTGTCCTACTTTCCTCTAGTTGTAGAGGATTGTAAAGGGAGCATCCTTATCGATGCCGACGGCAACCAGTTTATTGACTTTCTCTCCAGTGCCTCTTCCCTGAACCTGGGTAGTTCCCACCCTGTGATTACCCAGGCAATCCAGGCACAGTTGGAAAAGTTCACCCAGTATACCCAAGCCTATTGCTACAATCAGCAAAGCATCGAGTATGCGGAGCGGTTGGTCTCCGTCTACCCTGGCGGAGTGTCCGCCAAGGTCTGCTTTGGCAACTGCGGGTCCGATGGGAATGACGCTGCCATCAAGTTTGCCCGTGCCTACACAGGGCGGCAAAAAATCATCGTCTTTGTGAACGGTTACCATGGTAGCACCTACGGCGCCGCTACCCTCACCACTTGTTCTACCAGGGTCCACGAAAAAATGGGGCCCTTCCTGCCGGAGGTCTATGCCTTTCCTTTCTTTGGTACAGACCAGGACAGCGAAACCGTGAAGCGGGACTGTTTAAAACAGATGGAGACTGCCTTTGCCTCTTACCTCCCTGTAGGCGAGGTGGCCGCGGTGATCATCGAGCCTGTGCAGGGTGACGGCGGTATTCTCCCTGCCCACCCCATTTTCATGGAGAAGTTATATGCACTGTGTAAGGCCAACGGGATTCTTTTCATTTCCGATGAGGTCCAGCAGGGCTTTTACCGCACTGGTACATTCTTTTCCATTGAACATTACGGCATCATCCCCGATGGTATCGTTCTAGGAAAATCCGTGGGGGCTGGGTTGGTGCTAGGTGCGTTCATGGGAAAAACGGAGATCATGGATTGTCTCCCCGCCCCTGCCCACGCCTTTACCCTAGCGGGCAATTCCATTGCCTGCGCCGCCGGGAGCGCGGCCTTTGACTACTACCAAAGTGAGGACTTCCAGTCCCGTCTTTCCACCAACATTACCTTGGCGGAAACTCTGGCTGCAAAGCTCAAAGAAGCCCATCCCACCACCATTGCTTTCGTGCGGAATTTAGGGCTCTCCATGGGCATCGGTATCCAAACTCCTCAGGGGAAACCAGACCTGGACGGTGTATTCAAAATCCTGTTCCGTTGTTACCAGACGGGCTTGGTTCTCATTTCTCTGGCGGGGCATGTCCTACGGGTTCAGCCTCCCCTGAACATCGAACCGGAGCTGTTGGAAAAAGGCTTTGCCATCCTGGATGCGGCAATGGACGATTTTGAGGCTGGACAAATTCCAGATGATGTT
>CAJUCB010000010.1:0-20953 GCA_910584805.1 uncultured Oscillospiraceae bacterium
TGAAGGAAGGCATCGTCATGGGCAAGCTGGGCAAGTACTATGAGGAGAACTGCCTCATGCAGCAGGCGTTCGTGAAGGAGAACAAGGTCTCTGTGGAGAAGCACGTGGCCGAGGTGGCCAAGAACGCAGGCGGCACCATTGCCGTGAAGGGCTTCTTCCGCTTTGAGAGAGGCGAGGGCCTGGAGAAGAAGCAGGAGAACTTTGCAGAAGAGATTGCAAAGCAGCTGGAAAAGAACTAAAATCTGTGTAAGTAAGCGCGGGGGTTTCGGAGAATATCCGGAGCCCCCGCTGTTTTGTTCAAAAATTTCTTCTATACGGAAGAAAAAAACTGTGATATAGTAGAGAAATCAGAGATTTTATAGCTACCACGGTTGAAAAGAGTCAAAAGATGCGTTTCAACTTAGGGGGCAGCTGCGCCCCTAAGGCCGTAAAACGGCTGTTTGGTAGACTTCATCGTTAGCAGGAAAGAAGGCGAAATACCGTGTATTTTTTGATTGACTATGAAAATGTAAGAAATGCCGGGATGCAGGGGACAGAATATCTCCTGCCCGACGACCATGTCATTGTCTTCTATAGCAAGGCTGCCCCCAATATGGAGGCCCGGCATTTGACGGATATCAAAAAATCTGGCTGTGGTTTCTCCATCTGTAAGCTGCTCAAGGTCCGCAAGAACGGCCTGGACTTTTACATTGCTACCAAGGTGGGGGAGATTGTGGGTGGGGGATACAAAGGTAACATCGCAATCATTAGCCGGGATGAGGGATTCCAGGCCGTGCGGGATTATTGGACCACCCGGGCTGTCCCGACCCGGCGGGTGCTGGTGAGTGAGAGCATCTCCCGGAGCATCATCAGCGCCAACGAACCCAGCCAGAGGACACATCTGGTTCAGCAGGAACTAAAGCTGCTGGATATTGGCAACTTCTTCTCCGCCTATGAGGAGAGCCTGAAGCTAAAGAAAATGCTAGAGGAGGCCTTTGCCGGCACGGAGTTTTCCGCCCGGACAGGGGAGATCGAGGACATATTGAAAAATGGCAAGACCCCCAAGGTGATCTACTTAGATACCCTCCACCGCTTCGGCCGGAAGGATGGCCTTGTGGTGTATAAAATGCTGAAAAGCTGCGCGGAATTTTAACAAAAGATCAGAGCGTTTTGCCCCCTCATTTTTATGCTGCCCAGGGGAAAGAATACCCAATGGAGCATTGACTTTTTCTAGGAAATATGCTATTCTTAATATGAAAAACAAGATGAAACGATTCTTGAATCAGTCAGAGGGAGGGGAAGAAGCTATGACAGAATCCGCAGCGTATCCTGCGCCCCGGCAGCAGCAGTTGGGGGAAGAGCTCCTCAATGCCATCTCCCATGGGGTTGGCGCACTGTTGGCCATTGTGGCGACAGTTTTTCTCATTTTTCGGGCGAAAGCCTATGGAACTGTGCTGAACATAGCCAGCGTAACGATTTTCGGTGTGTCTATGTTCCTGCTCTATCTGGTTTCTTGTCTCTACCATGCCCTGCCGGTCTCCAAGGGGAAAGCGGTTTTTCAGGTGTTGGACCACTGTTCCATTTTCCTCCTCATTCTGGGCACCTATGTTCCTGTGTGCCTGGTGACGGTAGGCGGAGCCTTTGGCTGGACGCTTTTGGCGGTGAACACCGCCTGCGCTGTGTTGGGCATCTTACTCAATGCCATCAGTCTGCGCCGCTTCAAAAAGCTTTCCCTGGTGCTATATGTGGTTATGGGCTGGATGGGGGTCTTGGCGTTTCCCCATCTGATCCGGGGCTTGAGCCCCTGGGGCTTTGCGGCGTTGCTGCTGGGGGGACTTTCCTACACGGTGGGAATCATTTTCTACCGGCAGAAGGAGAAACTTTACCGCCATGGGGTTTGGCACTTCTTCGTGCTGGGGGGCACCATCTTTCAATTTTTCACTGTATATACCAACTGCTGCTGTTGATGTTGTTAATAAGGAGTCCGCTATGAGAGAGTATGTGATCACAACCGATTCTTGCTGTGACCTGCCCCAGGAGCTGGTGCAGGCTTTGGAGCTTACCGTGGTGCCTCTGAATGTCCAGTTTGGCCGGGAGCAATTCCAGAATAAGCCGGGGGATGGCCCGGATATTCATGAGTTCTACCAGCGCTTATCCCAAGGGGAGATGTCCCAAACCTCCGCTCCCAATGTTGAGGCATTTAAGGAGGCTTTCCGTCCGCATTTGCAGGCGGGGAAGGATGTGTTGTACTTGGCGTTCTCCTCTGCCCTCAGCGCCACTTATCAGACCGGGGCTCTTGCCCTGGAAGAGCTCCAGGAAGAGTTCCCTGACGCCACCCTACTGGCAGTGGATACCCTCTGCGCCTCCCTAGGCCAGGGGTTGTTGGTGGACTTGGCGGTGCAGGAGAAGCGGAAAGGCAAGAGCATCCAAGAGGTTTGCCAGTTTGTCCAGGACACCAAGTTGAAGATTTGCCACTGGTTCACTGTGGACGATTTGGGCCAACTCCGCCGGGGCGGACGTCTTTCTGCAGGCAAGGCGGTGGCCGGGGCTCTGCTGAATATCAAGCCAGTGCTCCACGTGGATGACCAGGGCCGCTTGGTGCCGGTGGATACAGTGCGGGGACGGAAGAAGTCCCTATCTGCGCTGGTGGAGCGGATGAAAGCGACTGTGGTGGGGCCGGAGGGCCAGCATGTAGACATCAGCCATGGGGACTGCCTGGAAGAGGCGGAAACCTTGGCTGCTATGGTTCGGGAGGCCTGCCATGTACCCACCGTGACCATCGGCTATGTGGGCCCGGTGATTGGTTCCCACAGTGGCAAGGGAACCCTGGCCCTGTTCTCTGTGGGGACGAAGCGTTGAGGCCGGAATAGGCAAAGCAGGAAAACAGAATCCTTTGCTGTTTGAAGTATTTCCAACATAAAAAGAGGTCGGGGATGTATCCTCGACCTCTTTTCCTATGTGTATCGTGTTTGCCGCTTAGGGAACACGGGCAAAGATGGATGCAATGGGGATATCCAAGTGCCTGAATTTTATGGTGGTGTCCCGTTCCCCTTCTGCCCAATCCGGGAATTGGGCATAGGTCCTGTCATATCGAAGGCTGCCGTTTTCCAAGCGAAAGACGTCGATGAACTTATCGGTGGGACTGACAATCCAATACTCTGAAACGCCTGCGCGCTCGTAGGCGTCTTTCTTTTTTCCCTTGTCGTTGGTGGCGGTGGAAGGGGAGAGAACCTCTACCACCAGGTCAGGGGCCCCGTGGATGCCGTTGTTATGCACCTTCTTGGGGTCACACACCACCATCATGTCTGGGATGAAACGGTTGTCGTCATCTAGGTAAAGGTCTAATCCATCGGAGAAAACTTCACAGGACTGACCCTCCAAAAGTGATGCAAATAACCGTGCAATGTTAAAAGCCACACGATTATGGTTGGTAGATGGGCTCGGGGACATGGCCACAAGCATGCCGTTGATCAATTCTTCTTGTTTACGGGTTTCAGTCATAGGGTTCCCTCCTTTTTCAAATCAAAGCTCAAAGCGCCAGAATGTTGATTTTCCCATCTTCCACCACTGCTTTCAGTGCGGTGACAGGGTGGAGATAGCTGTCGATGATCTTGGTGGCGATGGGGTCTTCTAGCTGCTTCTGGATGGTTCGCCGAAGGTTTCTGGCGCCCTGGGCAGCAGAGTAAGAGTCCTTCACCAGCTGTTCCAATACGCTGTCCTCCCATTGGAAGGTCAGACCCTTATCTTGGAGGACGCCTTGCAGCTCCACCAACATGATCTGGGCAATGGCACGGAAGTTTTCCTCGGAGAGCTGGTTGAAGGTGACCACTTCGTCCACCCGGTTGATGAACTCCGGACGTAGGAATTGCCGCAGGGCTTTCATGGCTTTTTCCTTGCTCTGTTCGTTGGTGGTCTTGCCAAAGCCCAGAGGGCCGGAACTGCTGTCGCTGCCAGCGTTGGAGGTCATGACGATGACGGTATTCTCAAAGTTTACCACCCGGCCTTGGGCATCGGTGATGTGCCCGTCGTCCAGGATTTGCAGGAGGATATTCAATACATCTGGATGGGCCTTTTCGATCTCGTCAAAGAGGATGACGGCGTAGGGCTTGCGGCGGATTTTTTCCGTCAACTGCCCCGCCTCATCGTAGCCCACATAGCCTGGGGGAGAGCCGATGATTCGGGAGACGCTGTGCTTCTCCATAAACTCGGACATGTCTAGGCGGATGAGGGATTCCGGAGCGTGGAACAAGTCCTCTGCCAGGCGTTTGACCAATTCGGTTTTGCCCACACCAGTGGAGCCCACGAAGATAAAGGACACGGGTTTGCGCTTAGAGGACACCCCAACCCGGTTTCGGCGGATGGCAGACGCCACAGCGGTGATGGCCTCATCCTGGCCAATGATGGCATCCTTCAGCCGCTCTTCCAGCTTGGCCAAGCGCTCATATTCCTGCTCCTGGATGGTGCTGGCAGGAATCTTGGTCCACAACTCCACCACACGGGCCAAGCTCTCCAGGGTGAGGGTGGGAGCTTCCTGTTCTTCCAGGGCCTTCTTTTCCTGAAGGAGTTGGAGCTCCTTGCTGCGCAACTCTGCCAGGCGTTCATAGGCCTGTTCACTGGCGTCGGCCACCATGACCTCCCGCTCTACGGCGATGTCGTCCAGGTCCTTCTGGACCTCCTGGGAACGGGCCAGGGTTTTATTTTTCAGGTTCACGTCAGAGCAGGCCTCGTCGATAAGGTCAATGGCCTTGTCCGGCAGGAAGCGGTCGGTGATATAGCGCTCCGACATCAGCACCGCCAGACGGGCGATGTCGGGGGTGATGCGTACATGGTGGAACTCCTCATAGTAGGGAGCCACGCCCTTGATGATGGCAACAGAGTCCTCAATGGAGGGCTCGTTGACCATCACTGGCTGGAACCGCCGTTCCAAAGCGGAGTCCTTTTCGATATATTTCCGGTACTCCACCAAGGTGGTGGCGCCGATAACCTGGATTTCCCCACGGGAGAGGGCGGGCTTGAGGATGTTGGCGGCATTCATGGAGCCCTCGGCATCCCCGGCCCCCACCAGGTTGTGGACCTCGTCAATGACCAGGATGATGTTGCCCAGTTTTTTGACCTCCTCAATAAGGCCCTTCATCCGGCTCTCAAACTGGCCACGGAACTGGGTCCCGGCCACCAGGGAGGTCAAATCCAGCAGATAGACCTCCTTGTCCTTGAGCTTATAGGGTACGTCGCCCTGGTGGATTTTGGCAGCCAAGCCCTCAGCGATGGCAGTCTTGCCCACGCCGGGCTCACCGATAAGGCAGGGGTTGTTTTTCTGGCGGCGGTTCAAGATTTGGATGACCCGCTCCAACTCCTGTTCCCGGCCGATCATGGGGTCCAATTTGCCCTCGGCGGCTTTGCGGGTGAGGGAGATACAGTGGTTTTCCAAAAACTTGCGCTTGGCGCGGGCCTTGCGCTCGCTCTTTTCCCCGCGGGAGGAACGGGAGGAATCCCCATTCTGAGGCGGTTGCTCTGCCGGGGTGTTGTCCCCCTTCTCCGCCTCGCCGCTGGTGCCCATGTTGCCGATGAGCTTGTTGAGGAAAGGGAAGGTGGCAGTGCGGCCCTCTTCCTCCTCGTCGTCTTCGTCGCTGCTGTTGGGGTCCATGGCGTTGGAGAGGTTGTTTACAAGGCCCTCCAAGCTTTCCGCGCCGTCAAAGGCAGACATCATCTCGGTGGTGAGGCCCTCTAAGTCCTCATCGCTCAGACCCATCTTTTCGATCATATCTGTGACAGGGCGGATGTTCAATTCCCTGGCACATTTGAGGCAAAGCCCCTCGTTTCGGCTGCTCTGGCCGTTGTTATCCAGCCGGGTGATAAAGATCACGGCCACATTTTTTTTGCATCGGCTGCACAGAGTTGGCTGCATAGGCGATCACTCCTTGAGGAATCAGAAATTCTGATGAATATTGACTTGCTGGGGGAGAAAAGCATTGTGAAGCATCATATCACGGCTTTGTGAATTGGATGTGAATGAATGGGTTAAAAGAGGGAGAAGAAGGGCGGGACTGTGAGCAAAGGGAGAAAGTAGCTCTCCTGCACCACGTCAGCGGGAATCCATCCCAGAAGGTCATACAGGGCCCAACGGGCCACCAGTAGAATCAGGATGCCCTTGAGCAGGCCGGCCAATCCACCCAGCATGTGGTTGAGCTGCCGCAGCACTGGTAGCTTTGCCACCAGGTTCAGGGCATGGGAGAGGATATTCCATAGCAAAAGGATACATGCAAAGCCCAGCAGGAAGCAGATGGATTGGGACAGCAGGGAGGCCAGAGAGGCGGCAATCTCTTGGGCGGTGGCCGCCTGGAAATTCTCCACCTGACTGGACAGGTGCTCCCGTATGGACTGAGGATAGTTTTCTAAAAGGGAGGCAGTGTCCTGGTTGCTGCCGGCTTGGCCGCTTTCCTGGGTGGACAATAGTTTTTCCACCAGGACAGGTTCTAGCTTTTCCTGAAGGAGGTAGGCGTAGTGGGTGGAGAGATACCATCCACCAGACAGAGCTACCAGCACGGCAATCAGGGAACAGAGGGTGAGGACGAAGCCCCGCCGCACGCCGGTGATGACACAATACAACAGGATAATGAGGACGGCCAGGTCCAGGAGCAGGGAAAGGGTCATGGTCATGTGTCCTCCTCATTGTCCATCCGGGAGCCGGAGGGATAGTAGAGGCTCACCGATGTACTGCCGATCAGCGCGACACCGCCGTCTTGATAGATGGCCAGGTTGCGAATACCCATCTGATTGGCCAGGGTACGGTAGTTTTCCAGCTTTCGGGTGGTGGTGTAGACATCCCCAGTGGTGAGAAGGGCGATATCCTGGCCGCGGGCGGCCAGAGCCAAGGCCTGGCCTTGGATATAGAGCCTCCCAATCTCGTCCCCGTGGCTGTCCACAGTGACAAGGGTTCCAGAGCTGCCAGAGGCGGAACGGGAGAGGAAGAGGGTGGCAAAGCCGCTGCCTTGGAGGGTGCCCATCTTTAAGTATTGGGAGGAGTAGTCATAGGAGTCCTCCATAACCCCACTGGAATCCAGAATCATGAGGCTTTGGTCTCCTAAGATCCAACACTTTCCGTCGCTGAGGATGGACAGCACCACATTGGAGCCTAGGGAGACCTCTCGGGTGGCGTAATCCCGGGAGGAGAAGGTGTAGTAGAGTAGGGTGTTTTCAAACCCGCCATTTAGTTGGCCAGGGGAAATGAGATAGACCCCCCGGCAGTCCGGGGTCACCACGGCGTCGGAGATGTAGCGGCTAGAGAGCCGGATAGACTGCACAGCATCCATGGAGGTATCATAGACCGTGACCACACCCTTGTAGCCGCTGACCTTGCTGGTAACTGCAACCCAACCAGAACTGTTGATGGTGGCACAGAGGATGGCCTCCTCTGTGGGCAGTTCCAGGGAGTGGACCAGGACATCATCCTTCACCACCGCCAACTGCTGTCCCCCCACGTCGTAGACCACGGCATAGTTGCCAGCGGCATTCATGGCGGGGGCGTTCATGGAGACCGTTTCTTTCAGCTTAGCAGAACCGGAAGGGGAATAGACCTGGATTTGGGAGGATGTACTGATGAGCAAATTGTTGCCCAGCCCCAGAAAGAGGCTGTTGGATTGGGCGTTGTGGGGGAAATCCTCTGCCTGGGTGCGGGTCAACTGCCGCAGGGCAAAGGAGATACGATCCCCAAAGACTGCGGCGAAGAGCAGCACCAACACAATAGCGGCGACCGCAAGCAAAAGGATCACGCGCTGTTTGCGGGTGAGGGTACGTTGTAAGGTGAGCAATTTGCGCATGATGACCTCCATACAGGTGAGAAGCGAAGCATCAAGGTAGCCCTGGGATGGGATACCAAAGCTTTGTCATGTATAAGCCTTGGGGCGGTGCGGTGGGACCGGCGGCGGTGCGGTTTTTCCCTGCCAAAAGAGCGGGGATATCCTCAGGGGAGAGCTTCCCCTCAGAGGCGTAGACGCAGGTGCCCACCATGGCCCGGACCATGTTGTAGAGAAAGCCGTCGGCGCACACCCGGCAGGATATCATAGGCCCCTCTTGGGTGATCTCAAAATAGTGGACGGTACGCACGGTGGTTTTCGTCTCGGTGCCCACAGAGCGGACACAGGCGAAGTCGTGAGTGCCAACGAAATGGCTGGCTGCCGCCTGCATCACTTCTGTGTTCAATGTCTTGGGATAAAACCACACCCGGTTCACCAGAAAGGCGTTGCGGATGCGGGAATTGTAGATGCGGTAGGTGTATTCCTTTTGAATACAGCTTCCAATGGCGTTAAAGTCCTCCGGGACTTGGGTGGCCTTGGTGACCACAATGTCTCCTGGCAGGCGGGAATTGACTGCCAGGGGGAGCCGGTCACAGGGGATGGAGGAGGCCGTCCGGAAGTTGGCAACGTAGACCTCCGCGTGAACCCCGGCATCGGTCCGCCCGGCACCGGTACACTTCACTGGGTGGCCCAGCACCGCCGCCAGGGCCTTTTCCAGGGTTTCCGCCACGGTGACATCCCGCTTTTGAACCTGCCAGCCATGATAGTTCGTACCATCGTACATGAAGGTGAGAGCAATGTTCCGCATAGTGCCTCCTTACAGGCCGAAATAGCGCAGCACACAGACTGTGGCGCAGATCAGAATGCTGAAGATCAAAAAGATGACGTCCCGGCTGTGGAAGGAGAGCTGGCGCAGGGAGGTGCGTCCCTCGTCTCCGTGGTAGCAACGGCATTCCATAGCGGTGGCCAACTCCTCTGCCCGGCGGAAGGAGGAGATGAATAGGGGCACCAGAATGGGAATCAGCGCTTTGGCTTTTTGGATAAGGTTCCCGGAGTCGAAATCTGCCCCCCGGGCCTTCTGGGCGGAGATGATCTTGTCCGTCTCCTGGATGAGGGTGGGGATGAAGCGCAGGGCGATGCTCATCATCATGGAGAGCTCATGAACGGGAAAGCCAACCTTCTTCAAGGGCCGCAGCAGCCGTTCCAGGCCGTCGGTGAGAAGGATGGGGGAGGTGGTGTAAGTCAAGAGCAGGGTACAGGCGATGAGCAGGAGGATACGCAGCATCATGAAGATGGCCTTCCAAATGCCCTCCTGGGTGATTTTGAAAATGCCAAACTGCCACAGCACCGTACCGGAGGTATAAAACAGGTTCAAGATGGCGGTGAAGGCCACGATGAACAGTACAGGCTTCAGACCCTTGAGGAAAGCCTTGCCTTGGATGCGGGAGACGGCGATCAGGAGCAGCACCAGCACCACCAGCAGCCCATAGGAGACCACAAATTTACACAGGAAGATGGAGACGATAAAAAGCAGGGTGAACAGCAGTTTCGTCCGGGGGTCCAGCCGGTGGAGGATGGAGTTTCCTGGGAAGTATTGCCCCAGGGTGATATCTTTCAATGCCATTTATATGCCCTCCTTGTTCCGATAAGCCTCTAGGAAGGCAGTTTTGGCCTGTTCTACTGTATAGACGTGGGGGGGCAGCTGCGCACCCAAGGCACGGGCTCTGGAGAACACCCGGTTCATGGCAGGAACCGAAAGCCCCAATGCCTCCAACTGCGGCCCGTGGGAAAAGACCTCTTGTGGGGTGCCCACATAGGGGAGCTTCCCAAAGCTGACCACGGCCAAGCGGTGGGCGTAGTGGGCCACATCCTCCATGGAGTGGCTCACCAGAATGATGGTGGCATGTTGGGCTTTGCGGTAGGATTCAATGTTCTCTAAAATCTCCTGGGCGCCAATGGGGTCCAGCCCAGCAGTGGGCTCGTCCAGGACCAGGACCTTGGGTTCCATGGCGATGACCCCCGCAATGGCCACCCGGCGTTTCTGCCCGCCAGAGAGGAGGTGGGGAGCTTTGCAAACTCTGCGGCGGCCCGAACCCGCCGGTCTACCTCTGCCTCCTCCAACTTCATATTCCTGGGGCCGTAGGCGATGTCCCGGTAGACGGTCTCCTCAAAAAGCTGGTATTCCGGGTACTGGAACACCAGCCCAACCTGGAAGCGGATGCTGTGGGTGAGGGCCTTGTTGTGCCAAATATCCTGCCCCTGGAAAAGGACCTGCCCTTGGGTGGGCTTGATTAAGCCGTTGAGGTGCTGGATAAGGGTGGATTTGCCAGAACCGGTACGGCCAATGATCCCCAAACACTCCCCCTGGTAGACGCTGAGGTCGATATTATCCAGGGCTGTCTGCTGAAAGGGGGTGTTGGGGCTGTAGATATGGGTCAGATGTTTCAGTTCAATGATAGCTTCCACAGGGGCATTCCTCATCTCATATCAAATGGGGGCGGCATCAGCCCAGGAGTTCCGCCAGTATGGCGGCGCAGTCCTCGTCGCTGATGGCATCCAGGGGGACGGAGAATCCCTCTTGCTTTAGTTCATAGAGCAGGGCCGTGGTCTCCGGCACAGCCAGCCCCGCACTGCGCAGCAGTTCCACCTGCTGAAAGACCGACTTGGGGGTACCATCGGCGAGAACATGGCCCTGGGACATGACAATAAGCCGCTGGGCCTGGGCGGCCTCATCCATGTGGTGGGTGATGAGGATCACGGTGATGCCATAGTCCCGATTGAGCATCCGAATGGTGTCGATGGTTTCCCGGCGGCCGATGGGGTCGAGCATGGCGGTGGCCTCATCTAGGATGATGCACTGGGGCATCATGGCGATGATTCCAGCGATGGCCACACGCTGTTTCTGGCCTCCGGAGAGCAGGTGGGGGGAGTGTTTCCGAAATTCGTACATCCCCACCATGTTTAAGGCACGATCCACCCGCTCTCGGATTTCTTTCGGGGGGACACCCATGTTCTCTGGGCCGAACGCCACATCTTCTTCTACCACACTGGCCACAATCTGGTTGTCCGGGTTCTGAAAAACCATGCCCACCTTTTCCCGGATGGGCAGGAGGTTTTCCGGCAGGGAGGTATCCAGCCCGTCCACCCAGAGTTTTCCTTGGGTGGGGGTGAGCAAGGCATTGATGTGTTTGGCCAAGGTGGATTTTCCTGACCCGTTGTGGCCCAGAATGGCCACGAAGGAGCCCGCTTCGATCTCTAAGTTGACATCTGTCAAGATAGGAGGCTGATCCGGGGTGGCATCGGGGTAGGAGAACCACAGGTGTTCGGCTTTGATGATGGCGCTCATGGCTGGCTCCCTCCTGTGCTTGTCCACCGCCCGGAGGCCCCACAGGGGAGGACCAAGCCGCTGGCGGCGGCAGGCAACCCCAACTCATCGCTGACGGTGGAACCGCCGTATTTCTTTGACAATAGGGTCTCCATCAGGTAGGTAAGCACCGACGGAGCCAGACCGGTGGTGTAGGAGTTGATGAGGAAGAACAGGGGCTGGTCAGATAGAACACCGGCCACCAGCTCCACGAAGGGGTAGAGGTTTTCCTCCAAGCGCCAGATTTCCCCAGAGGGTCCCCGGCCGTAGGAAGGGGGGTCCATGATTACCGCGTCATAGCGCCGGCCCCGGCGGATCTCCCGCTGGACAAATTTGGCGCAGTCGTCCACAATCCAGCGGATGGGGGCCTCTTCTAGGCCGGAGCTCTTAGCATTCTCCTTGGCCCAGCTCACCATGCCCTTGGCGGCGTCCACATGGCAGACAGAGGCCCCGGCAGAGGCGCAGGCGATGGTGGCGCCGCCGGTATAGGCAAAGAGGTTTAGCACAGAGATGGGCCGGGCGGCGCTGCGAATCTGCTCCATAGCGAAGTCCCAGTTGGTGGCCTGTTCAGGGAAGATGCCAGTGTGCTTGAAGTTCATGGGCTTGACGTTGAAGGTCAGGTCCCGGTAGTGGATTTGCCAGCGCTCCGGCAAGTCCTTTTTTATCCACTGTCCGCCCCCGCTGCTGGAACGGGCGTAACGGCCGTGACATTGTTTCCAGCCGGGGTGGAGGCGGGGGGTGTTCCAAATTGCTTGGGGGTCCGGGCGGATGAGGGTATACTGCCCCCAGCGTTCCAGCTTTTCCCCGCTGCCGCAGTCCAGCAGCTCATAATCCTTCCACGCAGTTGATGCCCACATAGCCAATCTCCTCTGCCGCCTCCCTGGGAGGAGGGGGTTCGATAAAGTTCCATATTTAACCTTGACATTATATCATTTTGGCTCCGACTCGTCAAACATTTCAGTGTTTTTGTCACGGCTCTCCCCCTTCTTTTCCACGAATGGGAAAGAAAGGAAAGGGGAAAACCTTGACATACCAGGGTATTTCGCAGTAATATTTAGGTACATTTATGAAGAATTGTTAAGATTCTCACGGAAAGAGAACGGGAAAAGAGAGCAACACGCAAAAACGGAGCCATACGTGGAGCGTAATGGTTTCTTTGCTTACTTTCTTTTTCAAAGGAAGTAAGGGACATGGGAGGAGAGAAGATGAACGAGAACGCAGGCCGGTTTCGCAGTGCCCTGGGTGGTTTTCACCGCCAGGATGTTTTGAACTACATCCAGAATATCACCCAAGAGAATCAAGAGACGGTTAAGGAGTTGACCGAGCAGTTGGAGGCGGCCCAGGGGGCTAAAAGCGATATGGAGGCAGAGTTGCACACCCTACGCTGCGATTGCAAGCGGGCGGAGATTGCCAACGAAGCCCTGGAAGAAGAGCTGCGCCGCATCAAGGGCCGCAATGAGACCCTTACCCAGGACCTGACCTGCGCGGAGGCCCAGGTCAAAACCCTCCGAAACCGGGTGGCGGAGTTGGAGCCGGGGGCCAATTCCTGGCAGAATATCAAGTCTACCGCCGGGGACATTGAGGTAACCGCCCATGAGCGGGCTCAGTTGGTGATCCAGGAGGCCCAGGCCAAGGCAGCGGAGATCCGGGCAGACGGCATCCGCTGGGTGTTGGAGATACAAGACCGCTGCGATAAGCTGCAAAAGGACCTGGGGCGCTCGATCCAGTCAGCGGAGACTGAGTTGGCTGCCGCCCACAAGGCCTTCTCCCGGACAGAGGAGGACATGGAGGGTTTCCAAAAGGCACTGTCTGAGCTGGTGTCTGCGCTAAGCGCTGGGGTAGGGGAGGAGACTCCCGACGAATAAAACGGAAGGTGAAAACCGCAGGCTGGTGGGCAAGAGCCCAGCCTGCGGTTTTTTTATTCCTCCGTGCCTTTGACGTAGTGCTCTACCACCTGCCGGTTTACAGCTTCCATCTTTCGGAGCTTTGCTACACTTTCGGAGAGAAACGCAGGATTTTTCCCCCGGGTGACAGCGCTGTCGATGAGGGATTTTAAGCGCTCTTCTGTAAGGGAGTTTAAGTCCTCGCATAGGTCCTGGCCGATGTAGGAGAGGAAGGAACCCACTTTTTGGTCGTAGACGATGCCCACCAGGGGGACCCCCTGTCCGGCGGCGAAGATCAATCCGTGAAGCCGCATGGATACGGCTACCTTCATCCGGGAGAGGATGCCGATGGTTTGAGCGGCGGTGTAGGCATCGGTGATGGTGTGGTAAGGGGCATGCATCCGGGCGGTGACCCGCTGGGCAGCGGAGACATCCAGACGGGGTTCGATGGGGAAAAATACTGGCGTGAGACCATAGGTGTCATAGGCATAGTCCGCGGCAGCGGCAATGCAGCGGGTTTTGGCCTCATAGCCCGGCCAGGGACGGAGAACGAAGGCAATGTAGGAGCCTTTCGGGGGAATGCCGCAGCTTTCCAGAATGCCATCCACCATGTCCGCCGGCGCGGCAGGGAGGATCACCGTGGTGTCTGCCGAGAGGGAAATCTGGGGCTTGGTTACCCCCAGGGCTTCCAGCTCCTTCTTGGAATCGGGGTCCCGGAGGGTGATGGCATCCACATATTTATTGATGACCTTGGCGGCTTTGATCCGGTTCTGGCTGTTGCGAATGGGCCCAATGCCGCAGCCGTACATGATAACCGGGCAGCCGCTGCGCTTGGCGCTGGCCAGGGTCCAGAGGTAGAACCACAGGGAACGGAAGCTGGTGACATCCTGCATCAGGGAGCCCCCGCCATTGATGAAGAGCTTGGCATGGCGGAAGTGGTACAGGGCCTGTATGGCGTTGAAGGTGTAAAATGCGTTGACCCGGTAGGTGAGCCGGGTGTCCTTGGGGTTTCGGGAAAAGACCTGGAAGGAGAGGTCCGGGTCGATAGCCCGCAGCTCCGTAAGGATGGCCAGAAGGATGGCGTCGTCTCCGGCGTTGCCCCTGCCGTAAGCGCCGCATATCGTGACCTGGGCGCGGCCCTTGCGGGTATAGCGGAGGATGGTCTCGTAAATATCCAACTGATGATCCGCCATGGCCTCTACGGAGAAGAACTGCTTTGCCTTGGTGTAAAGGCGATGGCCCATGGTTTGGCGCAGGGCGGGGTCCCTAGCCAGGGTGAGCAGATGGGCAGCCAGGGCGTTGTGGTCCCCTGACGGGAAGAGGAAGCCATTGACCCCGTGGTCGATGAGCCGGTCCACGCCACCCACCTTGCTGCTTACCGTGGGAAGGGAGGCCCTAGCCCCCTCAGTAAGGGCGTAGGGGAAGGTTTCAGAGATGGAGGTGAGGGTGTTAATGTCAATGGCCTGGTAGAAGGAATTGGTGTCAGAAACCCATCCGGCAAAACAGACCGTGCCCCCCAGCCCCAGGCGCTGGGCCAGCTGCTTCAGGCTGTCCATTTCCTCGCCGTCTCCGGCGATGAGCAGGCGCAGAGCAGGGAACTGGGCTTGGGCTTGGGCGAAGCCCCGGATCAAGGTGGAGATGTCCTTCACGGGGTTCAGGCGGGCGGCGATTCCCACTACCACGCAGTCCTCGTCTGTTGTTAGTCCCACAGAGCGGAAAAATTCATTTCGGTCCATGGCGGGGGGACAGTGGGTGAAATCCAGGCCGTTGTAGATGGAGAAGAGACGCTCTGGGTCAAAGTGCCGGGAAATCAGTAAGTCCACCATGGAGTCGGTGACGCCAATGCGGTAGTGGAGCTTGCGCAGGGCCAGGGTATTGATGTTCCCATACACCAGCCGGGAAATGGGCCGTCCCAAATAGTCCAGCCGGTAGTCACTGTGGACTGTGGACACGGTAGGCAGGTGGGTCCGCCGGGAGAGCAGGGCAGCCATCATATTTCCCCTGGCACCGTGGCTATGGAGGAGGTCGAATCCCTCCTCCCGGACCATGCGGCTCAGGGTGCCCAGGGCGGAGAGAAAGTTGGGGCCGGGAATCACATAGGTGTCGATCCCCAGTTCCCTTGCCTCCTGGGCAAAGGGCCCTTCCATGAAGCAGACCAACCGCACCTGGATTTTGGCTTTCAATCCGGTGAGAAGGGAGTGAACATGGGTCTTTGCGCCGCCCGTGTCGCCGCCGCTGATGAGGTGAAGGACCTTCATACTGGATTCCTCCCGAAAAAAGACTTGAGAATTTTGGAATTATATTATACAATGGTTTAGAAATTCGGTCAAGCGATGGAGGTTACTACACATGATTGATGAAAAAGGAAAACTTTTTGGAAAACTGAATATCATTGACCTCATTGCCATCATTCTCATCGTAGCGGTGGTGGCTCTGCTGGGGTATAAGCTGACGTCCAGCAGCGGGGGCTTTACGGAGAACGGCCGGCAGGTGCGCTTTACCGTGAAGGTAGAGGG
This sequence comes from uncultured Oscillospiraceae bacterium, assembly GCA_910584805.1. Classification (GTDB taxonomy): domain Bacteria; phylum Bacillota; class Clostridia; order Oscillospirales; family Oscillospiraceae; genus Evtepia. Next base: position 15,536 of record CAJUCB010000010.1, read on the forward strand.
CGTGGACGCCCAGGTCTATGAGAGCATCCAAGATCTGATCCCCGGCCAGCTTATGACAGGCAGCCAAATGCTCAATGGTGAGATCACTGCCGTGGAGGGAACCCAGGTGGAGGAGGACAGCATCCGCTATAGAAAGGATGCCGGTGCCAACCAGCTCATTGCGTACCATAGCGACGCCGGAAGCTATGACCTGGTGTTTACCATTGAGGCGACCCTAGAGAACGTGGCCAACAACGCCCTGGGGACCCAGGAGGTCCGGGTAGGCCGGAGCTACACCGTCAAGACCGACGGCTTTGAGTTGGCCAACGGCCTGATCCTCAGCTGTGAATACTTAGAGGCGGAGGAATAACAGAGCAATAGAAAACCCAGGCCCTATCAATGGGGGCCTGGGCTTTCCTGCTGTTTGTCCTTGTGGAAGAGCTCCCGCAGGCCGATATAGAGGAGGAAGAGGCCGAACAACTTCCGCAGGATGCCGGTGTCCAGACCGTTGGAAAACCAGGCGGCCAGGGCAGAGGTGACCAGCCCCGCAAGGATGGCGGGGAGGATGGTCTTTTTCTCCAACAGCCCGTTTTTATGGTGGGCAGGCAAGGCGGCAGCGGCGGCAGGGAGGAAGTACAGGAGGTTGATGCCCTGGGCCTGATGCTGGCTGATTCCGGCCAGGGCGGTGAGGTAGATGAGCAGCAGCGAGCCGCCGCCAATGCCAAAGGCGGAGAGCACGCCGGTGGCTGCGCCGGCCAGCAGGGCGATGAGCCAGCTCATTGGAACAGGGCGCTCCAGGCCCCATAGAGGATGAGCAGGGCAAAGACCCGCTTGAGCCATACCACGGGGACCTTTTGGAAGAGTTTGCCCCCCACAAGCCCCCCCAACAGTCCGCCCACTAGATAGGGCAGGGCTTGGAGCAGGTCCAGATTCCCCTTGGTGTAGTAGATTGCCGCCGACAGGGCGCACAGGGGGAAGATGATGGCCACAGAGCAGGCGAAGGCTTTTCTCCGGCTGAGACCGCATTTCGACACCAGCAGGGGCACCAGAACCATGCCGCCCCCGCCGCCGAAGAAGCCATTGACCACCCCCGCTGCCCCACCGGCCACCGCAGATGGAGCCCAGGATTTCCAGGACGTTTTCACAGAATCCCTCCCAAATACGTGATGGGACGCCACAGGAAAAACAGCGCCCTTTCCCGCTAGTTTGCCGGGAAAGGGTGCTATTTATAATCAGGACAGTTGAAAAAAGAGAAAAATTCTTTTCATCTATTTGGTTCGGAGGGCTGGATTAGGTCCTGGATTACTGCCCCGGCCAATAGGAAACCGGCCACCGGGGGCACCCAGGGGGCGCTGGCGGGGACAGAACGCCGTCCTGGCGGCGGTGTCTCATTCTGTTGGCTTTTCACAGGGAGTTCAGGGGAAAAGACCACTTTGTGGTGGAGGATGCCCCTGGCGCGAAGCTCCTTGCGCAGGATACGGGCCAGGGGACAGCCCTCGGTTTTGGAGATATCTGCCACGCGGAACTGAGCGGGGTCCAGCTTGTTCCCCGTCCCCATGGAGGAGAGGATGGGGATGCCCTGTCCAAGGGCGGTTTCGATGAGGTCTAGTTTACAGGAGACCAGGTCGATGGCGTCCACGATGTAGTCATAGCCGCAGTCCGGGGGGAAGAAACGGGCCCGGCTTGCTGCCTCGTATTTTTCCGGGATGAGATGAAGCCTGCAAGCGGGGTTGATGTCCCAGATACGCTGGGCCAAGGCCACGGTCTTGTCCTGACCCAGGGTAGAGTGGAGGGCTTGGACCTGGCGGTTCAGGTTGGTGAGGCCCACCTGGTCGTTGTCTACCAGGGTGAGGGCTCCCATCCCAGCCCGAGCCAGGGCCTCGGCGCACCAGCTCCCCACGCCCCCCAGGCCAAAGACTGCCACATGGGCCTGGGAGAGCCGGGCCATAGCAGGGGTGCCAAGCAGCATTTCAGTGCGAAGGAATTGGGTTTGATCCATGGTTGTTCTCCTCTGAAAAGCCCCTGCGGAGGATTCCGCAGGGGCTTGGTGAAACTGTTTGCTGTGTCCAGAACCGCGTCAGGACAGGTCAGGAACCTTCTTGGCGGCGTCCTTCAGCTCTGCGGGGTACTGCTCCATCACGCCGTTGTACCACTCCTCATAGTCAGCAGAACGCAGGGTGGTGAGGGCTTGGTGCTTCCAGCGCAGTTCGCCAAAGTCTTCAGCAAAGATGATGTTGTAGCCCAGGACATTGTTGCTGCTGTCGGTGTGCTCTACAATGCTGGCTTCCCCGGCCTTGCGCCCGTCGGCGAAGAGCCACTTTTGGATGTTGGCACTGACGGCACCACGGTCGGCGTCTTTGTTCAGGCCGCCGTCCTCTTTGGTGTTCTCGTCGGCGCTGTTCTCCTTGGCAAGGGTGGCAAAGGCATCGGCCTTGCTGCCGTCCTTCTTCCACTGGGCCAACAGCTCGTCCGCCTGTTTCTTGGCGGCCTTCAACTGCTCCTCAGAGGGCAGGGCGGGCGCGTCGCTCTGTTCGGAGGGGGTGGTCTCTGCCAGGACCAGGAGGTTGCGGTAGTCGGCAGTCTGGTAGCTGTGCTCGCCCTTGTCCCGGCCCAGGAACTGCACCACGCAGTAGCCAACGTTGTCCACCTTGATGGCAGTTACGTCTCCCTTCTGGCGCTCACCGTTGGTAAGCCAGTCCTTGAAGTTGGCGGGAATGGTGTTGCCCATGGCGGCAGTGACGTGGCCGTTTTCCGGGTCCTTGAAGGATTCGGCAGAGGTCTCGTCCAGATATTCCACGGCAGCGGTGTTAAACGCGGTACCCCCCTGGATATCGGCGACCATGGCGTTGGCTTTTTCACCAGCGGCATCCATAGCGGTGGCCATCTCTTCCTCGGTGGGTTCGACGATGTTGCCTTCCTCATCGGTCTTTTCCTCAGCCTCATAGTGGACGTAGCAGGAGCGGTAGTCGTAGAGGTCCAGGTCAGCGGCATTCTCGCTGTAGTACTTGTTCAGCTCATCGTCAGGATAGGTGAACTCTTCTGTCTTATAGGTGGCATACTCGTCAGCCAGGACGGATTTGGTGAGGATGTCAGTGAAGAGGGCCTTATCAATGAACTTGCCATAGACCATGTGGAGATAAGCGGTTTCCGTGGTGTTTTGTTGCAGGCTGTAGGTGTACAGGGCATCCAGGTTGTCCTGTACGATTTGCTGCCCCTCTTCGGAGAGGGTGTAGCCTGCGGACTCCGCCTCGCGGCACAGGATGGTAACCCGTTGGAGCTGGGAGAGGGCGGTTTCAAGGAAGTAGTCGGCATAGGTGGTGCCAGCTTCCTCGTCATACATCTGTTGGGCGGGGGAGAGGTTTGTGTCATAGCCCATGTCGATGCCGTAGGCAGAGTAGCTCTGGGCCTGCTTCAACATATCGTTTTCAACGTTTTTGTAATAGTAGGCCAGCTCAGAGGCGTTGAAGCTCTGGTCGCCTACGGTGGCTACGGCACTGTTGCGCACCAAAATGCCGGAGTTCCAGATAATCAGAATGGCGGCGACGATGGCGGCAATGATGCCGATGGCCCAATAGAGCTTCGCTTTGGAAGCACCGGCCTCGTTTCGGTTTGATGTGCTCATATCCTAGTAGTGATCCTCCTTCATTCCTATGGATAGGAAAAAATGCTTGGAGATATTATACTAAACCTCTGCGGTTTTTGCAAGAGTAAAGCGCGGTATCTTTCATTTTGAAGGAACGTGCATAAAAACCTGCAAAAAAGGCGAATGGGGGAAAGTTCTGCGGCTTGAAATTTATTCCTATGGCGGTTATAATGGAACAACTATGGGGACTAACCCCAGGAAGGGATGGAGCGCTATGAGACCAATTGTTTCCGTTGCCACCATGCGGGAGAGTGACGCCTATACCATTGCAAACCTGGTGCCCAGCAAGGAGCTGATGTACCGGGCCGCTATGGGTGTTTACCAGGCGGTGGCGTGGAAGGGGCGCGTGGGCATCCTCACTGGGTCCGGGAACAACGGCGGGGATGGGTATGCCCTGGCCTGTATTCTGGCGGACCGGGGAATCCCCTGCCAGGTCCTTCGGGTCTCGGAAAAGTTTTCGGAGGATGGAAGATATTACTATGAAAAAGCGGCGGAGAAGGGGGTTCCCATCACCCTGTTTGCCCCTGAGGACAGCTTAGAGGGTTTTGACCTCCTGGTGGACTGCATGCTGGGCACCGGCTTTTCCGGGACACCACGGGGGCTATTCCAACAGGCCATTGAAGCCATCAACACCTCTGGGGCTTACGTGGTCAGCGTGGACATCAACAGCGGCATGAACGGGGACAGCGGGGAAGGTGCGCTGGTGGTCCATGCGGACCTGACCGTTACCATCGGCTTTTTGAAGACAGGTTTTTTCCAGGGGGACAGTAGGCGGCACATTGACGCGCTTACGGTGGTGGACATCGGCATCCAGCTCCTGCGGGCTGATGGATATCTGGAAGAGACCCATGGCCTTCCCTTCCCCTTAAACAGTATTTCCCTAGAGGAAGTGACCGGGGACTGAAAGGCCCCAATCCACGAGAAAGATAAATGGTGAAACTATGTCAGAAGAGAAACGACAGCGCTTTGCGGCACTGCGGCGGGAGCTCATCGCCCGTGAATTTTCCAAGCTGAACCCCCGCCAATTGGAGGGAGTCCTGACCACGGAGGGGCCCTTGCTCCTGTTGGCTGGGGCGGGCAGTGGAAAGACCACGGTGCTGATCCACCGCATCGCCAACCTCCTGCGCTATGGCAGAGGGTCAGATGCCCAGGATGTGCCGGAGACGGTGACGGAAGGGGATTTGGAATTTTTGGAGGCCTATGCCAAGAACCCCCAGCCGTCAGAGGCGATGAACAGCCGGGCACAAGCCCTGTGTGCCCTGGACCCGGCCATGCCCTGGCAGGTCATTGCCATCACCTTTACCAACAAGGCGGCAGGGGAGTTGAAGGCCCGGTTGGAGGATGCCATCGGGCCTGCCGCCCGGGATGTTTGGGCGGCTACCTTCCATTCCGCCTGTGTGCGTATCCTCCGGCGGGACATTGAGCGCTTGGGTTTTCCCTCCTCCTTTACCATTTATGATACAGACGACTCCCTGCGCATCGTGAAGGAATGCTTGAAGGAACAGAACCTTGACGAGAAAATGTTCCCGCCCCGCAGTATACTGGGCCATATCTCCCGGGCAAAGGACGACATGCTCTTGGCTGGGGATTACATGGAACAGTGCCGGGCCAAAGGGGATATCCGCCTGCAAAAGATTGCCAACATTTACTTAGCCTATGAGAAAAAGCTCTGGTCGGCGGGGGCACTGGACTTTGACGACATCATTCTCCACACCGTCCGGCTCCTGCGGGAGCAGGAGGAGGTGCGGGCATATTATCAAAAGAAGTTCCGCTATGTGCTGGTGGACGAATATCAG
>CAJUCB010000010.1:20963-22395 GCA_910584805.1 uncultured Oscillospiraceae bacterium
CCGCTTCCGGGGGGCCACCATCGAGAATATCCTCTCCTTTGAGAGCGAATATCAAAATGCCCGTGTCATCCGCCTGGAACAGAATTACCGCTCTACCGGCAACATCTTGGAAGCAGCCAATGCCGTGATCCGTAACAACCAGGGGCGGAAGGGGAAAAACCTTTGGACGGACCATGGAGAGGGAGAAAAGGTCCAGTGTTATACCGCTGTCAATGAGCGGGAAGAGGGGATGTATGTCGCCTCCCAGATTCTCAGCAGTTATAAAGCGGGGAGGCAATGGCGGGACTGCGCTGTCCTCTATCGGATGAACGCCCTGTCCAACCAGGTGGAAATTGCCCTGAAAAGCAATAGCATCCCCTACCGGGTGGTGGGAGGCTTCCGCTTCTTTGAGCGGGCGGAAATTAAGGACATGCTCTCCTACCTGTGTGTGATCCACAATCCCGACGATGACCTGCGGCTGCTGCGGGTGGTAAACAATCCCCCCAGAGGGATTGGGGCCAAGACGGTGGAGGCCGCCCGCGCCATTGCCCTAGAGGAGGACTTGAGCTTGTGGGAGGTCTTGTGCCGGGCCTCGGAGTGGGAGGTGCTGCGCAAAGCTGTCCCCAAATTCCAAAAGTTTACCACCCTGATCCAGAACATGGCCCGGCTGGCGGAGAACGTTCCTCTGCCAGAGTTCTATGAGACTTTGATTCAAGAGAGTGGCTATGCCACCATGCTGGAAGAGAAGAAGGACAATGAGAGCCGCTCTCGTTTGGAGAATATCCACGAGTTGAGTTCCTCCATCAGCGGCTATTTGGAAAACGCCGAGGAGCCCTCCTTGGGCGGCTTTTTGGATGAGGTAGCGCTATATACAGACTTGGACGGAGTGGAAGAGGCCGACAACTGTGTGACGCTCATGACCATGCACGCGGCCAAGGGCCTGGAATTTCCCATCGTATTTGCTGTGGGGATGGAGGAAGGGGTATTCCCTGGCTTCCGTGCCATTGGCGAGACAGATGAGTTGGAGGAGGAGCGGCGGCTGTGTTACGTGGCCCTCACCAGGGCCAAGGAGACCCTCCACTTGACCTGTGCGGCCCAGCGGATGCTCTTTGGACGTACTTCTGCCAATCTGCTCTCCCGTTTTGTCAAGGAGATTCCAGAGGAGTATTTGGACCTGAGGGGCCGGCCCCGCCATCAGCCCAGGCGGGAGATGGAGGACTGGGGCAGGGAAGAGGAGCTTAGTCAAATTCCCAGAACGGTCCAGCCGAAGAAGTCCTACCCCAGCGGTGGGCCTGTGGGGGGACGTACTGCCTACCGCAGCCCCACCCCCAAGGCGGCCCCGCTGCCGCAGTTGCACAAAGGCGACATGGTCCGGCATACGGCCTTTGGTATAGGGATGGTGTTGTCCGTCCAACCCATGGGCGGGGACGCCCTCTTGGAGGTGGCCTTTGAC
>CAJUCB010000010.1:22405-25333 GCA_910584805.1 uncultured Oscillospiraceae bacterium
AGCGGATGATGCTGAAAGCCGCGGCGCAGTTTATGACAAAAGAGTAAAAAATGCTTCCAGGCAGGGGTGTCTGGAAGCATTTTTATGGCTTGTTTCGTAGGGAAGGGCTGTCACCAGAGCCCCAAAACGTGCTGCATCAGGAGGCTGGTGCCCGTGATTCCTGCCCAGCAGCAGGCACCCATGGCCAGGGGCAGGCCGCCGGTTTTGATGAGTTTGACGATGTCCGTATTGAGCCCGATGGCGGCCATAGAAAGGACGATGAAGAATTTGCTGAGGGTTTTAATGGGGGAGAACACGGAGGCATCTACCCCAAAATGGATGGCCACTGTGGTGATGAGGGAGGCTGCGATGAAATAGAGAATGAAGAAGGGGAACACCTGCCGGAAGCCGATGCCTTTTCCCTCCGTCTGGCTGCCCTTTTTGGTCTGAAGGAAGGCCAGGACCAGGGTGATGGGGATGATGGCCAGGGTACGGGTGAGCTTTACGGTGACGGCCTTGTCCAAGGTCTGGGAGCCCAGATTCCACATACTGTCCCAGGTGGCGGCAGCGGCAGTGACGGAGGAAGTGTCGTTGACAGCAGTTCCGGCAAAAATGCCAAAGGCCTCCCCGGAGAGGGTGTCAAAGCCAATGAGATTCCCCAGGATGGGAAAGAGGATGGCGGCCAGGACATTGAAAAAGAAAATAACGGAAATGGCCTGGGCAACTTCCTCGTCGTCGGCGTTGATCACCGGTGCGGTGGCGGCGATAGCAGAGCCGCCGCAGATGGAGGACCCCACCCCCACCAGGGTGGAAATCCGGGCGGGGATGTGCAGCGCCCGGTGGAGCAAGTAGGCAATGAGCAGGGCCACGGCGATGGTGCAGATGATGATGGGGAGGGATTGCTTCCCCGTCTCCAGCACCACGCTGAGGTTCAGGCCAAAGCCCAGCAGGATGACCGCCCACTGGAGGATTTTCTTAGAGGTGAATTTGATTCCTGCGGCAAAAGGCGTTTTATCCTTCAAAAACAGTGCCAGAACCATGCCCAGCAAGATGGCAATGACCGCGCCCCCGATAATGGGGAAGCGGCCCCCCAAAAACCAGGAGGGGATGGCGATGAGCAGGCAGAGGAGGAGGCCTTTTCCGTTGTGTTTGATCCAGTCCATAGGATATATCGCTCACTTTCTATTCTTAGCAAAAAATCAGTGACATTCTACTAAATGTCACAAGAAATGTCAAGATAGATCCCGTTGTGCAATGTAGGGAGGAGGGAGCTGCAAAAAGAGGAGCCCGTTCTCCGTCAGAATGTCCGGAAAATGGGGAAATTTTTGCTACTTTGCTTGGGGAAAAGAGATGGGGGAACCCCAAGCTATGGGGAGGATGGGGAAAATGGTCCATTCTTTTTGGAGGATTTCTACAAAGGAGCGTCCGTGCTTTTGTCACGTTTTTTCCGCGTTGGCATTATCCCGGTATTATGAAGGCTTTCATGCAGGAAGTTTGGATAGAAACTTCATTTACAAACCACGGGGAAAAATGATAGGATTATAGCATGATAAATAGCACCTAAGTGTCTGTATTCATTTGTTATACCCATGGAACTAGACACTTTCGTTAAGAAAAATAAACCAAACGAAATACAATTCGTTCTGGTTAGGAGGAATACGCATGGCAAGAAAGCGAAAGACAATGGATGGCAACACGGCGGCAGCCCATGTGGCGTATGCCTTTACGGAGGTTGCGGCGATTTATCCCATCACCCCCTCGTCTGTGATGGCTGAGTTGTCTGATAAATGGGCGGCTGAGGGCCGGAAAAATATGTTTGGGCAGACGGTCAACGTCTCCGTGATGCAATCAGAGGGCGGCGCGGCTGGCGCGGTCCACGGCTCCCTTACTGCCGGGGCCCTGACCACCACCTTCACCGCTTCTCAGGGACTGCTGTTGATGATCCCCAACATGTACAAGATCGCCGGCTCCCTGCTGCCGGGGGTCACCCATGTCTCTGCCCGGGCGCTGGCAACCCATGCCCTGTCCATTTTTGGTGACCACAGCGACGTTATGTCCTGCCGCAGCACGGGCTATGCCCTTCTGTGCAGCAACAACCCCCAGGAGGTTATGGACCTGGGTGCCGTGGCCCATCTGGCTGCCATCGGCGGACGGGTGCCCTTCCTCCACTTCTTTGACGGGTTCCGCACCTCCCATGAGATCAAGAAGGTGGAGACCTGGGACTATGAAGAGCTGAAGGATATGGTGGACATGGATGCCCTGAACGCCTTCCGCGCCCGGGCCCTGAACCCTGACCACCCGGTCCTCCGGGGCTCCGCCCAGAACCCGGACATCTTCTTCCAGACCAACGAGACCCGCAACCAGTACTATGACGCCCTGCCCGCTGTGGTGGAGGAGTATATGGATAAGGTAAACCAGCGCCTGGGTACCAACTACCAGCTCTTCAACTACTACGGGGCGGAGGATGCCGAGACGGTGATGGTGGCCATGGGCTCTGTCTGCGACGCGGCAGAGGAAGTGGTGGACTATATGAATGCCAAGGGGGAGAAGGTGGGCCTCATCAAGGTCCGGCTCTACCGCCCCTTTGTGACAGACCGTTTCGTGGCGGCGCTCCCCGCTACCGCCAAAAACATTGTGGTTTTGGACCGCTGCAAGGAGCCCTCCTCCATCGGTGAGCCCCTCTATCAGGACGTGGTTACGGCCTTGGCTGGCAGCTCCTTTGCTGGGGCAAAGATCGTGGGGGGACGCTATGGCTTGGGCTCCAAGGATACCACCCCCGGCGGCATCATGGCTGCATTCCGGAATGGCCAGCAAGGGGAGCCGGTGCGCAGCTTCACCATCAACATCGTGGACGATGTGACCAACCGCTCCCTGCCTATCCCGGAGGAGCCCGATGTGGCCGACGAGGGCACCATTGCCTGTAAGTTCTGGGGTCTGGGAGGTGACGGA
>CAJUCB010000010.1:25343-31787 GCA_910584805.1 uncultured Oscillospiraceae bacterium
CAAGAACTCCATCAAGATCATCGGTGACAACACCGATATGCAGGTGCAGGCCTACTTCCAATACGACTCCAAAAAGTCCGGCGGTGTTACCGTTAGCCACCTGCGCTTTGGCCGCAACGAGATCAAGGCTTCCTATTACGTCACCAAAGCGGATTTCGTGGCCTGCCACCTGGCCTCTTACATTGAAAAATTTGATATTGTCCAGGACGTGAAGCCTGGCGGGACGTTTTTGCTCAACTGCCCCTGGAATGAACAGGAGCTGGAAGAGCACCTCCCCGCCGCCGCCAAGCGTTATCTGGCGCAAAACAACATCCGTATGTTCACCTGTGACGCTACCCACAAGGCCATTGAGTTGGGCATGGGCAACCGCTCCAACACCATCCTCCAGGCCGCATTCTTCAAGCTGGCCAACGTAATCCCTGTGGAGGAAGCTGTCCAGCACATGAAGGACGCCATCGTGAAGAGCTATGGCCACAAGGGCATGGACATCATCATGATGAACTACAACGCTGTGGACGCAGGCATTGAGAGTGTACGGGAAGTACTGATCCCCGCTGGTTGGGTGGATGCTGTGGACGAGGCGGATGAGCCCGTCATCGACACCGACCGCGCAGAGCTGGCGGAGTATGTGAAGGATGTCATGATCCCCGCCAACGCCATGCGCGGGGATGCCATCCCTGTCTCCAAGCTCATGTCCACCGCCGACGGCACCCTGCCCCAGGGTACGGCTGCCTTTGAGAAGCGGGGCATCGCTGTGGCCGTGCCCTCCTGGGATCAGGACCACTGCATCCAGTGTAACCTCTGCTCCTACATCTGCCCCCACTCCTGTATCCGTCCCATCGTTATGGATGCCAACGAAGTGGTGGGCGCACCCAAGCACACCAAGATGCACGACATGCGTGGTAAGGGCTGTGAGATCTACGCTTTCTCCATGACCGTTTCCGTGCTGGACTGTACCGGCTGCGGCTCCTGTGTGGAGGCATGTCCCGCCAAGACCAAGGCCCTGGCCATGAAGCCTCTGGACAGCCAGATGAACCAGCAGGCCGTGTTTGACTACGGGGTCAAGACTGTGACCAAGAAGCAGATTCCCTTTGCCAAGGAGACCGTCAAGGGAAGCCAGTTTGAGCAGCCCCTCTTCGAGTTCTCCGGTGCCTGCGCCGGTTGCGGAGAGACACCTTATGTCAAGCTGGTCACCCAGCTCTTCGGTGACCGGATGTACATCGCCAACGCCACCGGCTGCACCTCCATCTGGGGCGGCAGCGCCCCCTCCACCCCCTATACCGTGAACCGGGAAGGTCGGGGTCCCGCTTGGGAGAACTCCCTCTTTGAAGATGGCGCGGAGTTTGGCTATGGCATGAACCTGGCAGTGAACGCTCGGCAGACCGCTGCGGCGGACCTGGCCCGGGAGATCGCCCAGAATGAGCAGACGCCCCCCGCTGTGACCCTCTCTGCCCAGAAGTGGTTGAATCACCGCAAGGAGACCGACGGTTCCCGCACCACTGGCGACGCCCTGGCAACCGCCCTGGACCAGGCCATTTCCGCAGGCGGAGCCAACGTGGAGCAGTTGAAGGCCCTCTATGACATGCGGGACATGTTCGCCCAGAAGTCCGTTTGGGCCTTCGGTGGTGACGGTTGGGCCTACGATATCGGCTACGGTGGTGTAGACCACGTGCTGGCTTCTGGGGAGAACGTGAACATCCTGGTGCTGGACACCGAGGTCTATTCCAACACCGGCGGCCAGGCCTCCAAGGCCACCAACACTGGCGCTGTGGCACAGTTTGCTGCAGCGGGTAAGTCCGTGCGGAAGAAGGACCTGGCAGCCATTGCCATGCAGTACGGCTCCGTTTATGTGGCTCAGATCGCCATGGGCGCCGACTACAACCAGACCATCCGGGCCCTCATTGAGGCGGAGTCCTACCCCGGTACCTCCATCGTGATTGCCTATGCCCCCTGTATCAGCCATGGCATCAAGATGGGCATGAAGAACACCATGTTGGAGATGAGTGCCGCAGTCCAGGCCGGTTACTGGCACCTGTTCCGTTACGACCCCCGCCGGGCCGAGGCAGGGAAGAACCCCTTCCAACTGGATTCCCCGGAACCCATCATGGACTTCCAGGAATTCATCAGCGGCGAGGTGCGTTACTCCTCCCTGCAGCTGACCTTCCCCGACCGGGCCAGAGAGCTCTTTGCCCGGGCCGAGCAGGAGGCCAAGGAAAAGTATCAGCGCTTGGAGCAGCTGAGCAAGAATTGGCAGCCTGTGAAGGAATAACATATAAGCGAGCCAAGGGCCTGCTGTCCGCAGAGTGCGGGCGGCAGGCCCTTTCCTGTGCTATCTTAGGAATTTCTTAACCTTTTGTTCACAAAAAGGCAACGTAAACCCCTGTGGTATCTGGTAGGATTGGGAGCAAATTGGAGAGAAAGGAGTTTTGCAAGATGCCGGATAAGATATTAGTGGTGGACGATGAACGAGAGATCTGCGACTTGGTGGCGCTTTACCTGCAAAACGAGAATTACACAGTTTTTCAATTTTACACAGCCAAGGAGGCCTTGGAATGTATCGAGTCCACCCAGCTGGACTTGGCGATTCTGGACATTATGCTGCCGGATACCAACGGTTTTGAGATTTGCCAAAAGATTCGGGAACACCACAGTTATCCTGTGATTATGCTCACAGCCAAGGATGCGGAGATGGACAAGATCACTGGCCTAACCTTGGGGGCTGACGACTATGTGACGAAACCCTTCCGCCCTCTGGAACTGGTGGCCCGGGTGAAAGCCCAGCTCCGGCGCTACAAGCGCTATGGCACTGCCCGCCCAGACGGCCCGGGGGATGCCCTCCTAGTCCACTCTGCCTTAGAGTTGAATACCGACACCCATGAGTGCCATTTAAATGGTAAGCCTTTGAACCTTACCCCCACAGAGTTTTCCATCCTCCGTATCCTTTTGGAACGGAAGGGGAAGGCTGTGAGCTCTGAGGAGCTGTTTTATGAGATTTGGAAGGACGAGTATTACAATAAGAACAGCAACACCATTACCGTCCATATCCGTCATTTGCGGGAGAAGATGGGGGACACAGTGGAGCATCCCCAGTATATCAAGACCATCTGGGGGGTAGGGTATAAAATTGATGCTTAAAGGAAAACAGAAATGGTCCGACTATAAGCTGCTTCGGAGAAAGCTTTTTTTCGGCACTACCATCATCGTGGCTGTGTCGGCGGTGCTGGTCTTTTTGGCCTATAGTTTCCTGCTCCGGGGCCGCTTTGCCAACTTTGTGGTGAAGTTTTTGACAGACTATGTTTACCAAGACCGGGATGCCGCCCTGGCATTCTATTGGAACGTATTCCGGGATCATATGGATTTTCTCTTACTCCTGTCGGCAGTTGGGGTGTTCCTATTGATCCTGCGCTTTTATATGAGAAGCTTTACCAAGTATTTTAACCAAATCAACCAGGGCATTGACGCCATCATCCAGGAGAGTAACAACGATGTGGTGTTAGCGCCGGAGCTGGCGGCGACAGAACGGAAGATCAATCAAATCAAGCACACCCTGGCCCAACGCTCCATGGCGGAGCAGATTGCGGAACAGCGGAAGAATGACCTGGTGATGTATTTGGCCCATGACATCCGCACCCCCCTGACCTCTGTGATCGGCTACCTGAGCCTGCTGGAAGAGGTTCCGGAAATGCCCATTGAGCAGCGGGCAAAATATGTCCATATCACCCTGGAAAAGGCCCAGCGGCTGGAAACCCTGGTGAATGAACTCTTTGAAATTGCCCGCTACAACCTGCAACAAATCCCCTTAGAGAAGGAGGAAATCGACCTATCCTATATGTTGGTGCAAATCACCGACGAGTTTTATCCCCTGCTCTCGGCCCGTGGCAATACCGCTGTGCTTCAGGCTGGGGAGGACTTGACTGTCTCTGCCGATCCTGGAAAGCTGGCGCGGGTGTTCAACAACATCTTGAAAAACGCCGCTGCCTATAGCTATCCCAATACAGAAATTCACATTTCTGCCCAGGAAGAGGAGGGGATGATTACCATTTGTATTCAAAATGAGGGGCCGACCATCCCGGCGGAAAAGCTGTCCACTATCTTTGAAAAGTTTTACCGCATGGATGACGCTCGCACCAGCGACAGCGGCGGCTTTGGCCTGGGGCTTGCCATTGCCAAAGAAATTGTCCTCCTCCATGGGGGGAGTATCGCGGCCCAGAGTGCGGACCATGTGACCAGCTTCACCATTTCCCTGCCGGGGCAAACGCCGGGAGGAAAGAAAAAATCAAGGCAATCTTAGGATTTCCTTAGGAATAAAACAATTAAATTTGAATCCCCCTTCCGCCCGTCCTTGGTATCATAAGACCATAGGACGGGCGGCCTGTTTCTGCCCAAAGGAAACGATGGAAAGGGGCATAGATATGAGAAAATGTTTGGCCATCCTGTTGTGTAAGGTAGGGAGTTTTTTGGGAGGACTGATGGGTAAGGGGAGCACCCTGCCTGGCAAGCTGGCACTAATGTTGTGCCCGGATATCCTGCGACAGGTGGAGGTCCCAGAACATATCATTGCCGTTACCGGTTCCAATGGCAAGACCTCGACAGTGGAGCTCATCGCTGCCATCCTCCGCGGAGCTGGGAACACGGTGGTTCTGAATGAGAAGGGGGCCAACCAGTTGGAGGGAGTGGCAACGTCGGTGCTGACCCATGCAGACCTACAGGGGCGGGTAGTGGCCGATATCCTCCTGTTGGAGTGTGACGAGCGCAGCACGGCGCAGATTTTCCGGTATTTTCCCCCGAAACAGTTGGTGATTACCAATCTATTTCGGGATCAGCTCACCCGGAACGGCCACCCTGAGTGGATATATGATGCAATCCTCTCAGCGATCCCGCCGGAAGTAGAGCTGATTTTGAACGCAGATGATCCTCTTTCCAGCTGCTTCTCCCGGGGACATGAGAAGGTGTCCTGGTTTGGGTTGGACCGGAGCGCGGCCTCTTCCAAGCAACCCACCGGCGTATACCATGATGGGGCCTGCTGCCCCATTTGCAAAGGGCCTATGGAATACGACTACGTTCACTACAACCACATCGGCGCTTACCGCTGCAGACGCTGTGGCCACCATAAGCCCAAAACCGATTACAACGGTACGTCCCTGGATTTGGAGACCGGAGAGCTGGTGATCGACCACTGGGTCAGCATCCTCCTGGATTTTTGCAGCATCTATCATGCCTATAACATCCTGGCGGCCTATGCCGTCAGCCGGCAAAATGGGGTAGGCCCAGAGCAGGCGGCGGAGGTGGTGAACCAATATGCCCTCCAAAGCGGCCGGACACAGAGCTTTACCTTAGGGGAGCACCACGGCACGTTGCTCACCAGCAAACATGAGAACAGCATTTCTTATGACACAAACTTGCGCTACATCGCTGGGACAAAGCGGGACTGTGTGGTTCTCATCATCGTGGACAGTGTGAGCAGGAAATATTTCACCTGCGAGACCAGCTGGCTCTGGGATATCGACTTTGCCCAGTTGAAGGCCCCCCATGTCAAACAGATCATCCTCTCTGGACGCTATGCCAACGACCTGGCGGAACGATTTTCTTTTACGGAGTTGGAGAACTGGTCTGTACAGCCCAGCATTTTTGCTGCGGCCCAGGCGTTGGAGGACGGAGGGAAAGAGGAGCTTTATGTAGTGACCTGTTTCTCGGATCGAGACAAATTATTGGACCATGTGGAAAAGGAGATTTAAGCAATGAAGGTACAGTTTATTCATTTTTATCCCAACCTGATGAACCTATATGGAAGCTATGGCAATGTGTTAATTCTCAAACGCTATTTGGAAGCACTAGGGTGCCAGGTGGCGGTGGAGACCGTGGAACCCGGGCAGAGGCCGGAGGTAGCCCAGGCAGATTTTCTCTTCATGGGCGCCGGGACAGAGGGGAGCCAACGGGCGGCTATGGAGGTGCTCGCCCCTATGGGGCCAGAGATCAAGGCCGCAGCCCAGGATGGCAAGGTCATGTTTTTCGCCGGGACGGCCATGGAGCTGTTGGGTGCGGAAATCCAGGAGGCCGACGGCAGTGGTTACCAGGGCATTGGCCTGGGGAACTTCGTCACGGAGCACACACGGGTGCGCACTGTGGGGGACGTGTACGGCTATACCGCCCTGTACCCAGAGGCTGTGGTGGGTTTCATGAACAAATGTGGTAGTGTCAAAGGGGTGGAAACGCCTTTGCTGACGGAAACGGCCTTGGGCTGGGGCAACGACGGCCCCAACCGCCCGGAGGGCTTCCATTGGAACAATGTTTTTGCCTCCCAACTCACCGGGCCGCTGTTGGGGAAGAACCCGAGGCTGTTGGAAACCGTGGCGGCGGCAATCTTTGCCCAGCAGGGAGAGCGGTTTCCGGATCAGCGGCCTGTCCTTCCCTGGGAAGTGGAGGCCTATGCCGTTACAGGGGCCG
>CAJUCB010000010.1:31797-38242 GCA_910584805.1 uncultured Oscillospiraceae bacterium
CTCCGGGGCAGGTTGGCTCAAGGGGCGCTCAAAAAGGCTTCTTAATGAGGGTGGCAGAATACCATGGAATGCAAGGGAAAGAATGTGGATGGACACAGTCTTTCCCTTGCTTTTTTTGACTGTGTACCGTAGAATAGAAACCATTCTGACAAAGCAAAGGGAAAGGGGCGTTTCTATGGAAAACTATGGGATTCTGAGTCTGTTGCCGGTGGCGGTGGTGATTGTGCTGGTGCTGCTGACCCGGCGCACTGCCAGTTCCCTGGTGGCGGGGACCGTTGTGGGGGCGGTCCTACTCTATGGCACTGGATTTCCCAAGCCCTGGCTGGATGTGGTCTACGGCGTGATGGGCAGCGACCTGTGGATTTGGCTGGTGCTGGTGTGCGGCTTCTTTGGGAGTTTGGTGTCGCTGTTCGAGGCTTCCGGAGGGACCCAGGCCTTTACCACGTTGGCGGGAAAGCTGTGCAAGGGGGAACGGAGCACCCTTTTGGGCACTTGGGTTTTGGGCATGGTGATTTTCGTGGACGACTGGCTCTCCATCCTCTCCACCGGAAACGCCATGCGCAAGGCTACGGACAAGTTGAACATCCCCAGGGAGATGTTGGCCTATTTGTGCAACTCCACGGCGTCGTCCATCTGTGTGGTGGTGCCCACCTCCACTTGGGGGGTGTTTATGGTCAGCCAGCTGGTGGCTACGGATTTGTGTACGCCGGAACAGGGGATTGCCACCTTCCTGTCCACCATTCCCTTCCTGTTTTATCCCCTCATCACGCTACTGTGCGGTGGGCTGTACGCGGCGGGCATCCTGCCTGTGTTTGGCCCTATGAAAGCGGCGTATCTCCGGGAGCGTGGGGAGAAGCAGGGGAGCGGTGGGGGAGAGGATGCCCAGCAGGAGGCCAAACTCTCGGGGATTTGGAATTTCCTCCTGCCGGTGATTTTGATCACTGCCATCACCATTGCCACTGGGGAGATTCTATATGGGACTCTGGCCTGCCTGGTGTTCTGCGCAGTATTGTACCTGCCCCAGAAGCTGATGAAACCAGGGGTGTATCTGGACCATGTAGTGTCTGGATTTAAGGATATGGTGGGGGTACTTTTTATCGTTACCAGTGCCTTTATCCTGCGGGATATCAACAGCTTGCTGGGGATGCCGGAATATGTCATTGGCGCGGCGAAGGCTGCTGTGAGCCCCCAACTGCTGCCGGTGGTGGCATTTCTCCTGGTGACAGCTCTGGCGGTGGCGGCGGGGAACTTTTGGGGGATTTGCGCCATCGCGTTTCCGGTGATCATCCCCATTGCCCAGGCCTTGGACGGGAACCTTCTTCTGACAGCGGGGGCCATCATCTCTGCCACGGCGGCGGGGTCCCATATCTGCTTCTTTGGGTCCGAGGCTACCTTGACCTGCTCTGCTACCCAGATTGACAACGTCACCTATGCCAAGACAGTGATTCCCATGCTGGCGGTGCCCGTCCTGCTCAGTGCGGCTATGTATGTGGGGGCGGGGATGCTCCTGGGATGAACCCTGAGAAATTCAGCTTGCATTCC
This sequence comes from uncultured Oscillospiraceae bacterium, assembly GCA_910584805.1. Taxonomy (GTDB): domain Bacteria; phylum Bacillota; class Clostridia; order Oscillospirales; family Oscillospiraceae; genus Evtepia. The sequence goes on from CAJUCB010000010.1 coordinate 33,340, forward strand.
CTAGCGAAAGCTGGTAAGCTACAGGGGATATACTTTAACAAAAAGAGGAGCTATACCCATGCTAACTGTTTCTGACTTGAGCCTGCAATTTCGCGACCGACTGCTGTTCTCCCACGTTGACCTGCAATTCACCAAGGGCAACTGTTATGGGATCATCGGCGCCAACGGGGCAGGCAAGTCTACCTTCTTAAAAATCCTGTCCGGGGACCTGGAAGCGACCACCGGAGCTGTGACCATCCTGCCGGAGCTGCGTATGTCCGTGCTGAAGCAGGACCAAAATATGTACGATGCCTACACTGTTCTGGACACGGTGATTATGGGCAACCCCAAACTTTACCAGGTGGGCCAGGAGCGGGATGCCCTGTACGCCAAGGAGGAGATGTCCGAGGAGGACGGCATCCTGGCCTGTGAGCTAGAGGAGACCTTTGCCGAGCTGGGGGGCTGGGAGGCAGAGAGTGAGGCCAGCCGCATCCTCCAGGGCTTGGGGGTGGATACCGAGCACCACCAGGGGAGCATGGCGAACCTGGACCCACGGCTGAAGGTGAATGTCCTCCTGGCCCAGGCCCTCTTCGGCAGCCCGGACATCCTCATCATGGACGAGCCCACCAACAACCTGGACATCGACGCGGTGAACTGGTTGGAGGATTTCCTCCTGGACTTTGAGAGCACCGTGATCGTGGTCTCTCATGACCGCCACTTCCTGAACACCGTTTGCACCCACATTGTGGACATCGACTATGGAAAGATCAAGATGTATGTGGGCAACTATGACTTCTGGTTTGAGTCCTCCCAGATGATCCAGCAGCTGGTGAAAAACCAGAACAAGCGCAACGAGGAGAAAATTAAGGAGTTGCAGGACTTTATCTCCCGCTTCTCCGCCAACAAGTCCAAGAGCAAACAGGCCACTGCCCGGCGGAAGCTGTTGGACAAGCTCACGGTGGAGGAGCTTCCTGCCTCCTCCCGGCGCTATCCCTGGGTGAAGTTCTCCCCAGACCGGGAGGTGGGGAAATCTATCCTGGCGGTGAACAACGTCTCCAAGACCATCGACGGGGTGAAGGTGCTGGACAAGGTCTCCTTCCTCCTGGGCAAGGGGGACAAGGTAGCGTTCATCGGGGACAATGAGAATGCCCACAGTGTCCTCTTCGAGATTCTCACCGGGCGCATGGAGCCTGACGAGGGGACGGTGGAGTGGGGGACCACGGCGACCTTCTCCTACTTCCCCAAAGACAACAGCGAGTTTTTTGAGGACTGCGACGACAACTTGGTGGAGTGGCTGCGGCAGTACTCCCCAGACCCCAGTGAGCTGTATCTCCGGGGCTTCCTGGGGCGGATGCTCTTCTCTGGGGACGAGGTGTATAAGCCGGTCAAGGTCCTCTCTGGCGGCGAGAAGGTGCGCTGTATGCTCTCCCGGATGATGCTCTCTGGGGGGAATGTCCTGCTTCTGGATCAGCCCACCAACCACCTGGACTTGGAGTCCATTGCAGCGTTGAACAAGGGCCTTGAGGCGGTAAAGTGCAACATCCTCCTGGCCTGCCACGACCACCAGCTGGTGGAGACCGTCTGCAACCGCATCTTTGACTTCACCGCGGATGGTAAGCTCATTGACCGGAAGCTGAGCTATGATGAATATCTGGCCAGAAAGGCCGAGGAGGGCGCGTGAGGGTGCCCAGACCATGGAGGTGCAATCAATCATGAAGAAAAGTATTGGCGTTTATTCCAATCTCTTCCCCATGCCTGTGCTGATGATCGCTACTTACAATGAGGATGAGACGGTGAATGTGATGAACATGGCTTGGGGCGGAATTTGTGCCCGGAATATGGTGGCGCTAAACATCAGCGAGGGCCACAAGACCACCAAGAACCTGCGCCAGCGGGGGGCCTTTACCCTGAGCGTAGCGGATATTCCTCACCTGAAGGAGTCGGATTATTTCGGCATGGTCAGCGGCAACGATGTGGCGGACAAGTTCGCCCGTACAGGGATGCACGCGGTGAAGAGCACACGGGTGGATGCGCCCATCGTGGAGGAGTACCCCCTGACCCTAGAGTGTAAGGTGGTGGAGTTCCAGGAGTCGGCCTCCGGCCTCCGGGTGTTGGGGGAGATCGTCAACACCCTGGTGGATGAGTCTGCCCTAGATGGGGACGGCGTCGTGGACCCTGCCAAGCTCAATGCCTTTGTGTTTGATACCTTCCAGCACGGCTATTATGCCGTTGGTGAGAAGGTAGGCCAGGCTTGGGAGAGTGGCGCGGCGTTTATGTAAGTTATTTTTTGAAATAGGAAAGCAGGAAAAAGCCCGCTGCGGTGGTTACGCAGCGGGCTTTGATCTGTTTGATTGACGGGGAGTTACAGTTCCCATTTTGCCTGCTCTGTATGCAACAGCTTGTGGGCTTTGTGGGACAGGGGTTGTTCCAAATACTCTTTGTATAGCGTCTGGATCACTGGGTTCTCATGGGAGAAGCGGATGGGGTTTGCTTGGTCCAGGGCGTAGAGCCGTTCACCACGCTCCTGGGCCAGGTCTACACCATCGTGGATGGGCTGTCCGCCGCCGCCGGAACAGCCGCCAGGGCAGGCCATGACCTCCACGAAATCGTAGGAGGCTTGCCCTGACTGGATGGCCTCCATGAGCATCCGGGCGCTGGAAAGGCCCGATGCCACGGCCAGGCGGACGGTGGTGTCTTGGATGGTGAAGCTGGCCTCCCGCCAAGGCTTCTGGCCCCGGATTTCCTGGAAGGCATCGGCGGGGGGATTGCTCCCGGTGAGCTTCCAATAGGCGGTACGCAGGGCGGCCTCCATGACGCCGCCAGTGACACCGAAGATAACCCCGGCTCCGGAGCCTACCCCCAGGGGATGGTCAAAGTCCTCCTCCGGCAGGGCAGCTACGTTGACCTGAGTGGCCCGGAGCATTCGGACCAGTTCCCGGGCAGTGAGGACTACGTCCACATCCTTCTCCGCTGCATCGTTGACTTGAGGCACATCGGCCTCATATTTTTTTGCGATGCAGGGCATGACGGAGACGCAGAAGATATCCTCCGGCTTCTTACCCAGCAGTTCAGCATAATAGCTCTTGGCTACCGCGCCGAACATCTGCTGGGGGCTCTTGGCTGTGGAAAGGTGGGGGGCCATGTTGGGGAACTCCCTGCGCAGGAAACGGACCCAGCCTGGGCAGCAGGAGGTGAACTGGGGAAGGGTAGCATGGTCTGGGTCGCTGAGCCGCTCCACGAACTCGCTGCTCTCCTCCATAATGGTCAGGTCGGCGGAGAAGGTGGTGTCAAACACGTGCTTAACACCCATAGCCCGCACAGCCGCAGCTAAGCGCTTCTCCGTGGCTTGCTCCGGGGTCAGCCCTAAACTCTCCCCCCAGGCGGCCCGGACGGCAGGGGCGATCTGGAACACCACTTCTTTTTCCGGGTCGGTGAGGGCGGCAAACACCCGCTCGGTGTCGTCCCGTTCCCGGAGGGCCCCCACGGGACAGTGGGCCACACATTGGCCGCAGAAAGCACAGTTGGTTTCGTTCATCCGGGGGCTGCCATGGACGCGCACTGTGGTGTGGGCCCCGGAACCGGTGACTTCCCAGACACCTAAGGACTGGACACGCTCGCAGACGCTGACACAGCGCAGACATTTGATGCACTTGGAGCTGTCCCGCAGGATGGGCAAGGTGTTGTCCCAGGGCCGCTCTGAGGTGGCTTTGCCGAAGGGGACGGACTGGATGTTCATATCCTTGGACAGCTTTTGCAGGGAGCAGTTGCCGCTGCGTACACAGGTCACACAGTGGTCCACATGCTGGGAGAGGATCAGCTCCACGTTGGTCTTTCGGGTGATGCGTACCCGGGGGGTATTGGTGCGGACCACCATGCCGTCCTCCACCAGGGTGTTGCAGGCGGTGGCCAGCTTGTTGACCCCCTCCACCTCCACGGCGCAGATCCGGCAGGAACCCACTTCGTTGATATCCCGGAGGTAGCAGAGGGTGGGAATGTGAATTTCCACCTGTTTGGCTGCGTCCAGGATGGTGGTGCCCTCCGGGACGGTGACGGCCTTGTTGTCGATGGTCAGAGTTACCATTTTGCCAACCTCCCTCCCTTGAATCCAGCATGGCCGTAGTGGTCGCAGCGCAGGCAACGGCTGCACTCCTGGTCCATCTCCTGCTTGGACATGCTGTTTTCCATCAGTTCAAAATCGTTTTTCCGCCAGCTTGCCTCACGCTCGGTGAGGTCGATGCGGCCCGTGGCCCCTTGCAGGCGGAAGGGGGCAGGGGGGACTTCCAGGTTGGCAGAGATGTCAGTGTGGAAGCCCAGATATTCGTCGATACTGGCCGCGGCTACCTTGCCGGCCTCGATGGCCAGGATCACCGTAGCGGGGCCGGATACGCAGTCACCCCCGGAGAATACACCATCCATGCCGGGGACGCTGCCGTCGTCGGCGGTGATGAAGTTGTCCCATTTCAGGGGCATGCCGGATTCGGAGAAGTATTTGGAATCCACCACTTGGCCTACGGCAATCAGGACGATGTCGCAGGGGATCAATTCCTCTGGCTGGTCAGCGTTCCGGGGGGAGGGACGGCCACCTCGAACCTCGCCAATAACCTGGGGCTGAACCACCAGGCCGCTGACTTTTCCCTGCTCGTCGGTGTCAATGCGGACGGGGGCTTTCAAGGGCAGGATTTCGCAGCCCTCCGCCATGGCACCGGCGATCTCCTCTTCCAGGGCAGTCATGTCGGAGATGCGGCGGCGGTATACGCACTTGACGGACTTGGCGCCTAGGCGTACAGAGGTGCGGGTGGCATCCATGGCTACATTGCCGCCGCCGATGACCACCACATTCAGGCCGGTGAAGTCGGGTTTGACCTCCTGGATGGTGCTGTCCAGGAGATGGATGGCGGACAGTACTCCGGTGGCATCCTCATTG